>JAJDNJ010000088.1 GCA_022340705.1 Betaproteobacteria bacterium
CTGACCCCATTTTTATCCGGTAATCCGGCGCACCAGTGCGCGGGCGATCATGCGCAGCTGTTGACGCAGCGGAAAGCGCTTGAGGTTGGTGCGCACGGCGCCGCGCGTGAACGCGGTGCGCTTGGTGTAGTCGATCAGCACGTCGACGATGACCGGCCGGCCAGCCGCCGCGACGCGGTGCGCCTCGTCGATCGTGCGTTCGAGCGCGTCGTCCGTGCCGAGGCGGAGGTAATGCGCGCCGGTCGCGACTGCGATGCCCTCGAGGCGCAGGGGCGGCAGCTCGGAGCAAGGCGTGCGATTGTAGGTCGTCTCCTGCGCCTGCGTGATCTGCGACAACGCGCCGTCGTGGAACACGAAGTAGCAGATGCCGACACCCTGCGCGACCGCGGTCGCGATCTCCATGCAGGTCATCGCGAAGGCGCCATCGCCGACGATGGTGTTGACGTGTTTGCCGGGGCGGGCGAGGGCGGCGCCGATCGCCGCCGGTACGGCATAGCCCATCGAGTTGAAGTCGGTCGGCAGCGCGACGCTGCCCGGCTCGCTGAAGGTATAGAGCTCGGCGGTCAGGTAGGTGTGGTTGCCGTCGTCGATCACGGTCAGCGCGTCGGGCGGCGTGCGCGCGCGCAGCGCATCGAAGAAGCGCGCCGGATTGACGCGTCCCTTGCTGTCGTGCGCGTACCACTCGTCGCGGTAGGCCGCCTTGTCGCGGCGGATGCGATCCTGCAACGCGCTGTCGACCGGACGCGGTCCGCCCGCGCTCTTCAGCCCGAGGAGCAGCGCAGCGCCGACCGCGGCGGCGTCGCCCTCGATCGTCACCTTGGCCGGGTAGTTGCGGTTGAATACGTTCGGATTGATGTCGACGTGAATCAGGTTCTCCGGCACCTTCGTGCCGAAGCTGCCGGTGGCAAGTTCCGCGAAACGCGTGCCAATTGCGAGCAGGCAGTCGCAAGCGGAAAACGCATTGCGCGCCGCGGGCACAGCGGCGGGGCCGAAGCCGAAGCCGACGTGCAGCGGGTGCGTGCCGGGGAACACGGACAGCCCCTGCAAGGTGGTGGCGACCGGTGCCTGGAGCAGCTCGGCAATGCCGGTTACCTCGGCGAGCGCGTTGCGCGCGCCCCAGCCCACGAACAGCCCGGGCCGGCGGCTGGCGCGCAGCAGCTCGACGGCCGCGGACACGGCGGCCGCATCGTGGATGCGCGCCGGTTCGCCCTCGTCGTATTCGGGGATCGGGTCGGCGTCGCCCGGGATCAACATAATGTTTACCGGCAGCTCGACGAACACCGGGCCCGGTTCGCCGTGCGTTGCGGTCCGGTAGGCCTCGTAGATCATCGGCTGGACTTCGCGATGGGTCTTGGGCAGGAAGGTCGCCTTGGTGATCCCGCGCATGAACGCGTGCAAGTCGATTTCGTGCAGCTGGTAGCCGTAGGGCAGATCGGTGCGAATGCCGCCCGAGATCACCAGCATCGGCACGCCAGCGAGCAGCGCCTCTGCAATGCCGCTCGCGGCGTGGGTCAGCCCGGAGGCTGGCACGAGGGCGAGCGTACCGACGCTGCCCGACAGGCGGCTCATCGCGTCGGCCATGTACGCAGCGGACAGCTCGTGCGTGACGAGCACGGGCGCGATCGTCTCCGACGCGTTCAGCTCGTCGTAGAGCTCGGTGTTGTGCACCCCCGGAATGCCGAAGGTGTAGCGCACGCCGAGCTGCTCAAGAGCACGGGTCGCAAGCCAGGCGGCCGTTTTCCTCATCGCCGTTCCCAATCCAGGGTGCGTGCGCGCATTCTACTTCGGGGTAACATCGCGCCTTTTCTCGACCGGGGGAGCTTGCGCGTGATCGTCGTCTGCCTGGATCTGGAGGGTGTGCTCGTGCCCGAAATCTGGGTCGAGGTCGCCCGGCGCACCGGCATCGAGGCGCTCACCCGCACCACGCGTGACGAGCCCGACTACGACAAGCTGATGCGCTATCGGCTCGAGATTCTGGCGCGCGAGAAGCTGCGGCTGGCCGATATCGAGGCGGTGATCGCCGACATGGGACCCTTGCCCGGCGCAGCCGAGTTTCTCGGCGACCTGCGCGAGCAGCATCAGGTCGTCATTCTGTCGGACACCTTCTACGCGTTCGCGCGCCCGCTCATGCGCCAGCTCGGCTGGCCGACCCTGTTCTGCCATCGACTGGAGATCGACGCCGGCGGATTCGTCGCGAACTACCGCCTGCGCATGCCGGACCAGAAACGCTCCGCGGTCGAAGCCTTGCGCGGGCTCGAATTCTCGATCGTCGCGGCGGGCGACTCGTACAACGACACGTCGATGCTCGCCGCCGCCGACGCGGGAATCTTCTATCGCCCGCCAGCGTCGATCGCGGCGCAGTTTCCGCAGTTTCGTGTCACGCAGAACTACGCCGAGCTCGCCGCCGCGATCGCAGAGGCGGCGGCGCGGCTGCCCGCGTAGCTCCGGGTCGATCAGCCCTTCAGCTGAAGGGACTTGTACTCGAGGAACTCCTCCAGCCCGTACACGCCGGCCTCGCGCCCGTGCCCGGACTGCTTGAACCCTCCGAACGGGGCGTTCATGTTGAACGCGCCACCGTTGACGTCGACCTGGCCGGCGCGAATGCGGCGCGCGACCTTCTGCGCGCGCGCCTCGTCCTTCGACCACACCGCGCCGGCAAGCCCGTAGGGCGTGTCGTTGGCGATGCGGATCGCCTCGTCTTCGTCCTTGTAGGTGATGATCGACAGCACCGGCCCGAAGATCTCTTCCTGCTCGATGGTCGAACCCGGCTTGACCTTGCCGAACACGGTCGGCTTGACGAAGTAGCCGCCGGGCAGGCCCTCCGGCGTCTCCGGTCCACCCGCCAGCAATTCCGCGCCTTCTTCCAGCCCCTTCTTGATGTAGCGGCGCACGCGCTCGAGCTGCGCGGCCGAGGTGAGCGGACCGAGCTTGGTCGATTCCGACAGCGGATCGCCGAGGGTGAAACCCTTGGCAACCTCGGCTGCAGCCTTGGCCGCTTCGTCGTACTTCGATTCCGGCACCAGCATCCGGGTGAGCGCGGTGCAGGTCTGGCCCGAGTTGAGATAGCAGCCGTTGACCGTTGCCTTGACCGCGCTCGCGATGTCGGCGTCGTCCAGGATGACCGACGCACTCTTACCGCCCAGCTCGAGCGCCACGCGCTTCACGGTCTGCGCGGCGAGCTCGGAGATGCGCTTGCCCGCGCGCGTCGAGCCGGTGAACGAGATCATGTCGACCTCGGGGTGCTTGACCAGCGCCTCGCCCGCCGTCGGCCCCAGGCCGGTCACCAGATTGAACACGCCTTTCGGCAGGCCGACCGACTCGGCGACCTCGGCGAGCAGAAAGGCATTGAACGGCGCCACCTCAGAGGGTTTGAGCACCACCGTGCAGCCCGCGGCCAGCGCAGGCGCGACCTTGAGCGTGATCTGGTGCAGCGGGTAGTTCCACGGCGTGATCGCGCCCACCACGCCGACCGGCTCGCGCACGACGACCGAATTGCCGACGGTCTCCTCGAACTTGAAGCCTTTGACCAGCTTCGCGTAGTTGGCGAAATTCGCGATCGGCAGGCCCGCCTGGATGCGTCCGGCGAGCTTGATCGGCATGCCGACTTCCTGCGCGATGAGCTTGCCGAGCTCGTCTGCGCGCGCCTTCAGTCCGGCTGAAATCTTCTCGAGATATTCGGCGCGCTTCTCGACGGGGGTCTGGCTCCAGGCCTCGAGCGCGCCGCGCGCCGCGGCCACCGCAGCGTTGATGTCCAGCTCGCCGCCGGCCGGCACGCTGCCCATGACGGCACCCGTGCCGGCGTTATGGACCTCGATGGTTTCCTTGTTGGAGGGTGCGACCCATTGGCCGCCGATAAAAAACGTGTCGCGATTGATCATGTCTGGCCTCGGGGAAAGTCGCGATGTACGGCCACGCGGGAGGCGCGGCCCGGGGTTCGTCGGCAAAGCGCAATTTTACTGTCAATCATGCGCGCGGCTGCGCGCGCACAGGCACTGTCGTTTCGCAGCGCGCTTCTGGCGATCCCGGCCGGGACTGGCTAGAGTGACATGCTTTTTCTGGGGGAGCAGACGGATGGGACAGCTTGACGGACGCGTGGCGATCGTTACCGGTTCGGGCCGCGGGATTGGGCAGAACATCGCGCAGCGTCTGGTACGTGACGGCGCGGCAGTCGTGATCAACGACATCGACGAAGCGCCGGCGCACGAGACGGTGGTGGCGATCGAGAAGCAGGGCGGGCGCGCGGTCGCCTGCGTCGGCGACGTCACCGCCAAGGATTTCGGCGAGCGGATCGTGAAGACCGCGGTCGATGCCTTCGGTGGCTGTCACATCGTGGTGAACAACGCCGGCTACACCTGGGACAGCGTGATCCAGAAGATGTCCGACGAGCAGTGGTACGCCATCATCGACGTGCATCTCACTGCGCCGTTCCGCATCCTGCGCGCATTTCAGCAGTATTTCCGCCCGGTGGTCGACGCCGAGCGCAAGGCGGGCAAGCACGTGATGCGCAAGGTCGTGAACATCTCCTCGACCTCGGGGGTGAACGGCAACGCCGGCCAGTCGAACTATTCCTCGGGAAAGGCCGGCATCATCGGCCTGACCAAAGCGCTGTCCAAGGAATGGGGACGCTACGGCGTCACGGTCAACGCGGTTGCGTTCGGCTACATCCAGACGCGGTTGACGACTCCGCTGCAGGAGGGCGAGGCGGGCGAGATCGAGGTCCAGGGACGCAAGGTCAAGGTCGGCATCCAGGGCGGGCGGATCGCGATGATGAACCAGATGATTCCGCTCGGTCGCGGCGGAACCCCCGAGGAGGCGGCAGGTTCGGTCTACCTGTTCTGCAGCCCGGACAGCGACTACGTGTCCGGGCAGTGCCTGGTCGTGAACGGCGGCCTCTAGGCGCATCCCGCGCACCTTCCGGACCGCAGCCCTCCGCGGGCATTTGGACCGCTTTCCCCTTAGTCCTGCTGGGCAGGATCGGGGCAGATCCCGGCCCTTTGCCGGCGATGCACGGCGGCCACAAGCCGTTGATTCCGGACAAAGGCCACAGTGCCCTACTGGCGCTACGGGCTATACTTCGCGTAAGTTCTAGCTTTGTTTTAAAGGGGCATTGAAGCGAATGGCAAAACGCGGAAAGGCGGTGGTCGCGCGCGAGCTCAACAAGCCCGTCCAGGTCGAGGACGTG
>JAJDNJ010000104.1 GCA_022340705.1 Betaproteobacteria bacterium
ACGCCCTCTAGCGCATCCTGACCCAGAACGATCTTGGTCGAAAGCGACACCAGCGGCAGATGGATGAACGCGGTGACGTCGGCCAGCGTCAGCTCCTTGCCGGCGAAAAAAGGATCGAAGCGCACGAGCGCCTTCAGGGTACGCGCGCCCCGCGCGATGTCCTTCGCCACCGACTGCTTCACCTCGTCGCTCACCGTGCCGCCGAAAAAGGCCTGCGCATAGAGGCGACGCGCGACCATCTCCATGTGCCACTCGATATGCGTGACCAGCTCGCGCACCTTGGCGCGCGCGATCGGGTCCTTCGGATAGAGCGGCTTCTCGGGATACGCGTCCTCGAGGTACTCGCAGATCACCTGAGACTCGGTCAGCGTGGCGCCGTCGACTTCGAGTATTGGCACCTTGCCCATCGGCGAGCGCGCAAGCCACTCGTCCTTCTGCGAAGGCCGGCAGTTTTCGTCCTCCTCGAACGCGATGCCCTTTTCGAGCAGCGCGAGGCGCACCTTGTTGTGATAGTTGCTGACGCGAAAACCGCAGAGCTTGATCATTGCCCACCTCCCCAGTCCGAAGCGCGATTATAGGATGCACGCATTGCCGCCCTGCGGACGCGTCGGATAACATTGCGCCTGCGCCAGACCGCAGGCGCGCCACCAGGCTCGCTATGGCCGATTCCGCGACCGATCCCGGCATCATTCTCGAGCTGACCGACGAGAGCTCCTACGGGGGCTATCTCTGTTTGGATCGCATTCTCGCCGCACAGCAGCCGCGCTCCGCGCATCACGACGAGCTGCTGTTCATCATTCAGCACCAGACCTCGGAGCTCTGGATGAAGCTCATGGTGCACGAGCTGAGCGCGGCGATCGACCACGTCAAGGCCGACCAGCTCAGTCCCTGCTTCAAGATCCTTGCGCGCGTCAAACAGATCCAGCGCCAGCTGTTCGAGCAATGGGCAGTGCTCGAGACCCTCACGCCGTCGGAGTACGTGCAGTTCCGGGACAGCCTCGGACCGGCCTCGGGCCTGCAGTCGTTCCAGTTCCGCGCCATCGAATTCCTGCTCGGCAACAAGAATGCGCGCCTGATCGACGTCTATCGGCACGCGCCGGCGACGCATGCCTGGCTGTCGCGCCTGCTCGCGCAGCCGAGCCTGTATGACGAATTCCTGCGCCATCTCGCACGCCGCGGCCTGCCGATTCCGGCGGCGCGGGTGACGCGCGACTGGACGCAGCGCTACCAGCGTCACGACGGCGTGGTCGATGTCCTGAAGGCAATCTACGAGGATCCCGCGCGCCACTGGGACGCCTACGAAATGTGCGAAAAGCTGGTCGACGTCGAGGAGAACTATCAGCTCTGGCGCTTTCGCCACCTGAAGACCGTGGAGCGCACGATCGGCTTCAAGCGCGGAACCGGCGGGACCTCCGGCGTGCCCTATCTGCGCGGGACGCTCGAGGTCACGCTGTTCCCGGAACTGACCGACGTGCGCACCGAGATCCGGAAGCGATGAGCGCGCGCAGATGAGCACGACCTCCGGCGACATCGACGCAGCGGTGCGCGCGCTCGGGCGCGGACCGCTCGACGCAGAACGCCTGCGCGAGCATATCTGCCCGCTGTTCACGCGCGTTTTGGCGCGGCGCGACATCTACCTCGCAAACCACTCGCTCGGCAGACCTCCCGACCAGGCGGCGCAGGACGTGCAGGCCTCGCTCGATGCCTGGTATCGAGACCTGGGCGCGGCCTGGGACGGCTGGCTGGCCGAGCGCGAGCGATTCCGGGCGCTCACTGCGGCGCTGGTCGGCGCCCCGCGGCCCGATTGCATTGTTCCGAAGTCGAGCGCCGGCCAGGGTCTGCGCGCGGTGCTCAATGCGCTCGACGGCCAGCCGCGCGTGGCGACAACCGACGGCGAGTTCGATTCGATCGACTTCATCCTGCGCAATTACCGCAAGCGCGGACGCATCGCGCTGCGCGTCACCCCCTGGCCCGAGCTCTCGGTCGAGCAGGCCGAGCTGATCGTCGTCTCGAGCGTGATGTTCCGCACCGCGGAGCTGGTCACCGGCTTGCGGCGCCTGGTGCGCGATGCGCATGCCGCGGGCGCCCTCGTGCTGCTCGACGTCTACCATCACGCCGGAGTGCTGCCCCTCGACCTGGCGGCGCTCGATGTCGACTTCGCCGTCGGCGGCTCGTACAAATACACGCGCGGCGGCCCGGGCGCCTGCTGGCTCTACGTGCGTCCCGGCCTGGTCGAAACCTTGCGCACGCTCGACACGGGCTGGTTCGCGAAGCGCGAACCGTTCGCCTATCAGCGCGCCGAGCCGCCCGAATTCGGCGTCGGTGGCGACGCCTGGCTGGAGTCGACGCCGCCCGTATTCACCTTCTCGCAGGCGCGCGCCGGCCTCGAACTTACCCTTGGAATCGGCGTCGAGCGGCTGCGCGCCTACAACCTGCATCAGAAAAGCCTGCTCGCCGACGCCCTGTTTCGCGTCGCGCGCGTGACGGCCGAGGGGGTAAGCGACGATTACGGCGCTTTCGTGAGCATTGTCCATCCCGAGGCGAGCCGCCTCGTGAAGGCCGCCGCGGCGCAGGGCGTGACCACCGACGCACGCGGCGACCGGCTGCGCATGTGCCCGGACATCCTCAACTCCGAAGAGGAACTGCTCAAAGCGGCGGCGGTGATCGGCGAGGTGCTGAAAAGCTGACGCGCGCGCGGCCGGCCGGTCGCCCGGTTTAAACTCTGCTGCTCAAGGAGGAGACGCTCATGACAGACTCGGTGAAGTACGTCCTCGACGAAACGCACATCCCAAAGCACTGGTACAACATCATGGCGGACCTGCCCGCGCCGCCGCCGCCGGTGCTGCACCCGGGGACCAAGCAGCCGGTCGGTCCGGACGACCTCGCGCCGCTCTTTCCGATGGCACTGATCGCGCAGGAGGTAAGTGCCGAACGCGAAATCGAGATTCCAGAACCCGTGCGCGAGGTCTATCGGCAATGGCGCCCCTCGCCGCTGTTTCGCGCGCGGCGCCTGGAAAAGGCGCTGCAGACGCCTGCCAAGATCTACTACAAGTACGAGGGCGTGTCGCCCGCCGGCAGCCACAAGCCGAACACCGCGGTCGCCCAGGCGTTCTACAACAAGGAGGCCGGGGTCAAGAAGATCACCACCGAGACCGGCGCGGGGCAATGGGGTTCGTCGCTCGCGTTCGCTGGCGCGCTGTTCGGCATCGAGATCAAGGTGTGGATGGTGCGCGTGTCGTACAACCAGAAACCCTACCGGCGTGCGCTGATGGAAACCTATGGCGCGACCTGCATCCCTTCACCGTCGCCGGAGACGCAATCCGGAAAGGCGATCCTCGCGCAGAACAAGGACCACCCCGGGAGCCTCGGCATCGCGATCTCCGAGGCGGTCGAGGTGGCCGCCACCAACGACGATACCAAATACGCTCTGGGCTCGGTGCTCAACCACGTGCTCATGCACCAGACCGTGGTCGGACAGGAGGCGATGGCACAGCTCGAGATGGCGGGTGACTATCCCGACGTGCTCGTCGGCTGCACCGGCGGCGGGTCGAACTTCGCCGGCCTCGCGTTTCCGTTCATCGGCGCGCAGCTGCGCGGCGGCAAGAAGGTGCGCGTCGTCGCGGTCGAACCGTCGGCCTGTCCGAGCCTGACGCGCGGCAAATACGCCTACGATTTTGGGGACACCGGTCATCTGACGCCGCTCGTCAAGATGCACACCCTCGGCTCGACGTTCACCCCGCCGGGATTCCACGCCGGCGGGCTGCGCTACCACGGCATGGCGCCGCTCGTCTCGCACTGCAAGGAGCTCGGCCTGCTCGACGCCGTTGCCTACCACCAGAAGGAATGCTTCGCGGCCGGCGTGCAGTTCGCCCGTACCGAGGGCATTCTGCCGGCACCGGAAGCGAACCACGCCGTGAAAGGCGCGATCGACGAGGCTTTGCGCTGCAAGCGCGAAGGCAAGTCCGAGGTTATTCTGTTCAACCTCTGCGGCCACGGCCACTTCGACATGCAAGCGTACATGGACTATTTCGCCGGCAAGCTCGTCGATCAGAACTACGACGAGGCCGAGCTCGCGATGGCGCTCGCCGGGCTGCCGGCGGCCGCCTAGATCCGCCGTCCGATCGGGCGTTCAGGCCAGCGCGGCCTGAACGCCCTCCTGCTCGCAGCTGTTGGCGACGTCGGAAACGGTTGCGCGCTGCATGTCGCGCGGCCAGCGCAGGTCGTCGAAATCGGTGCCGCGGTGCATCGTGCAGCGGTCGTCCCACATCACCAGATCGTGCGGGCGCCAGCGATGGGTGTAGACGAACTGGCGCTGCGTGGCGTGCGCCATGAGCTGGTCGATCAGCGCTCGCCCCTCGGCTTTGGGCATTCCCAGGATGCGGCCCGCGTGCGAAGCGAGGTACAGGGTTTTGCGCCCACTCTGGGGCAGGGTACGCACGAGCAGCTGCGGCACCGGTGGCATGCCGGCACGCTCCTCCTCGGTGAACGCAGTAAAGCCCAGGCGCATGCGCGAATGCACGATGCAATGCTCGGCGACCAGCCCCTCCAGACGCGCCTTGGTCTCCTCGGGCAGCGCGTCGTAAGCCGCGCGCTCGTCGGCGAACTCGGTGTGCCCGCCGATTGGCGGGATCGAGCGCGCATAGAGCAGCGAGGCAAGTGCCGGCACCCTCTTGAACGAACTGTCGGTATGCCAGATGCGGTTCGCCATCTGAAACATGCGAGTGCGGCTGTCGCGCCCCCAGATCTGACCCTCGGGGTCGAGGTTCGAGACGTCGGCGAACTCCTTGCGCAGGCGAAGATCCTTGTCCTTGCCAGGACGGTAGACCTGGATGGTGGTCTCGTGCGGGCCGAAGTTCGCGGCGAACGCGAGGTGCTGGTCGCCGGTGAGCTTCTGCTCAGGGAAAACGAGCACCGCATAGGTCCAAAAGGCCTCCTCGATTGCCGCCAGGTCCTCGCCGGCGAGCGGCCGCGACAGGTCGACGTCGCCGATCTCGGCGCCAAAGCCCGGCGTGATGGGCACGATTTCGATTGCCATCGAGGCCTCCTCTGCGCGGCACACGCAGAGCCATTCTGGGAAACGCGACCACTTCGTCAAGCCGGCGGTTCGCGAATCCGGCGCGCCGGCGCGAAACGGCCTCGACGACCCGATTGTGCGCGCGCACACTGCGGCACATGAATTCCGTCGCGCCGACCGTTCGGTCAAGCGAACCGCTCGCGCCCCCGACGCGGATCGACGCAGCCTTCGCCGATCCGGACGGCGTCCTCGACCTGATTCACCGCGGCGCGCCCTACAAGACCATCGCCGCGGTGCACCGCGACCCGGGACGGGCCACCTCGTCGGCCTGGTTTCGCAATTTCTGGGCGCTGGGCGGAAAGGTCACCTTTCCCGGTGCCGAGACCTACTTCCGCAACCCGATCTTCATCGAGGCCGCGCAGGCCGCATTCGGCGCGCGCGTGATCCGGCCGCTCGCGATGATGACCAATCTCAATCCGCCGGCACCGGCCTCCGAACCGCACCTCGACCTGCCGTTTTTTCGCGGCGCGCACAGCCGCGAGGTGCCGAGCTGGCTGCTCGCACCGATGGGTTACTCGGGCCTGTTTCACGCCTGGGCGATCCCGGTCGCCTCGGCGATCACCTGGTTCTACGCAGGCGAAGGCGGCGCCTTCGAATACTGGCCGGACGGGCTCGATGCGCCGTCATGCAGCGTACGCACGCCGTACAGCAACTGCGCGGTACTCGCCGACAACGAGTACATGTATCACCGCGTGGGGCAGATCGGCCGACCGGGCGAATTTCTGCCAGGCAACGCGGTCGAGTACGACGCGCGTCTGCACCTGGTCGAGCGGCGCTGGGAGATCCGCAGCGCGGAGCGCCTGGTCGCCGCGTACGACACCGCGCAGGTCCGTCTCTCGGTGCTATGGAAAGCGTTCTGCTTTCGCGACGAGTCCGAAGAACAGGCCTGGCAGGCGCACACCGACGACCTCACCCCGCAGCGCATCGTGGAGATCTTCGGCAAGGACCTCCGCAGGCGCGGCCTACTCGCGGACCCGCCTTCGGATCTGATGCGCGACGACAGCTGGCGCGATCGGATTCTCGAGACCTACCGCGGCGCCACGCACTAGCAAGCGCCGCGCGAAGTCGGCACCGCGCGCCGATTAAGCCCGCTTTGCCTTGGCGAGCGACTCCTCGATCGAGGTCTGCTCGGCGATCTCCTGCTTGGCGATCGCGTTGCGGTGCACCTCGTCCGGACCGTCGGCGAAGCGCAGCGTGCGCGCATGCGCGTAGGCGAACGCCAGGCCGAAGCGATCCGACACGCCGCCACCGCCGTGCACCTGCATCGCCCAGTCGATCACCTTGCAGGCCATGTTCGGCGCAAGCACCTTGATCATCGCGATCTCCTTCTTCGCGATTTTGTTGCCCACCGTGTCCATCTTCCAGGCGGCGTGCAACACCATGAAGCGCGCCGAATCAATCATGATGCGTGCCTCGGCAATGCGCTCGCGTGTCACCCCCTGCTCGGCGATCGTGCGGTGAAACGCCACACGCTCGGTCGCGCGCTTGCACATCTTTTCGAGCGCACGCTCGGCCTGGCCGATCAGGCGCATGCAGTGGTGGATCCGGCCCGGCCCGAGACGGCCCTGCGCGATCTCGAATCCGCGCCCCTCGCCGAGCAGGATGTTCGACGCTGGCACGCGCACGTCCTTGAGGTCGATCTCCATGTGGCCGTGCGGCGCGTCGTCGTAGCCGAACACGTTCAGGTGATGCAGGATCGTGATTCCCGGCAGACCCGCGGGCACGAGGATCATCGACTGCTGCGCGTGGCGCGACGTATTGTCCGGATCGGTCTTGCCCATCAGGATGTAGACCTTGCAGCGCGAATCGCCGGCGCCGCTCGACCACCACTTGCGCCCGTTGATGACGTACTCGTTGCCTTCGCGCTTGATGCGGCATTCGATGTTGGTCGCGTCCGAGCTCGCCACCTGCGGCTCGGTCATCAGGAACGCGGAGCGGATCTCGCCGCGCAGCAGCGGCTCGAGCCACTTGTCCTTCTGCTCTTCGGTGCCGTAGCGCTCGATCGTCTCCATGTTGCCGGTGTCGGGCGCCGAGCAGTTGAACACCTCCGGCGACCAGCTCACGCGCCCCATGATCTCGCACAGCGGCGCGTACTCGAGGTTGGACAGCCCTTCGGGTGCACGCGGCGAGCGCGGTAGGAACAGATTCCACAATCCGGCCTTGCGCGCGATCGGCTTCAGCTCCTCGATGATCGGCACCGGCTCCCAGCGCTTGTCGCTGCGCACATGCGCGTAATACTTGTCCTCATTCGGATAGATGTACTGGTCCATGAACTCGAGCAGCTGCTTGCGCAATTTCTCGACTTTTGGGGAATAGGCGAAATCCATGATGTGTCTCCCTAGGCAGTGCGTTTCAGAATGTTCTCGACCTGCTGCCAGCCGAGCTCGGCCATGACTTTCGCGCGCTCGCCGGTTTCCGCGGCATGGCTCGATGCCGCCGTCCCGTCGACCACCCGCTTGGCAATACCTTGAATGATCGCAGCGATGCGAAACAGGTTGTACGCCATGTAGAAGTCCCAGTCCGACTCGGACACGCCGCCCCGACCGGTGCGCTTGCAATACATCTCGATGTATTCGCGCTCGGTCGGGATGCCGAGACCGGCATGATCCAGCCCGGCGATGCCACGGAACTTGCCCGGCGGAATATGCCAGCTCATGCAGTGATAGGCGAAATCGGCGAGCGGATGGCCGAGCGTCGATAGCTCCCAGTCGAGCACCGCCAGAATTTTGGGCTCGGTCGGGTGAAAGATGGTGTTGTCGAGCCGGAAATCGCCGTGCACGATCACTGTCTCGTCGCTGGGCGGAATGTTCTGCGGCAGCCAGGCGATGAGATTCTCCATCGGCTCGATGCGCTCGAGCTCGGAGGCGCGGTACTGCTTGGTCCAGCGGTCGATCTGGCGCTGGATGTAGTTGCCCGGCCGACCAAACCCTTCCAGACCCACCGCTTTGTAGTCGGTGGAATGGAGCAGCGCGATTACGCGATTGAGCTCGGCCCAGATTGCCTGCCGCCCGGCGCGCGTCATGTCGGGCAGCGACTGGTCCCAGAGCACGCGCCCGTCGACGCAGTCCATCACGTAGAACATCGTCCCGATTACCGAATCGTCCTCGCACAGGACGTAGGGCCGCGCGACCGGGAATCCCGTCTTGTAGAGCGCGCTGATCACGCGGAATTCGCGATCTACGGCGTGCGCCGAAGGCAGCAGCTTGCCGGGCGGCTTGCGACGCAAGGCGTAGCGCTTGCCGCCGGCGGTCAATCGATAGGTCGGGTTCGACTGACCGCCCTTGAACTGCTCGACCTCGAGCGGCCCGCGGAACTCTGGCAGCTGCGCACGCAGATAGGTTTCGAGCGCGGCCTCGTTGAAACGATGGCGTGCTTCGACCGGCTTGGTTCCGACGAACTGGTCAAACATCCCGGGGACTGGGTCTGGGGCGACGGGCGGTGTCGCGCCAAGCTTAGCCGTTTCGCCACCCCGCGCCAATTCATTCACCCCGCGGTTTCACCTGCAACCAGAAGGTGACCGGTCCGTCGTTGACCAGGCTGACTTTCATGTCGGCGCCGAAGCGCCCGGTTTCGACCGGCGCGTGACGCGCACGCGCCAACGCGACGAAGCGCGCGAACAGGCGCGCTCCCTCGTCCGGCGCAGCGGCGCTCGAAAACCCGGGCCGCGTGCCCTTTCCGGTTTCCGCCGCCAGGGTGAACTGCGGCACCGCGAGCAGGCCGCCGGCGATATCGCGGAGCGATCGATTCATGCGGCCCTCGGCATCCGCGAACACGCGGTAGCCGAGCACGCGCTCGAGGAGCCGCTCGGCGCCCGCATCGCCATCACCGCGCTCGACACCGATCAGCGCGACCAGCCCCGGGCCGATGCGGCCGAGCACTTGATCGCCGACTGCGACCGACGCCTGCGTGACGCGCTGAATCAGCGCAATCACGCGATGATGTCGGGAATGAGGCGCGCCTGAAGGCGCGTAATCTGATCTTTCAGGTGGAGCTTGCGCTTCTTCAGGCGGCGCAGCTGCAGCTGATCCTGCGCCGGATCTTCCCCCAGGCGATCGATGATGTCGTTCAGATCGCCATGCTCGAGCTCGAGCATCGTAAGCCGCGTACGGATCGAATGTTGCTCTTCGTCGGTTAATGAGACGTTGCTCACGCGCCGCCTTCGCGCCGTTCCGGGCAGGCCCCGAAGCGTCGGCCAGAGGTCAAGCCAAATGAGGGCTTAGTGGCATAAGTCACGTCACCCACACACCCTTTCGATTATCATCCTAGCGCCGGATGCGAGCCAGGAGAAGAGGCGCCGCGTAGGCCATGCCAAGCGACAGAATGATAAGGAAAAAGGGCGCCCGACATGTCACCGTTCCCGCCACGGGGGCGCTCGACTGCACCCCGTGCGGGACGGCGCCCTGATCCGCGATGCGTCGCAACGATCACGACGTTACCGACCAGGTTCGTACCACCGATGCCGACGCGGTCGAGGCAGAGGTTCTGCGTCTCTACCGGAGCCGCTACCCGGCCGCATCGAGCACCGCGATCCAGACCGCCTTCGGCGACGCGCTTCGGATGTACAACGGCACGCACTCCGACTATCACGCCTGCGACACCGAGTATCACGACCTGCAGCACGTGCTCGACGTCACACTCGCAATGGCACGGCTCATGGATGGCTACGAGCGCGGGCGCGTCAACGGCTCGCCTCAGCTGCCGGCGCGAATCTTCACCGACGGCGTCATCGCTGCACTGTTTCACGACATCGGCTACCTGCGCCACAAGCGCGACCGGCGGCACCGCTACGGTTCCGAGTACACCCTGACGCATGTCTCGCGCGGCGCGAAGTTCCTGGGCGGTTACTTGGAAGACCGTGGTCTGAGCGACCGCGCGGATGAAATTTCGCAGCTCCTGCATTACACGGGCTACGAGCGACCCGTTTCGAGCATCACGCTTGCCGATCGGCTGTTGCAGCGCGTCGGTTGCATGCTCGGTTCGGCGGACATCATTGCGCAGATGTCGGATCGCTGTTATCTGGAAAAATGCCGCGACCGGCTCTACCCCGAGTTCTTGCTCGGCGGGCTGGCACGCAAGACTTTGCCCGACGGAAGCGTGCAGGTCATGTTCAGCTCCGGCGACGACCTGGTGCGCAAGACGCCGGTATTTTTCAGCAATGCGATGCGGCGGCTCGATCAGGATCTCGCGCGCGCCTATAACTACGCGACTTCGCATTTCGACGGGCAAAATCTTTACATCGACGAAATGCAGAAGAACGTGCGCTATGCGGCGGCCTACGACGCGCGAAACGACGCCAGCATGCTGCGTCGCGCCCCGCCGAGCACGCTGCGCCCGGACGTCAGGCCCTATCCGCAAGATCTGGTGATCTGGTAAGCGCGCGCCGGCGCAGTACCATCGCGGCATGCGCCTGCTGAACTGGAACATCCAGTGGTGCCGCGGTGTCGATGGCCGGGTCGACCCGGCGCGCATCGCGCAGACCGCCCGGGCGCTCTGCGACCCTGACGTTCTGTGCCTGCAGGAGGTTGCGGCGAACTTCTCCACGCTTCCCGGAAGCGGCGGCGAGGATCAATTCGCGGCGCTGGCCGCCGAGTTCCCCGGCTTCGCCGCGAGCAGCGGCTGGAGCGTCGACGTCCCGGATGACAACGGCGGACGGCGTCGTTTCGGAAACCTGATTCTTTCTCGCTTTCCCGTCGGCCGCGTCCTGCGCCACGCGCTGCCCTGGCCGCCTGACGCGAGCGCACCGAGCATGCCGCGCATCGCGCTCGAGGCCGAGATCCTGGCGCCCTGGGGTGCACTGCGGGTGACCACCACGCACCTCGAGTATTACTCGCAGACGCAGCGCACCGCGCAGGTCGAGCGCCTGCGTGCGCTGCATGCCGAAGCCTGCGCGCAGGCAGGCGTCGCGCCGCCGCCGCGCGACGATGGCGGGCCGTTTCAGCATCGCCCGCGGCCGCGCGCCGCGATCGTCACCGGGGATTTCAACCTGCCGAGCGATGATCCGCTCCACGAGCGCCTGTGCGCGCCGTTCGAAGACGCGACGCCGCGCCTGCGCGACGCCTGGCGCCTGCTGCACGACGCCGCGCCGCACCCGCCGAGCTTCCGGCTCTACGATGCGGAATACGCCGGATCGCCGTACTGCTGTGATTTCATCCTGGTGAGCGAAGATCTCGCGCCGCGGGTCAGGGCGCTGCGCATCGACGCGCAGTGCCAGGCTTCCGATCACCAGCCGGTGATCCTCGAGCTCAGCGCCTGAGCGATGCCGCGAGCGCCCCGCGCAGTGCCTCGACGCGCGCGCGGTTGACGCCGAAATCGTGCCTTCCGACGCGTGACGCCGAGCGCACCTGGAACACGCCGTCGCGTCGATCGAGCGCGAACTCCACATCGTCGACAAAGCGCATTACGCGGCTGCGGAATTCCGCATAGAGGTAGTCGGGATCGGCGCGCACCACGCGCGCGCCGGGCGCCGTCTCGACGGCGCGCTTCAGCGCCGCCATCGCTGGCTCCGCTGCACCCTGGAACGCGAGCGGCGCAATGTAATGCTTGCGGTCGGCCGGATCAGCCTGGCTCGAGACGCAGTTCGGCGTTCGCTTGCAGGGCGCCAGCCGCCCATCGCGCACGCCGAGATTATCGGGCCGTTTCCAGGAAAACATCGCTCGCCTCGCGCACTGCGCCGCGCTCCGCCGGCGCGCGCCGATGTTACCATCGGCGAACGTCCGCACAAGGGAAGCGCCATGGCCGAAATCTCCACGCAGCAGCTCGCGGAACTGCTCTCCGGAATCGCCCGCGCGCAGTCCGCGATCATCCAGGGCATCGAATCCGCGATGCCGGGCGCGCGTGCCAACTCTATCGTGCCCGCGCTGCAGAACGTCGCGCACCTGCGCGATCATCCGGATCCGACGCTCGTCGACCTGCCGGTGCGCATCGTGCTCGCCTACATGGGACGTATCGGCCCCGACACCGCCAACATCGTGCGCGACCTGGAGCAGGCACTGAGCGGCGTGGCGCCGACGCCCGCCGGGGCTGCGCCCGAATTCGCTGCGCCGAGCGAAACGGCGGGCGAGAATCTCGACTTTACCGAGCCGCAGTAGCGGACGACGCCGGCCGCTAGAACTGCGGCGGCGGCGGAAACTTCGGTGCGCGCTTCTCGCGGTGCGAGGCGACCCCCTCTTTCACCTCGGGACCCGTAAAGCCCATGAATTCCAGTGCGAGCGAGGTATCGAAAGTCGGCCCCGCCATGCGCAGCCAGTTGTTCAGGCTGTACTTGGTCCAGCGAATCGCGGTCTGCGCGCCCGCGGCAAGGCGCCGCGCGACATCGAGCGCCTTCGCCTGCAGCTCGCTTTCCTCGCAGGTCAGCGACACCAGGCCGATGCGCTCGGCTTCCTCGCCCGAGAGCTGGTCGCAGGTCAGCAGGTAGTACTTCGCCTTCGCCATTCCGCAGAGCAGCGGCCAGACGATCGCGGCATGGTCGCCCGCGGCCACGCCGAGGCGCGTGTGCCCGTCGATGATGCGCGCGTTCTTCGCCGCGATCGAGACGTCGGACAGCAGCCCGGCGACCAGTCCGGCGCCGACCGCTGGCCCGTGCATCGCCGACACCACCACCTTCGAGCAGTTGATGATGTTGTAGACAAGGTCGCGTGCCTCGCGCCAGACGCGCGCACGCGCGGCGAAATCGACCGTGATCTTCTCGACCATCGCCAGGTCGCCGCCTGCCGAGAACCCCTTGCCGGCGCCGCGCAGGATCGCGACGCGCGCGTCCGGGTCGCGGTCGATGTCGAGCCAGACTTCGGCGAGCTCCGCGTGCTGCCGCTCGGTCGCAACCGAAAGCTTGCCTTCCTCGCCCATGACGACTTCGACGATGCCCGGCTCGACAGGCCGAACCTTCAGATCCTGATATTTCGAGTAGTCCATGTCCCTCCCCTTTCCTGCGCGCCTGCGGTGGCGCCCGATTCTACGCCGCGGGCATAGAATGACTGCATGAGCGAGATCCTGCGCACGCCCGAGGCGCGCTTCGCCAAGCTGCCGGGCTTCGACTATGCGCCCCGCACGCTCGAGTGGCGCGGCATGCGGATTCACTATGTGGACGAGCGGCCTGCGGATTCGCCGGCACCGGCGCAGACCTTCCTGTGCCTGCACGGCGAGCCGACCTGGAGCTACCTTTACCGCAAGATGATTCCGCCGTTCCTCGCGAGCGGCGCGCGCGTCGTCGCGCCGGATCTTCCGGGTTTCGGCCGCTCCGACAAGCCTGCCGACGATGACGCCTTTACCTTCGATTTTCATCGCGCCTTCCTGCTCGAGTTCGTCGAGCGGCTCGACCTGCGCAACGTCACACTGGTGGTGCAGGACTGGGGCGGCATTCTCGGCTTGACGCTGCCGATGGAGGCGCCCGCGCGCTACGTACGCCTGCTGGTGATGAACACCGCGCTTGGCACCGGCGACACAGCGCTCACCGAAGGGTTCCGCGCCTGGCGCGCATACGTTGCGAAGAATCCGAACCTGGATTGCGCGAAGCTGCTCGCGCGCGCCTGCCCGGTCCTGTCCGCGGCCGAGGCGGCGGCCTACGAGGCGCCCTTCCCCGACGTCTCGTATAAAGGCGGCGTGCGCCGTTTTCCGCAGCTCGTCCCGGACGCGCCGGATGCGCCCGGCGCGGCGATCTCGCGCCGCGCGCGCGACTGGTGGCGCAATGCCTGGAATGGCGATGCCTTCATGGCGATCGGCGCGACCGACCCGGTGCTCGGGCTCGAGCCGATGCGCGCCTTACACGCACACATCCGCCGCTGCGCCGAGCCCTGGATACACGCCGAAGCGGGACATTTTGTGCAGGAATGGGGCGCGGACGTAGCGCGTGCCGCCCTCGCCCACTGGCACGACGCGTGACATCGCCTGCCGGCGACGCGCTGCCCGTCACCTACGACGATGTCGCGCGCGCGCATCTGCGCCTCGCGCCGCATGCGATCCGTACGCCGGTGATGACCTCGAGCACCGTCGATGCGCGCAGCGGCGCGCGGGTGTTCTTCAAATGCGAGAACTTCCAGCGCATGGGCGCGTTCAAGTTTCGCGGCGCGTTCAACGCGATGGCGCAGCTGTCGCCCGAGGAGAAAAGCCGCGGTGTGGTCACTTACTCCTCGGGCAATCACGCGCAGGCGGTCGCCCTCGCGGGTCGGCTGCTCGGTATCCGCGCCACCATCGTCATGCCGGCGGACGCGCCGCGCGTGAAGCTCGCAGCCACGCGCGGCTACGGCGCCGAGGTGATCCGCTACGACCCGGCGAGCGCCTCGCGCGAAACGATTGCGCGCCAGCTTGCCGCCGACCGCGGATTGACGGTCATTCCGCCGTTCGACGATCCACGCGTCGTCGCCGGCCAGGGCACCGCGGCGAAGGAGCTCTTTGAGGAGACGGGACCACTCGATCTGCTGCTCGTGCCCTGCGGGGGCGGCGGCCTGCTTTCCGGCTGCGCACTCGCGGCACAGGGTCTCGCGCCGCAGTGCCGGGTCGTTGGGGTGGAGCCCGCTGCGGGCGATGACGCGCTGCGCTCGTTCCGCACAGGGTCGCTCCAGCGTGTCCGCAACCCCGACACCATCGCCGACGGCGCACGCACCGAGTCGCTCGGCACCATCACCTTCGCGCTGATCCGCGCGCATGTGGCCGACATGACGAGCGTCGACGACGACGCGCTGCTTGAGGCGATGTTCTACCTCTGGGAGCGGATGAAGATCATCGTCGAGCCAACCGGTGCGCTCGGCGCCTGTGCGCTGTTTGGCGGGAAACTGGAGGTTCGCGGAAGGCGCGTTGGGGTGCTGCTCTCCGGCGGGAACGTCGACCTGGTCTGGGCGGCGCGCCGCCTGCTGGCGTCTCAGCCCGCGGGGTAGAAGGCGTAGCGCCGGCCGCGCGCCGACTTCACGGCGTACATCGCCCGGTCGGCGCGGTCGATCAGCGCATCCGATTCGGTTGCGTCGTCCGGGAACACGCTGATCCCGATCGAGCACGAGACGCGTGCGAGTCCGCCCTCGAGCGCGAGCGGCACGTTGACCATGTCAGCGATTTTCTCCGCAATCATGCGCACATCTTCGACCCGGTCGAGTTCGCTCGCCAGGACGACGAACTCGTCGCCGCCGTAGCGGGCCACCGTGTCGGAGGCACGCACGCTCGTGCGCAGCCGCGCGGCGACTGCGGCCAGCGCCTGATCGCCGACGAGATGGCCGCGCGCGTCGTTCAGCTGCTTGAAGTCGTCAAGGTCCACCATCATGACGGCGACCTTCTTGCGATTGCGCTTGGCCAGTTCGAGCGCAAGTTCCAGGCGCTGCTGCAGAGAAATCCGGTTCGGCAACCCGGTGAGAGGGTCGTGCTGCGCCATGAACCGCAGGTGCTCTTCGCGCTCGCGCAGCTGATGCATCAGCGCCTCGCGCTCGCGGGCTTCCTCGCGCAGCCGGTCGTTCGCGCGATTCAGCTCGCGCGTGCGCTCGCGGATGCGCGCCTCGAGCTCGCGCTCGTTGGCCTGCGTGGTCTCGAGCAGTGCGCGCTGGTTTGCGAGGGCGTGGCGCTGCGCGAGCTGGGATTCGCGCTCGTGGACGCGGATCCGATCGGCCAGCGCAAGCGAGAGCAGCACGACATCGAGAGCGAGCCCGATATGCAGGCCGTATAGCGTGAGGAAGTGCGTGGGAACGAGCGCGAAGGTATGCAGCGCGACGAGGGTGACGAATCCCACCAGCGCCGACCAGGCCAGGAGGAAGAAGCGCGCCGCACGAAAGCCGCTCGCAAGCTGGCGCGCCGCGACCCAGAGGATCGTCACGCCCGCCACCGTCGCGACCACGGACAGCGCGCGCATCACCCAGACATAGTGCTCGGAATTTCCCACCACGGCGATGAGAGTGCCCACTGCGCCGGCAATCGCGACGCCGATCACCAGCCGGTCGATGCGCGGCAGATTCCCGCGCAACGCGAGGAAGTTGCGCGCAAACAGTGCGGCGAACGCGAGCGTGCCGCACAGGGTGGCGCCCATCGCCCGGCTCGCCCACCACACGTTCTCCGGCCAGAGGTACTCGTAGGCAAAGCCGTCCAGCGAAAACAGCGCCAAGCCGAACATGCCGACGTACAGCACGTACCAGAGCGTCGTTCGGTCGCGCAGCGAGACAAACAGGAGCAGGTTGTACAGGAACAAGGCGAGCAAAAGGCCGTAGAACAGGCCGTAGGCGAGTTGCTCCCGAGCCCCGTAGGCGGCAAAGCCCGTCGGCTGCCACAGATACAGAGGCACGGTCAGCACGCTGCGCGTAGCCACGCGCAGGTAGATCGGGGTTCGCGCCGCGGTGTTCTCCGGCAGCCGGAAAACATGCGCGCGTTCCTGGATCTCGCGCTTGAGCCATGGTCGCGCATCGCCGCCGAGCAGCCGGCGATACACGATGCTGCCTTCGGTCGTGCGTACCGGCAGGTAGAGCTCAACCTCGTCGAGGCTGGGGAAGCGAACCTCGAGCAGCCAGCCGTGCTCGTGCACCGGGCTTTCGCTCAGCTCGAAGCGCGCCCAGAGCGCGGAGCGCGAGTATCCGTAATTGAGCACGTCGCTTTTCGAGCGCTCGAATCGCCGTGCGTTCGGGCCGACGCGCACGTCCTCGAAGGTCAAGGTACGCCCGGGGTCCTCGAGGACCTCGACGAAGTGTCCGATCGACACCTCGCTGAGCGGGCCGGGCAACGGAACCATGCCAGCGCGGGCGAGTCCCTGCGTCAGCAGCAGCACGATGAGCCAGAACGCGCGAACGCCGTTCCGCATACCAGAATCTCCCTACCGGCCCGTCAGGCATGCTAATCCCGTTTGCTAAGATCCGCACTCCCGTCGACCCGCGAGCTACTCGCAACGCTTCATGACAAATCTCCCTGCACAAATGCGCGCCGTCGAGATCGCCAAACCCGGTGGTCCCGAGGTACTGACGCCCGTTACGCGCGCCCTGCCGACGCCGCGCGCGGATGAAATCCTCGTCAAGGTCGCCGCGGCAGGCGTCAACCGGCCTGACGTCCTGCAGCGCATGGGCAATTACGCCCCGCCGCCGGACGCCTCGGACCTTCCCGGGCTCGAGATTGCGGGCACCGTGGTGGCCTGCGGGGAGGGCGTCAGCCAATGGAAGTCGGGCGATCGGATCTGCGCCCTCACGCACGGCGGCGGCTACGCCGAGTATTGCGCGGTGCCAGCGGCTCAGGCCCTGCCCGTCCCGAAAGGTATTTCCGAGATCGAAGCGGCGTCGCTGCCGGAAACGTTCTTTACGGTCTGGAACAACGTCTACGACCGCGGCAAGCTCGCGCCCGGCGAGTCGCTGCTCGTCCAGGGCGGCAGCTCGGGCATCGGCGTGACCGCGATCCAGATGGCGGTCGCGACCGGAAACCGGGTACTCGTCACCGCAGGCTCTGACGATAAATGCGCAGCCTGCGTCGCGCTCGGCGCGGACACCGCAATCAATTATCGAACCCAGGACTTCGTCGCTGAGGTCAAGGCGGCGACCGGCGGCAAGGGCGTCAACGTGATTCTGGACATGGTCGGCGGCGACTACGTTCCGCGCGAGCTGAAGTGCCTCGCCGACGAGGGCCGCCTCGTGTTCATCGCGTTTCAGCGCGGCATGAAGACCGAGCTCGACCTGAACGAGGTGATGCGGCGCCGCCTGACGCTGACCGGCTCGACGCTGCGCCCGCGCACGGTCGAGTACAAAGGCTACATCGCGCAGAATTTGCGCGCGCGTTTCTGGCCACTGATCGAGGCCGGCAAGATCCGGCCGCAGATTTTCAAGACCTTCCCGCTGGCGCAGGCCGCCGACGCGCACCGCCTGATGGAATCCAGCCAGCACATCGGCAAGATCATTCTGACGGTCTAGCGTCCTCCGCCGCCGCCTCGCCGCGCAGCCAGGAGACGAACGCGCTCACCTCGCTGCGCGCGGCCGCGCCCGGCGCCACAACGACGAAATAGGCGCGCGCCGGATCGGCCGAGCGCTGAAAAGGCACGACCAGATCCCCCGCGGCAATGAGGTCGCGCACGAGCGGCGTGCGGCCGAGCGCAATGCCATGCCCAGCCACCGCGGCCGGGATGATCTGCTCGTAGCCGGAGAAGAGCAGCCTTCCCGCGGGCTTGAGGTCGGCCAGCCCTTCGATCTCGAGCCAAGTTTTCCAGTGCAGCCAGGGATGGCGCCCGTCCGGATCGTCGAACTGCAGCAGAACGTGATGACGCAGGTCCGCCGGCACCTTGAGCGGATGCTTGCTGCGCTTGAGCATTGCTGGGCTGCACACGGGGAACACGCGCTCGCCGAACAGGCGCAGCGCGTTCGGACCGCAGAGCGTGGCCGGCCCGTGGCGGATTGCGACATCCAGGCCGTCGCGCGCCAGGTCTTGTACCCGCGTCTCGGCGGCGATGCGCACGTCGATATCGGGGTGCGCACGCGTGAATCCGGCGAGGCGTGGAATCAGCCACAGCGAGGCAAAGGAATGGGTCGTCGTCACACCGAGTGCGCGCTTGCCACGCTGCGCGCGCAGCCGGTCTGTGGCCTCGCGCATGGTCGCCAGCGCCTGCGCTGCGGCCGCGTAGTAATCGCGTCCCGCTTCGGTCAGCGTGAGCGCCCGGTGCCTGCGCTGGAACAGTGCGACGCCAAGCTGTTGCTCGAGCTCCTGGATCTGACGGCTGACGGCGGACTGCGTGAGGTGGAGTTCCTCCCCGGCGCGGGTGAACGAGAGCAGCCGCGCGGCCGCCTCGAAGCCCCGCAGCAGATCGAGCGAGGGCAGTCGCTGCGGCCGCGGCGTATCGGTTTTTGCATTCCGTTTAATCATGCAAGACCCCAGGATATTTCGTTTGAGCGTCCTCCTACTCGAGAGGATAGTGGCTACATGACGCATGCAATTCATGCATGCAGATAGTACAGGAGGTCCGTATGCGGATGGAAATTGATCGCGGCCCGATCCGGCTCGCAAGGCGCCAGATCGTGCGCATTCTCGAGGGTACCGGGCGGCGCATCTGCGTGCACGAAGGCTCGGTCTGGATCACCGAGACCGGCGAGCCGAGCGACATCGTGCTCGAGCCGGGCGCCTGCTACTCGCTCAAGCGCGGTGGCCTTGCGCTGGTGACGGGTCTCGACGAATCGCTCCTGACCGTGAACTGAACGCGAGGTGGCCCTGCATGAACGAAGACTCTCACAGAATCAGCTATCAAGATCTCCTGCGCGACCCGGACCTGATCGACCGGGTGCAGCGCGACGCGCGCCGCTATCGCGCGCGCGAGATCCGTCGCATGTTGAGCGAGATCTGGGGGACAAGCGCAGGACCGCGGCGATCCGCGCCACCCAGGTTGCGAACCGCGTCCTGCGGCTGAGCGCTCTTCCGTAAAATGGGGGCTCCCCGCAAGGAGCCCCCATGTTCAAAGACGGCCTGCTTACCGGCAAGCGCATCCTGGTCACCGGCGGCGGCACCGGCCTCGGCAAGGAGATCGCCGAGCGCTACCTGCAGCTCGGCGCCGAGCTCTGGCTGGCGGGCCGCCGCGCAGGCGTGCTGGAGGAGACCGCGCGGGCGCTGACCGCAAGGCATGGCGGCAGCGTGCGTACTCACGCGGTGGACATTCGCGATGCGCAGGCGGTCGACGCGATGGTCGAGCGGATCTGGGCGGAATCCGGTCCGCTTACCGGCCTGGTCAACAACGCCGCGGGCAATTTCATCAGCCCGACCAAGGACCTGACGGTCAACGGTTTCAATGCGATTGCCAACATCGTATTTCACGGCAGCTTCTACGTGACCCATGCCGTGGGCAAGCGCTGGATCGCAGGCGGGCACAAGGGATCGGTGATCTCGATCCTGGTCACCTGGGTGTGGACCGGCTCGCCCTACGTCGTGCCCTCGGCGATGTCAAAGGCCGGCCTGCACGTCATGACCAAGTCGCTCGCGGTGGAATGGGGCCGCTACGGAATCCGCCTCAACGCGATCGCTCCCGGCGCGTTTCCGACCGAGGGCGCGTCGAAGCGCCTGCGTCCCGGCGGCAGTTTCGAGGACGCGAACGAAATGAATCCCATGCGCCGCGTCGGGCAGATGCCCGAGCTGCAGAACCTCGCCACCTTCCTGATGGCCGATGGCTGCGAATGGCTCACCGGCGAGACGATCGCGGTCGACGGCGGCGGCTACCTCGCGCACGGCGCTTCGTTCAGCGAGCTCGACAAACTGTCGGACGTCGACTGGGCGCGGATGCGCGACATGATCAAGGCGCAGAACGAAAAGGACCGCGCCGGGCGCGGCGCCTGAGGCCCGGGTCCGTCGATGACGCGTCAGCACCCGCGCCCGGCCGCGACGCTCGTTCTGCTGCGCGATGCGGCGCAGGGTCCCGAAGTCTTCATGGTGGAGCGCTCGCATGCGGCGGATTTCGTCGCCGGGGCCTACGTTTTTCCCGGCGGCGCGGTCGATGATGCCGACGCGCATCCGGACATGCAGGCACGTGTGCTCGGTCTGTCGGACGCGGCGGCCAGCCGCCGGCTCGGCCTGTCCGCAAACGGCGTCGGCTACTGGGTCGCGGCGGTGCGCGAATGCTTCGAGGAGGCCGGAATCCTTCTCGCGGCGGATCGCGACGGCGCGCCGATCGCGCCCGAGCGCATGCTCGCGCTCGAGGGCTATCGCGATCGGTTGAACGCGGGCGAGATCGGGTTTCTCGAATTTCTCGAGCGCGAGGCGCTCTACCTGCCCTGCGACCGGATTGCCTACTTCGCGCACTGGATCACGCCGCCGGCGCGCTCGCGCCGCTACAGCACGCGCTTCTTCGTCGCGCTCGCCCCCGCCGGTCAGGTCGGATCGCACGACGCCGGCGAAACCGTGAGCCATACCTGGATCCGGCCGGCGGCCGCGCTCGAGCGCTTCGAACAGGGCACGCTGACCCTGGTCAACGCAACGCGCGATGCGCTTTCGCGCCTGGCCGACTTTCGCGAGGCGCGCGTCGCGCTCGAGGCCGCGTTCTCGCTCGACGAGATCGTCGAGCACCGAGCCTGTTGGGCGACCGGGCGCGACGGCAAGCGCCTGTTCCGGCGCAACGACCCTGCGTATTTCGAGATTCACTGGTGCGATCCGGAGGAGACCGGCGAGTCGACCTACGAGATGCTTCCGGGGATTCCCAAGCGCCTCGACGCGCGCGTCACGCGCGTCATCGCGCCGAACCCGGGGATGATGACCGGCCCTGGAACCAACACCTACCTGGTCGGCGAGCAGGAGCTTGCGGTGATCGATCCGGGGCCGGACGACGCGTCGCATCTCGAAGCGGTGCTCGCCGCGGGCGGGGGGCGGATTCGCTGGATTCTCTGCACGCACACGCATATCGATCACTCGCCGGCGGCGGCCGCGCTGCGTGCAGCGACTGGCGCGCAGATCATCGGACGGCCGGCGCCCGAGGGCCCGAGCCAGGACGCCGGCTTCGCGCCCGAGCGGATTCCCGAGCACGGCGAGCGGCTCAGCGTCGGCGGCGTGACGCTGCGCGCGCTGCATACGCCGGGACATGCATCGAATCATCTCTGCTATCTGCTCGAAGAAACGCGCATGCTGTTCACCGGAGACCACGTCATGCAGGGTTCGACCGTGGTGATCGGGCCCCCGGATGGCAGCATGCAGGCCTACCTGCGCTCGCTCGAGGCGCTGCTCGGCGAGGACGTCGCGGTGTTCGCGCCCGGCCACGGCTACCTGATCGGCGAACCGCACAAGGAAGTTCGGCGCCTGATCGCGCACCGCCTGGCGCGCGAAGGCAAGGTCCTTGCCGCGCTCGGGCGCATCGGGCCCTCGACGCTCGAGGCGCTGCTTCCTGCCGTGTACGACGACGTCCATCCGCGGCTGCACCGCGTCGCCGCACGCTCGCTCGGCGCACATCTCGAAAAGCTCGTCGCGGAAAGGCGTGTGCGCGACGAAGCCGGCCGCTTCGCGCTCGCCGGCTGAGGTTGGCAGGCGGAAGCGGGGTCGCTAACATCGGGCCGCGCGTGCGCGTCGCGCGTCCAATGGCCGGGAGGGATCTGGTTTGAGCGAGGGGCGGCAGGTCGATCTGTTCGTGATTGGCGGCGGATCCGGCGGGGTGCGCGCCGCGCGCTTCGCTGCGGGCTTCGGCGCGCGCGTTGCGATTGCCGAGTCGGGCCGCTTCGGCGGGACCTGCGTCAACGTCGGCTGCATTCCGAAGAAACTGTTTTCCTACGCGGCGCATTTTCATGACGACTTTCACGACGCGGCCGATTTCGGCTGGACGGTCGGTGAGACGCGCTTCGACTGGCCGACGCTCCGCGCCAACAAGGATCGCGAGATCGCGCGCCTGAACGGCGTCTATGAGCGCCTGCTCGCCAACGCCGGGGTCGAAATTCTGCGCGGTCACGCGCGGCTGGTCGATGCGAACACGGTCGAGGTCGGCGGGTCGCGCTGGCGCGCGAAAACCATCCTTGTGGCCACCGGCAGCTGGCCGCAGATGCCCACGATCCCCGGCGCGGAGCATGCGGTTTCCTCCGACGCGGTCTTCACGCTCGAGCGTCTGCCGCGCCGTGCCGTCGTGGTCGGGGGCGGCTACATCGCGCTCGAGTTCGCCTCGATCTTCGGCGGCCTCGGCGTCGAGACGACGCTTGCCTATCGCGGCGCACGCCTGTTACGCCATTTCGATGCCGAGCTGGGCGAGCGCATCGCAGAGGAGCTGACAAAAAAGAAAATCAGCGTGCGCCTGAATGCGGCACCGCTGTCGATTGCGCGCGACGCGAGCGGTGCGCTCGAAGTCGGCTTCAGCGACGGCAATCCGGTCACGGCCGATCTCGCGCTCTTTGCCACCGGGCGCGTGCCGAATACGCGCGACCTGGGGCTCGACGCAGCGGGTGTGCGCTGCGCCCGGGACGGCCGTATCGTCGTCGACCGCTTTCTCAAGTCGAGCGTAGACTCGATCTATGCGATCGGCGACGTCGCCAACGAGCACAACCTGACCCCGGTGGCCACCGCAGAGGGCATGGCGGTCGCCCGCACGCTGTTCAACAACGAGCCCACGCCGATGGACTACGAGAACATTCCCACCGCCGTGTTCAGCAATCCGAACCTGGCCACTGTGGGCCTGTCCGAGGCGGCGGCCCGCGAGCGCTTCGCTGCCGTCGATATCTACCGGACCTCGTTCCGCGCGCTCAAGCACACGCTCGGTGAGACCGACGAGCGCCTGTTCATGAAACTGGTCGTCGACCGGGCGAGCACGCGAGTGGTCGGCGCGCATATGATCGGGCCGGATGCCGGCGAGATCATCCAGGGCGTGGCGATCGCGGTGAAGCTCGGCGCGACCAAAGCGCAGTTTGACGCGACGATCGGGATTCACCCGACGGCGGCGGAGGAGTTCGTGACCTTGCGAGAAAAGGCGGCCTGACGACGAGGGACAGCGATGGGACTCGAAACGCGCATTGAGAAAGCAATCGGCGAGCTGCGCGGCTACCTCGAGGCGCCGCTCGCAATCGAGCTGTGGAACGGCAAGCGCTTCGCCTTCAGCGCCGAACCGCCGGTCACGCTGCGGGTGAGCGGGCCGCGCGCCGCGCGCACCCTGGTCAACGCCGACCTGGAGAAGCTCGGCACGGCGTACGTCGAGGGACTGATCGACGTCGACGGCCCGATCCGCGAGGTCATCCGTGCCGCGGAGCTCCTTTCCGCCCGCGGCCAGGGCTACCGACCGGGGCGCCTGCCGAAGCTTTCGTTTCACACGCGCAAGCGCGACCGCGAGGCGATCGGCTACCACTACGACGTGTCGAACGACTTCTACGCGCTGTGGCTCGATCGCGAGATGGTGTATTCCTGCGCCTACTTCCACAAGCAAGACGACAGTCTGGAGGACGCGCAGCTCCAGAAGCTCGACCACATCTGCCGCAAGCTGCGCCTTGCGCCGGGCGAGAAGTTTCTCGACATCGGCTGCGGCTGGGGCGCGCTGGTTCGCTTCGCGGTCAAGCATTACGGCGTCGACGCCACCGGCGTCACGCTCTCGCGCAATCAGCACGCGCTCGCCAACGAGCGTATCCGTGCCGAAGGGCTGGAAGATCGCTGCCGCGTGCAGCTGCTCGATTATCGCGACGTGCCCGGCGAGGGGGTCTTCGACAAGATCGCCTCGGTCGGCATGTTCGAGCACGTCGGTCTGCGCAACCTGCCGACGTACTTCGGCACCATCCACCGCCTGCTGAAGGATGGTGGCGTCGCGCTCAACCACGGGATCACCGCAGTCGATACCGAGAGCCGCTTCGTCGGCCTGGGCGGCGGCGCCTTTGTCGATCGCTATGTCTTTCCGCACGGCGAGCTGCCGCACCTGATGGTGGTCGTCGCGACGATGGGCGCGAAAAAGCTCGAGGTGATGGACGTCGAGACGCTGCGCCTGCACTACGCAAAGACGCTGTGGCATTGGAGCGACCGGCTCGAGGCCAAACTCGAGCGCGCGCGCACGCTGACCGATGAGCGCAGAATCCGTATCTGGCGCACCTACCTCGCCGGCTGCGCGCACGCCTTCGAGTCGAACTGGGTCACCATCCAGCAGGTGCTCGCGGTGAAGAGCAGTAACCCGGGGATCAGCCCACTGCCACTGACCCGCGACTGGATCTACCGGTCGACCAACGGCGCCCCCCCGCGCGAGACGAGCTGAACATGCCGGAATCGCTCAACCAGTGGCACGCAGAGCACGTCAACTTTGCCCAGCTCCTCGCGCTGTTCGAGCGCGAGCTCGCCCGGTTCCACGAGGGTGAGCGGCCCGACTACGCGTTGATGCTCGATATCGTCGACTATCTGCGCTACTACCCCGACCGCTTTCACCATGCGCGCGAGGACGTCGCCTTCGAGCGCCTGGTCGCGCGCGACCCGAACCTGCGGGTGCGGATCAACCGCCTGCTGCAGGAGCATCGGGTGATTGCACGGGCCGGTGACGAGCTGCTCCGCCTACTGAACGACGTGGCCGACGAAGCGATGGTGCCGCGCGAGGCGGTCGAGGCGGCGGCCGCGACCTACCTCGTGTACTACCGCCATCACCTGGCGACCGAGGAGCGCGACATCATGCCGCGCACTGCCGAGCTGCTCGACGCCGAGGACTGGGCCGCGGTCGGGGCCGCCGTGCCCGCCGGCCCCGACCCGCTGTTCGGCGACGCCGCCGAGGCGCGTTACGCGGCGCTGCGCCGGCTGATCGACCTGGAAGCCAAAACCCGGTAGGCAAACCCCGATCCGGTCCCTGACTGGATCGGGGTTCGGTCCGACGTCGGGGGATCACAAGTGGGGGCCGCCCCCTGGTTCAGACCTCGGCTAGGCCCCGGCCCCGCATTCGAGGCCGATCTGCCAAATAGTTGGCTTGACCGCCTAAACCTACATAACTAGTGTTTTAGGTATGTATACCCACTACCAGCGCGCCCTGCCCAAGAAATGGCACGGCCTGGCCGACGTGTTCACCGCGCTCGGCGACGAGCACCGCCAGCGCATGCTGCTCATGTTTCGCCGAGGCAGGGAGCTCACCATCAAGCAGATCGTCGACGCCTGCCCGCTGTCGCGCACCGCCGCCACCCACCACATCAAGGTGCTGCGCGACGCTGGCGTGCTGCGCGCGGAAAAGCGCGGCAAGGCCGTCTACCTGCGCCCCGACCCCGCGGCGGTGGTCGCAGCACTGAACGGGTTGCGCGACTACATCCGCGAGGAGTTCGAATGAGCGAGCGCAGCCAGTTCCGCCTGCTCGGCGAGCGGCGCTTCGCGCCCTTTTTCGGCGTGCAGTTCCTCGGCGCGCTGAACGACAACGTGTTCAAGCAGGCGCTCGTCATCCTGCTCGCCTTCCAGACCTCGAGCTTTACCAGCCTGCGCTCGGACACGCTTCAGAATCTGGCACAGGTATTGTTCGTACTGCCGTTTTTCCTGTTCTCGGCGACCGCGGGCCAGTTCGCCGACAAATACGAAAAATCGCGCCTGATCACGATCACCGTGGCGATCGAGCTGGGCGTCATGGCGCTCGGCGCGGCCGGCTTCTTTCTAAAAAATCTCGAGCTGCTGCTCGTCGCGCTGTTTCTCGGCGGCGTGCAGTCGGCGCTGTTCGGTCCGGTCAAGTACGCCATCCTGCCGCAGGTCCTGCACGAAACCGAGCTGGTCGGCGGCAACGGCCTGGTCGAGATGGGTACGTCGGTCGCGATCCTCGCCGGCATGATGCTCGGCGGTTGGCTGATCATCCAGCCCGGCTGGGGCATCACCGGCGTCGCGCTCGTCACGCTGGGCGTTTCGGCCGCCGGAATCGGCCTGTCGCGGATGATCCCGAAAGCGCCCGCGGCCGACGCGGGGCTGAAGATCGACTGGAACCCGGTGAGCGCGACCTGGCGCAATCTGCGCTTCGCGACGCACAACCGCACCGTTTTCCTGTCGATCCTCGGCGTGTCCTGGTTCTGGTTCGTCGGCTCGATGTTCGTCACCCAGTTTCCCAATCTGGCGAAAAACGTGCTCGGCACGACCGAGTCGGTCGTCACGCTGCTGCTGATCGTGTTCTCGGTCGGCATCGGCATCGGTTCGCTGCTCTGCGAGCGCCTCTCGGGGCACAAGGTCGAAATCGGCCTGGTGCCTTTCGGCTCGATCGGCATCACGCTGTTCGGCCTCGATCTGTTTTTTTCCGCCTCCAGCCAGATCCCAGCGGCGGTCGGCGCGCTCGATTTCGCGCGCAACCCGGCGCACTGGCGCCTGCTCGCTGACCTCGGCCTGATCGGCGTGTTCGGCGGCTTCTACATCGTGCCGCTCTACGCGCTGATCCAGAGCCGCAGCGATCCGGCACACCGCTCGCGCATCATCGCCGCCAACAACATCCTGAATGCGGTGTTCATGGTGGTGGCGGCGCTGATCGCCATCGCCCTGTTCCAAGCCGGACTGACCATCCCGCAGCTCATTCTGGTGACCGCGCTGTTCAATGCCGCGGTCGCGCTCTACATCTACCTGCTCGTGCCCGAATTCCTCATGCGCTTCATGGTGTGGATCCTGATCCATTCGGTGTACCGCCTGAAGAAATCGGGACTCGAGCAGATCCCGGACGAAGGCCCCGCGGTGCTGGTCTGCAACCACGTGTCCTATGTCGATGCGCTGGTGATCTCGGCGGCCTGCCGGCGGCCGATCCGCTGGGTGATGGATCACCGCATCTTTGCCCTGCCGCTGATCAACTTCTTTTGCCGCACGGTGCGCGCGATCCCGATTGCGTCCGCCAAGGAAGATCCTGCCGCCCTCGAGCGCGCCTACGACGCGGTCGCGCAGGCGCTCGCCGAGGGCGAGCTGGTCGGACTGTTCCCGGAGGGCCGGCTGACCCCGGACGGCGAAATGGGCGAATTCCGGGCAGGCATCATGCGCATCGTCGAGCGCACGCCGGTGCCGGTCATCCCGATGGCGCTGTCCGGCCTCTGGCAAAGCCTGTTCGCCCGCAACCGCGACAAGTTCGCGCACCTTGCGCAGCTGTTTCCGCAGGTCGGCCTGAGGGTCGGCGCGCCGGTCGCGCCGCAGGCGGCTTCGCCCGAAGCGCTGCATGCCGCGGTGAGCGCGCTGCGCGGAGACTGGCGCTGAGCCCGCGACGCGCGCCGGAGCGATGAAACAGGATCGTCCAGCTGCTGTTTTCCTATCGCGGCCGGCTGCCGCGCTCGGCCGCTTGCTGCGCGGGCTCGGCGCGCGCGTCGAGCATATCTACGACTACTGAGGTAGATCCATCTAGGCGAGCGCGCGCAGCACGAGCGAGACGCCGCTCACCACGAGCACTGCGGCCACCGCGCGCAGCAGCGCGTCGCGCGAGATGCGGTGAAACAGCTGGCGCGCAAGGCTCAATCCGACCCAGGCCGCCGGCAGCACCGCGAGCGCGGCGATCCACACGCCCACATCGAGCAGAATCCCGGTCACGAGGAACGCGGCGACGCGCAGCGAGATGCTGGTCAGTGTCGCAAAGCCGAGGGTCGCGCGGAACTGCGCCTTGGACAGACCCCGCTGCGACAGGTAGATCGCATAGGGCGGGCCGCCTGCCCCGAACAGCGCGCTGGTCAGCCCGCCGCTGAAGCCGGCGATCCATGCCCAGCCGCGCCCAATGCGCGCGCGCGACTCTGGGCGCGCGAAGCTGTAGAGCGCATAGGCGAGGACGAACACGCCCAGCGCGAGCATCCCCCAGCGGCGCGGCAGGTTCACGAGCAAGGTCACGCCGAGCGCGGTGCCGGCCACGATCATCGGCACCAGCCGCACCCACTCGGCACGCACTGCGTTGCGCGGATTCTCGAATCCGATGCGAAACGCATTGCCCAGGTCCATCAGCGCAAACAAGGCCAAAGCAAACGGCAGCGGCACGACGTGGACGGCCACGGGGATGGTGATCAGCGCGGCGCCGAAGCCGGTTAGGCCAAAGACGATCGAGCCGGCGAACGCCGCAGCCGCGAGCACCGCGAGCGTGGTCCACGAAATGCCGGCGATCTCGATCATCGCGGCGCGCCGCCAGCCGGCACGATCCGCAGGGCGTCCTCGGTATGCGGGTTCATGCGCTTCAGCGCGTTGAGGTAGCGCGCAAACGGCAGCCCGAGGCGCCGCTCGAGCAGCGCGGCGCGCGCGCGCAAGCGCCTCCAGGACAGCTGCGCCGGCGCGCCGCGCAACGCGAACACCAGGATGTTCGGGTCGCCGAGCGCGGGCAGCGCGAGCACCGCACCGCCGAACGCGCGCTCGAGGCTCCGCAGGCGACGGTCGAGCGCCGGGTCGTCGTTCATGAAATTGACGACCAGGATCCCCGGCGAGCGCAGCGCGAGATACGCCGCGTCGTAGAAGTCCTGGCTCGCGAGGCCCGGCGCCTGCGCCTCGTCCTCGAAGCCGTCGACCATGAGGACATCGCAACACTGCGGCGCGAGTGCCTGCGCGCCGTCGCCCACCTCTACCGCAAGGCGCGCATCATCTTCAGGGAGCGCGAAATAATCACGCGCAGCCTGCACCACGCGCGCGTCGCACTCGATCGCGCGCACACGGGTGCGCGTCAGGCGGTGGTAGACGAATTTCGCGAGCGAGCCACCACCCAGACCGATCATCAGCACATCGCGCGGCTGGGGCTGGAAGAGCAGGAATGCCATCATGCAGCGGGTGTAGTCGAGCGCGAGTCCGAACGGGTCATCGAGGCGCATCGCGCTCTGGATCGCGTCGCCGCCGACATGCAGGCTGCGCAGGCCGTCGGCTTCGCTCACGGTCAGCGCCGGCGCGCGGCGCAGCGCCCGCCGCGCAAGCTGCCGCAGGCCGGTGCTCATTTTGCGGCGCGCCGGCGCGCGCTGCGAATGAACGCCCAGACCAGCGCGGCGCCGGCGAAGGACAGGCCCGCGGCCGTGAGAATGGGCGCATCGTAGCTGCCGAAGGCGTCGAACGCCGCGCCGGCAAGCGGCGGACCGACCAGCGTTCCGAGGCCGGGACCGGTATACAGCACACCAATGATGCCGGAGACGGCGCGCGGACCGTAGAGGTCCATGATGATCGTCGGTGCGAGCGCGACAAAGCCGCCGTAGAACGTGCCGAACAGCAGAGCGAACAGCACCAGGACCCAGTAGGTGCTGGTCAGCCACCACAGGACGAGCATCAGGCCGAGGCCGATGTACATCAGGGCGAGCGAGGGCTGGCGCCCGATACGGTCGGCGATTCCGCCGATCGTGAAGCGGCCGAGCAGACTGCCCAGGCCGATGAGGCTGACCAGCGCGACGCCCTGCGCCTGCGTATAGCCCGCGTCCTGCGCATAGCTCGCCAGGTGCACCATTGGGACGAACAGCCCGACACAGACCAGCACACTTGAGAGGTAGAGCAGCCAGAACGGCTCCGTGCGCAGCGCCTCGCCCAGCGTCGCGCCCGGCAGCGATGCGCGGTCGGTGCGCGCGGCGCCCTTCGCGCCGTGGCGCGCCGGATCGTCGTCGATCGCCAGCGCCGCCGCGCCCGCCAGCACGAGGACCGCAACCGCAAGCAGCTGGTAGGCCGCGCGCCAGCCGACGAGTCCGATGATCCAGGTCGCGACGAGCGGCACGAGAAAATTTCCCGCGCCGATACCGGCGACCGCGATGCCCGAGGCGAATGCGCGGTTCTGCACGAACCACGGCTGGACCGCGCCGACCGAGGGCACGTAGGTCAGGCCGACGCCGATTCCGATGCCGACGCTATAGGTGAGATACAGAACCTCGATCGAGTGCGCCGCACTCGCGAGCAACGGCGCGAGCACCAGGCAGGCGACGCCGACGAGGCACACGCGCCGCGGCCCGATGCGGTCGGCAAGCATGCCGCCCGGCGCGCCGAGCGTGAACCAGAGAAACGCCGCCACCGAGAACACCAGCGAGACGTTGGCGCGCGAGGCGGAGAACTCCGACTGAAACGCGGCAAAGAACGCGGCGAACGAGTACGCCGCGCCGAAGCCGATGAACATCAGCGTAAACGCGGCGGCAACGACGATCCAGCCGTAGTAAGGCCGGTTCACCGCGGCCTCGCGGTATTTGGGGTCAGACCCCTGTGTATAACTCTATGCTTTTCTTCACGCATGCGAGGGCCTCGGCAGGAGTTATCCACTGGGGTCTGACCCCAATGTCGCCCTAATAGATCGCGCCGCGCGCGCTGATCGGCCACAGCGCCTCGACCACGCCGCCGCGCACGCAGACGTACCAGTCGTAAAGGTTGACGGTCGGATCGCAATGCCCCGGCACGAGGAGCAGCTTCTCACCCAGCGCGGGGGCCTGCGCCTCGGGCGCGATCTCGAGCACGCCGTGCTCGTCGGAAGCGCGCGTATAGATGAGACCTTCCCTGTTCCACAGCTGCGGCAGTCCGGAATCGACGCTCGACGCCTTGAGCCCCGCATCGAGCACGGCGCGCCCCGGCGCCGGCCGGCTCATCACGGTCGAGAGCACGAACAGTGCGTGCTCGAAGCGCGGGAGCGGCGCGCCCCATTCGTTGCGCGCGTAGTCCCTGTCCATGAAGATGTACGAGCCGCACTGGATCTCGTTCCAGGCGCCGGAGTCAACCTCGTACGGATAGCTGCCACTGCCGCCGCCGGTCACGACCGGGCAATCGATGCCGGCGGATTCGAGCGCCGCGCGCGTCACGCGCACCGCTTCGGCCGCGCGCGCGATCGCCTCGCGCCGCTCCGCCATCGAACGAAGATGCTGGGCGGCGCCCTGATAGGCCTGAAGGCCGGCGAAGCGCAACCCGGGCGCCTCGACGACGTGGCCGGCAAGCGCGCGCGCCGGCTCGCCCGGCGCCACGCCACAGCGGTGCGCGCCGACATCGACCTCGACATAGACGTCGAGCTGGACATCGGCACGCCGCGCCGCGGCCGACAGCGCATCCACGTTGGATGCGTCGTCGACGCAGACACCGACGCGCGCATGGCGCGCCAGCGCGGCCAGCCGCGCGAGCTTGCGCTCGCCCACGATCTCGTTCGAAACCAGCACGTCCGCGATGCCTCCCGCAACCATCGCCTCGGCCTCCGACACCTTCTGGCAGCACACGCCAGCCGCCCCCGCGGCGACCTGGCGGCGGGCGATCTCGGCGCATTTGTGGGTCTTGGCGTGCGCACGCAGGCGCACGTCGCGTCCGGCGATCGAGTCCATGAGCCGCGCGAGGTTGCGCTCGAACGGATCCAGATCGATCACCAGCGCCGGGGTATCGACCGCGTCGAGCGCGATGCCGGGCGTCGCCGGCGCGCTCATGCGGCGACCCGCGCCGCGCGCTGGCGCAGTCCGAGCCAGGCGATCAGGATCGCGACCACCGCGATCATCGGGGCCGCCGAATAGTTGACCTTCTCCCAGCCGGCGCTGGTCACGATCACGCCCGAAGTGAGCGAAGAAATCGTCATCATGAAAAAGATCGTGAAGTCGTTCGCACCCTGCGCCTTGGCACGTTCCTCGGAGCGGTAGGTCTCGGTGAGCAGGGCCGTCGCGCCGATGAACAGGAAATTCCATCCGACCCCAAGCAGCACGAGCGAGCCCCAGAACTGCGGCACGCTGACTCCGGAGAGCGCGTAGGCAATCGCGCCGACGTTTAGCAGCGCGCCGACGAACATGATCGGCAGCACGCCGAATCGGCGGATGAGCGCACCCGTA
>JAJDNJ010000107.1 GCA_022340705.1 Betaproteobacteria bacterium
TCGATGGACAGGCCGAGCCCGGCGAGCCGCCGCTGGTCGGGCAGCACGTGAACCTCGCGCACCAGCCCGCCGCCCACCTCGACCGACGCGACGCCCGGAAGGTTGAGAAAGTACTTCGCGAAGATGTCGTCGGTCCAGGTCCGCAGCTCGGTCATCCCGCGCAGCGGCGAGCTGACCACGAATTCCATCACCGGAATCTGCGCCGGGTCGCGCTTGAAGATGATCGGCGGGTCGATCGTCGTCGGCAGGAAGCGCTTCGCGCGGTCGAGGCGCGTGCTCGCGTCGCGCAGCGCGACGTCGATATCCTTGCCGTAGTCGAAGTACAGCTCGAGCTCGGTCGTGCCTTCCATGGTCGTCGACTCGACGCCTACCGCGTCCTCGGTGATCGCGAGCTGCTCCTCGAGCTGGCGCGTGACCTGATCCTCCATGATGTTGGTCGGCACCGCGGGCTCGAGAATGCGCACCCCGATCTCGGGATAGATCAGCTGCGGCAGCAGGTCGATCGACAGGCGTCCAAGCGCGAAAAGGCCGAGCACGATCGCGGTGAGCGTCAGCATCACCGTGCTCACCGGATGGTGGATGCACCAGACCGCGACGCCGCCGCGCCGCATTGCTCAGCCCCCCTTGGCCGGCGCCTTGCCGGGCGCCTGGGCGCCGCTGCCCGCGCGCTTCTTGGCGGTCGCGTTTCCGACCGGCTTCACCTGCTGGCCCGGCTTGAGGCCGATGAAGCCCTTGACCACCACGCGCTCGCCCGGCTTGAGCCCGGAGCGGATCTCGACGCGGTCGGCAAGGCGCAGTCCGCTCGTCACCCCGCGCCGCTCCACGCTGCCGTCCTTGCGATAAACCATTACGTACTCGCCTTGCGGATCGCGCTGCAGCGCGGCGAGCGGCACGACCAGCCTCTTACTTGCCCCAGTCTTGAGCTCGACTCGGCAAAACTGGCCGGCGCGCGCGCCGGGCGGCACCGGGTCGAGCGTCACCTCGACGCGACCGGTGCGCGAGGCCGGATCGATCGCAGGATGGATGCGCACGATGCGTCCTTCGTGCAGCACATCGCCCAGCGCGTCGATGCGGACCTGCGCTGCATCGCCAATCTTGAGGTGAGGAAGGACGAGCTCCGACACGGTCACTTCAGTCACCAGCCGCGAAGGATCGATGACCGTGAGCAGGTGCGTGTGGCGCGGTGTGGCGTTGCCCGGCTCGACCAGGCGCTCGGAAACCACGCCGTCGAACGGCGCGGTGAGCGTCATGTTTTCCACACGCGCCGCGAGCAGGCGCTCCTCGGCGCGCGCGACTTCGTACACCGTGGTGGCACGCGACACCGCGTCGTCGCTAACGAAGCCCTTGGCCTTCATCTGCCGGTTGCGCTGGTAGTCGACTTCGGCCTGCTTGCGCGTCGCGGCTGCCTTGTCGAGCTGGGCACGCAGAATGCGGTCGTCGTAGCGCGCGAGCACCTCGCCCGCGGCGACCGGTTCGCCCTCGCGCTTCGGCACCTCGAGGACCCGGCCTTCCTCCTCGTTGACGATCTTCACCTCGCGCAGCGCGCGCAGGCTGCCGGCGCGGCGCGCCGTATACGCAAGATCGCCGGGCTTGACCTCGAACAACTCGACGAGATGGGCGCGTGGCGCGCGCTTGGCGGTTTTGCCGTTCGACTCGTTGCCGCATCCGCCGACGAACAGCGCGAGCAGCACCGCCGCGGCGGGGAAAACGCCCCCGAAAATCAACCTCATAGGGCGCACATTATGCCCCTCCGCCGGGGCCAGTCGCGCGAATTTCTTAACGAAGACCGGCACAGGACCCGGCGCTCTGCGCCGGGCCGCCGCGGCGCCGCCGCTGCAGCGCCCGACGTTGCAGCGCCTAGCGGCGCCTAGGCGCCATACGCGCCGACGATGGTCACCGAAGAGACGTTCTGGCTCGGGAAGCCGCCCAGGTTATGGGTCATGCCGAATACCGGGCTCGAGCGCTGGCGCTCTCCCGCCCGGCCGATGAGCTGCAGGTACATCTCGTAGAGCATACGCAGCCCGGAGGCGCCGATCGGGTGGCCGAAGCACTTCAGGCCGCCGTCGATCTGGCAGGGCACCTTGCCCGCGGAGTCGTAGAAGCCGTCGAGCACGTCGTTGATCGCCTTGCCTTCGGGTGAGATGCCGAGGTCTTCCATGGTGACCAGCTCGGTCACCGAGAAGCAGTCGTGCACCTCGAACATCGAGATCTGCTTGCGCGGATCGGCGATGCCAGCCTCCTTGTAGGCGCGCGCCGCCGCGGCGCGCGTGGTCGCGAAATACGAGCCGTCCCACTGGTCGTACTGGACCTCCTGGCCGTTCGAGACCGCAAGCTGCAGGGCTTTCACGCCGACCAGGTCCTTCTTGCCCAGGCTGCGTGCGATCTCCGGCGTGGTCACGATCGCCGCTGCCGAGCCGTCCGATACCCCGCAGCAGTCGTACAGGCCGAGCGGCTCGGCGATCATCGGCGCATTGAGGACCGTTTCCTCGGTAATGCGGTTGCGCAGATGCGCCTTCGGATTCTTCGCGCCGTTGTCGTGGCTCTTCACCGAGATGTGCGCCATCGCGCGCTTGAGGTCTTCCTTGTTGACGCGGTGCTTCGCGCGGTAGGCCGCCGCGAGCTGTGCAAACGAGCCCGGCGCGGAAATGTTGGCCCAGGTCATGTTCTGCAGCGCGCCACGCCCGCGTTGCGGCAGGCCGCCGTAGCCGGTGTCCTTGAGCTTTTCCACACCGAGCGCGAGCGCGATGTCGACCGCGCCCGAGGCCACCGCGTAGACCGCGCCGCGAAACGCCTCGGTGCCGGTGGCGCAGTAGTTCTCCACCCGCGTCACGGGGATGTAGGGCAGGCGCAGCGTCATCGCCAGCGGCACGCCCGACTTGCCGACATGCTGCTCCTCGATCGCGGTGCCGAACCACGCCGCCTCGATCTGATTGCGCTCGATCCCGGCGTCCTTCACCGCTTCTTCGAACGCATCGACCATCAGATGCTCGGCGTTCTTGTCCCAGTGCTCGCCGAACTTCGAGCACCCCATGCCGAGGATCACCACCTTGTCTTTGATTCCGGTCGCCATCGATCACCTCCTTCAGCGCGATCTTGGGGTCAGACCCCTGTGGATAAGTCCTTCGCCTTACGCGAATGTTCCCTTGGACTTATCCACAGGGGTCTGACCCCGATTTTTGCTAGTTGTCCGCCGGCGCGGCCTTCCAGAAATAGCGCACGAAGCCGCGCGACGGATCCACTTCCTTGATGCGGAACATCATCCGCATCGGCAAACCGACCTCTAGTTTACTCCCGTCGATATCGGTGAAATCGGCCATCATCCGCCCGCCCTGATCGAACTGGATCATGCCGTAGTACGCGGGCGGATCGGGGCAGTAGGTCAGCACGTCCGCGGTGTACGACATCACCTTGCCCGAAAGATCCGAGAACGGCTGCGGGTCCTGCGAATCGAGCGCATTGCAGGCCGGGTTCACGCAGTAGCGCGCGCGTGGATACTGGAATGTGCCGCAGCTGCGGCAGCGCCCGCCGACCAGGCCCTCGATCATGTCGCGGTTGCGGTAGAGCACGGTGAGCGGCGTGCCCTTGTCGACCTCTGCGCGCATCCCGCGCTCGAGATTGACATGGTCGTTGAATGCGAGGAAGCGCTGATACTGCGTCTCTTCCTTGCGTCGCGCGAGCGCGCCCTTGACGCCGCGCCGCGCCGCAAGGCGCGGCAGTGCGTCGGTCACCTCGAACAGGAGCGCGTCGCAGCCTTCGCCGAAGGCCGCAACGAGAATGCGCTGGCCCGGCTTCGCGTCCTCGAGCGCCGCGGCGAGCATGACGAGCGGATGCGCCGCGCCGGTATCGCCACAGACCGCCGCGAGGTTGTCACGCACCGCAGCCTCCGGAATGCCGATGCGTTTGGCGAGCGCCGGCGTCACGCGTGCGAGCGTGCACGGCATGCAGAAATGGTCGATCGCGCCGGCCTCGACGCCCGCCGCCTTGAGCGTCGCGGAGACCGCCGCCGGAACGATCTTCATGTAGCCCTCGTCGCGAATCCAGCGCTCCTCCCAGGCGTAGTCGTGCGCGCGGTCACGGCCGCGGAACTGGTGCACGAAGTCGATCGTTTCGGTGTGCGCCGCGAGCAGGCGCGCGACCGGCTGCCCGCGTCCGACGAGCAGCGCCGCCGCGCCGTCGCCGTACTGCATCTCCTGCGTGCTTGCGGCCTTCGCGAGGCGATGCTCGCCCGCGGCGAGCAGCGTGGTCGTGCCGCCCGCGGCGGCGTCGATCGCCGCGGTCAGCGCGGAGGTCGCCGCGCGCAGGCTGCCGCCGACATCCATCGAGCGCAGCGCCGGGTTCAGGTTGAGCGCGGTCGCGACGATCGCGGCGTTCTGCCGATCGTCGAAGGGATGCGTCGTCGAGGCCAGGGTGAGCGCGCCGATCGAGGTCCGCTCGATCCCGCTCAGGCAGTCGCGCGCGGCTTCGACCGCCATCGTGATTGCGTCCTCGTCCCAGTTCGCCATCGCGCGCTCGCCGCGACCGAGACCCCTGAGCGCAGGCGCAAACCAGGCATTCGCGTCCGCGATGACCTTGCGCTGCAGACGCGCGCGCGGGATGTATGCGCCAAATGAGAGTAAGCCGATGTCGTTTGCCATGGTGCGTTGCCGGAGTTCGTGGTGAAAGCCGCGCGCAGCTTGACTTTGCCGACCCTGCCAAGAACACTGTCGCGCTCGCCGCGAGGCGAATCTGAATCTTCGCACACGGCCGAGGCGAAAGTTACGGTGTTTCACCCTTTCCACCACGCGCGCGCGAATCCCGACAAGCCCGCTTATCGCATGGCGCGCTCGGGCGAGATCGTGACCTACGGCCAGCTCGAAGCGCGCTCGAACCAGGGCGCGCAGCTTTTTCGCAGCCTGGGTCTCAAGCGCGGCGACGCGATCGCGCTGCTGCTCGACAACAACGCGCGCTTTTTCGAGATCTGCTGGGCCGCCCAGCGGGCCGGCCTGTTCTACACGGCGATGAGCACACGCCTGTCGGCGTCGGAAGCCGAATACATCGTCGGCGACTGCGGCGCGAAGCTGCTCGTCGCCTCTGCGCGCCTCGCTGGACAGGCCGCCGAGCTACTCGGACGCAACCCTGCGGTACGCCACCGCTATGCGGTCGGCGGCGAGATCGCCGGGCACGCGTCCTGGGAGGACGCGGTCGCTGCGCAACCCGTCTCGCGCATCGCCGACGAGAGCGCCGGGCGCGACATGCTCTACTCGTCCGGAACCACGGGACGGCCGAAGGGCGTCAAGACCGAACTCGTCGACGAGGCGATCGACGCACCCACTCCTCTGCTCAACGTCGCCGCAACGCTCTACGGCCTCGGCAGTGACGCGGTCTACCTCTCGCCCGCGCCGCTGTATCACGCGGCGCCGCTGCGCTTCAACATGACGGTCATGCGCTTCGGCGGCAGCTCGGTGATCATGGAGCACTTCGACGCCGAGGAAGCGCTCGCGCTGATCGAGCGCCACCGCGTCACGCACAGCCAGTGGGTGCCGACGATGTTCGTGCGCATGCTCAAGCTGCCGCCCGAGCTGCGCCTGCGCTACCGGCACGACGCGCTGCGCTGCGCGATCCACGCCGCGGCACCCTGCCCGGTCGAGGTGAAGCAAGCGATGATCGACTGGTGGGGACCGGTGCTCTACGAGTACTACGCCGGCACCGAGAACAACGGCTTCGTCGCCTGCACCTCCGAGGAATGGCTCGCGCACCGCGGCACCGTCGGGCGCGCGCTGGTCGGGGAGCTGCGCATCCTCGACGAGTCCGGCCGCGTGCTGCCGCCGGGCGAGACCGGGACGATCTACTTCGCCAACGGCCCCGCGTTCGAGTACCACAACGATCCGAAGAAGACCGCCGAGTCGCGCAGCCCGCAAGGCTGGTCGACGCTTGGCGACGTCGGGCATGTCGACGCGGAGGGTTACCTTTTTCTCACCGACCGCAAGCACTTCATGATCATTTCGGGCGGCGTAAACATCTACCCGCAGGAAGTCGAGAACCTGCTCGTCACCCACCCCAAGGTGGCGGACGTCGCGGTGATCGGCGTGCCGAACGCGGAATTTGGCGAAGAGGTGAAGGCCGTGGTCCAGCCGATGGACATGGGAGCGGCCGGCCCGCAACTCGCCGAGGAGCTGATCGCGTTCTGCCGCAGCAGCCTGTCGCACATCAAGTGCCCGAAGTCGGTCGACTTCGAAGCCGAGCTGCCGCGCCACCCGACCGGCAAGCTCTACAAGCGCCTGCTGCGCGAGCGCTACTGGAAAGACGCCGCGCGGCGGATCTAGCGTCCCTTCCAGACCGGCTTGCGCTTCTCGGCGAAGGCGAGCGGCCCCTCGACCGTGTCCTCGCTGCGCGTCATGTCGACGTAGGCGGGATAGTCGAGGTTGTGGGTCGCCATCTCGAGCGCCGGCACGTCGAGCGAGCGCATCACGACCTGCTTGGTCGCGCGGATGCTCATCGGAGAGCACTCCAGAATCTCGTCCGCCCAGCGCCGCGCCTCGGCCATCAGCTGGGCGTGCGACACCACGACGGTGACGAAGCCGAGCCGGTAGCCCTCCTCCGCGCTCACCCGCCGCCCGGTGAGCATCATGCCCATCGCGTGCTTCAAGGGAATCATGCGCGGCAGGCGCTGCAGCCCGCCCGCCCCGGCCGCGAGCCCGACGCGCGGCTCGGGCAGTGCGAAGGTCGCCTTGTCCGAGGCGATGATCAGGTCGCAGGCGAGCGCGATCTCGAAGCCGCCGCCCATCGCGACGCCGTTCACCGCGGCGATCACCGGCTTGGCGAGGTCGTGGCGGTTGGTCAGCCCGCCAAAGCCCTTCGGCGGATGCTGCGGCCGCTCGCCGGTCTTGGCGCGCTGCTCGGCGTGGTACTTGAGATCGTTGCCGGCGCAGAACGCCTTGTCGCCGGCGCCGGTGATGATCGCGACCCACAGCTCCGGGTCGGCGGCAAAGGCGTCGAAGGCGTCCGAGAGCTCCTGGTTGGCCATCGGATGCAGCGCGTTGTACACCTCCGGCCGGTTGATGGTGACCGTCAGCAGATGGCCGTCGCGCGCGATGCTGCAGTACTCGCTCATCGTTCCTCCTCGTTCGGCGCGTCTTTTCGACGCCGGCGGCTATCGTATGCTTGCCGTTCCTGCCTGGCACGGCCAGATTCGCTCATGACCGACACGATCCGCCCCTACCGCATCGAGATCCCCGAGAGCGCGCTCGACGATCTGAAGCGCCGCCTCGCCGCCACGCGCTGGCCGGAGCGCGCGCCGGTCGAGGACTGGTCGCAGGGCACCCCGCTCGGCTACCTGCAGGAGATCTGCCGGTACTGGGGCGAGCGCTACGACTGGCGCGCGACCGAAGCGCGCCTCAACCGGCTGCCGCAGTTCGTGACGGAGATCGACGGCCTCGACATCCACTTCGTGCACCTGCGCTCGAAACACGCCTCTGCCCGGCCGCTGGTCATGACGCACGGCTGGCCGGGCTCGATCGTCGAGTTCCTCAAGGTCATCGAGCCGCTGGTCGACCCGACGGCGCAGGGCGGAGCGGCAGAGGACGCCTTCCACATCGTCCTGCCCTCGCTGCCGGGCTACGGCTTCTCCGGCAAACCCACGCAGACCGGCTGGGGAGTCGAACGCATCGCGCGGGCGTGGGCCACGCTCATGCAACGCCTCGGCTATACGAGCTATCTCGCCCAGGGCGGCGACTGGGGCGCCTCGGTCACCACCTGGATCGGTGTCCAGGACCGCGATCACTGCCGCGGCATCCACGTCAACATGCCGATCGTCGCCGTCGACAAGTCGACGCTCGCCGAGTTGACGCCGCTGGAAAAATCCGCGCTCGACGCACGCAAGTACTACGCCGACTGGGATTCGGGCTACTCGAAAGAGCAGAGCACCCGCCCGCAGACGGTCGGCTACGGCCTGGTCGATTCGCCGGCCGGTCTCGCCGGATGGATCCTCGAGAAGTTCCAGGCCTGGACCGACTGCGACGGCCACCCGGAAAACGTCCTCACGCGAAACGCGCTGCTCGACAACCTGATGTTCTACTGGCTGCCCGGGACCGGCGCCTCCTCGGCGCGCCTGTACTGGGAAAGTTTCGTGCGCACCAAGCTCGAACCGGTGCGCGTGCCGAGCGGCGCGAGCCTCTATCCGAAAGAGATCTTCCGCGCCTCGCGCCGCTGGGTCGAGAAGCGCTATGTCAACCTCGTCTACTGGAACGAGCTTGCACGTGGCGGGCATTTCGCCGCGTTCGAGCAGCCCGAGGCGTTCGTGCGCGAGCTGCGCGCCTGCTTTCGACTGATGCGATGAGCGACGGCGGACCCAGTCCAGCCGGATTCAGCGCTCAGTAGCCGATCGCTGCGCCGTCGCTGCGCGGGTCCGCTCCGCCCCAGCGCACGCCGGTTTGCGGATCGACCACGATGCCGTGCGCGTGCCCGGCCAGTTCGTTCCACGCGCCCCAGCGATCGACGATATGCCCGCGGCGCTCAAGCGCATCGATCGTGTCCGGAGGAAAGCGCGCCTCGATGTGCAGGGTGTCGCGTGCCTCGCCGAGCGCGAAGCGGCCGGAGAGGAAGCGCGGCATCTCGACCACCTGTTGAATGTCTAGGCCATGGTCGATCAGGCCGAGATACGCCTGCAGCTGGATCTGCGGCTGCCCGTCCGCGCCCATGCAGCCGAACACACTCCACAGCCTGCCATCGCGCTTGCCGATCGACGCGATCAGGGTGTGAAGCGGTATCTTGCCCGGCTGCAGCACATTCGGATGTGCCGGATCGAGGCTGAAGTACGCACCGCGGTTCTGCAACACGATGCCGGTTTCGCCGGCGACAACCGCCGAGCCAAAGAGCCCGTACAGGCTCTGGACCAGCGAGACGGCGTTGCCTTCGCGGTCGATCGCCGCGATGTACACCGTGTCGCCGGCAAGCGTCCCGTACGAGGGCACCTGATCCCAGGCGAGCGCGCGCTGCGGGTCGATATGTCGGCGCCGCGCATCGGCATGCGCCTTCGAGATCAGCCGCTCGATCGGCACGTCGGCGAAACGCGGGTCGGCGAGGTACCGGTCGCGATCGTGGTACGCAAGCTGCTTCGCTTGCACCATCAGATGGATGCGTTCCGGGCCAAGCAGCGGCAGGCGGCGCAGCTCGAACGGCTCGAGCAGCCTGAGCATCGACAGCACGGTGAAGCCCTGCGTCGGCGCCGGCGTGTTGTAGAGCGTCACGTCGCCGTAGCTGCCGACGATCGGCTCGCCCCACGCTGCCCGCTGCGCGGCGAAGTCCTGCACACGGAAAAGGCCGCCGTTCGCTTCGGCATAGGACGCCATCTCGCGCGCAGTTTCGCCCTCGTAGAAGCCCGCCCGACCCTCGTGCGCGATGCGCTCGAGAACGCGTGCGAGGTTGGCATTGACGAGCGTGCTGCCGGCGCGTGGTGCTTCGCCGCACGGCAGAAAGAGCGCGGCGGCTTCGGGGCAGGCGGCCAGATCAGTTTTGGAAAGCGCAATGAAGTCCGCGAGACGCGCGGTGACAGGCGATCCGTCGCGTGCATAGCCGATCGCCTGCGCCAGCGCGCGTGCGAGCGGCAGGCGCCCGAAGCGCGCGTGCGCCTCGCTCCAGCTCGCCACCGCGCCCGGCACGGTCAAGGTCGCGGGCACGATGCCCTTGAGCGGGATCTCCGTGTGGCCGCGTGCACGGAACCATCCCGGGTCCGCGCTCGCCGCCGCACATCCGCCGCCGCAGAGGTAGTGGATTTCGCCGCTCGTCCCGTCGTGGATCAGCCAGAATGCGTCGCCGCCGATGCCGGTCATGTGCGGATAGAGCACGGCGAGCGCGGCGCTGGCGGCGATCGCAGCATCGACTGCCGATCCTCCGGCGCGCAGCACGTCGACGCCCGCCGACGAGGCCAGGCCGTGGGGTGAGGTGACGAGCCCATGCATCGCGGGCGTCGCCGGCCGGCCGGTGTGAATGGTCATGTCCAGTGCCAGAGCCCGGGTTCTAGCGCTTGATCGCGCCCTTGGCAACCCAGGCATCGAAAGTCTCGAGCGCGCGCTGAGCGAAGCGCTCGTCGTTGATGTGGGCGTCGATCTCGATCAGCGTGACGGGCAGCCCGCGCAACTTGCGCAGTTCGTCTACGAAGGCGGCGAGACCCTCGGGATCGTGCGCGGGCCCGCCCGGCCTGTCCCACTCCTCGATGCCGCGCAGCGGCACCAGCAGTTCGACGGGGCCCTTCGCGCGCGCCAATCGGCGGCCAATCTCGCGCGCCGTCTCGCGCCGCTCCGCGACGTCCAGCGCCGCTGATTTGATGAGCCGGTTGTGCGCATGAATCGGTCGCTCGGCGAAGCGTTGCGGAACGTCCTGCCAGCCGGCGAAATCGATAAGGTCGATGCAGCCGGGCGCGACGAGCTGGGGAACGCCCGCGCCGCCCGCGCTGAGCAGCCGCTCGGGTCCGGAATGCACGACCGAGCCAAACATCAGATTGCCGAGCTCGGGCAGGGCAAAATCCATCACCGCGGCAAAGCCGCCTTGCGCGGCGATGCGCTCGAACGCCATGCCGCCCATGCCGGTGGCGTGAAAGATGGCGACCTCGAAGCCGCGCGCCTCGAGCGCCGGCTTGAGCCACTTCATGTACGACAGGCAGGAGCTGCCGAGGCTGGTCATGCCGACCACCGGCCGCCCGGCGCGCGGCGGCTGCGCCCCGCGCGCCGCGCCAAGCACCGCGCCCGCGGCCTGCGCGAGCGACGACCGGCAAACCGCGTTCAATCCGTAGAGGCCGCCCGCCCAGAGGATCATCTGGATGTCCGCGCTCAGCCGCCCGGCCGGAATCAGCGGCGAGAACGCGACCGTCGAGACGATGTACTTCGGCACGCCGATCGGCAGGGCGCGCGCGCAATCGAGCGCGAGATCGGTTCCCATGGTGCCGCCGATCGCGATCATGCCGTCGATCCGGCGCTCGTCGTGCAGGCGGCGCGCGAGGCGCGAAGCGCCGCGTGCCATGATCTGCATCGCCGCGTTCTCGTCGGCCGCGGCAGATGCCTCTGCGATCGACGAACCGGCGGCGGCCGCGACGTCGTGCTTGCTCACTGCAACCACCCCCCGCGGCTCGCCGAGCACGCCGACGTCCATCGTGAGCACCGCGCCGCCATGCCTTTCGATGCACGTCACGAGGAAGCCGAGCTCCTCGGATTTCGTGTCGTAGGTGCCGATCACGAGGATCGTTTTCTTCGTCCCGACGCTCATCGGAGTCTCCCCCGGCACCGCGCAGCGCCGGTTCACTATTTGCACCGTTGGTGACAATAGGTTGCAAGGGCGCCTGACGTTTGTCAAACTGCCCGGTCAACGGGAGACGCGTGCATGCAGACCGTCGACAAGGCGATGAGGCTCCTCGGCTACTTCAGCGCGGCGATGCCCGAGTTCGGGCTGAGCGAGCTCGCGCGCCGCGCTCGCTTCGACAAGGCAGGCACGCGCCGGCTGCTCGTCGCATTGACGAAGCACGGCTTCATCGAGCAGGACCCCCACACGCGCCGCTACCGACTCGGCGCCGCGTTCCTCGGCTTCGCGCATATCCGCGAGGCGACCCGCCCACTGGCGAGCATCGTCCAGAGCCGGCTCGAGGCAATGGTCGCGGAGACCGGAGAGACCGCGCACGCTTCGCTCCTGTCCGGCGACCAGATGACGACGCTCTGCATCGTCGAGCCCCGGCGACCGACGCGCGTCTCGGTCGATCCCGCGGTCGGGCTGCCATTGCATGCCACGGCTTCCGGCCTCGCCTGCCTTGCCTTCGCACCGCAGGCGTGGCTGCGCGAGTACTCGTCGCGTGCCCTGCTGCGCCGCTACACCGCGCGCACCTGCGTTTCGACGCGCCGCCTGCGCGCGATGCTCGTCGAGATCCGCACGCGCGGCTACAGCCTCGCCGACCGTTCCTTCGACGACGAGGTGGTCAGCATCGCGGCCCCGGTGTTCGATGCCGAGCGACGCGCATTCGCCGCGATCTCTGTCGCCTCGATCGCGTCGCGCTTCGACCGAACGGCCGAGCGCCGCATCGCCGGCGCGGTCCTGAGCGCCGCGGCCGAGATCACCGAAACCAGCGGCGGCGCGCTGCATCCCGCGCTCGCCGCGGCGTTGGCCGGGCGCCGCGCGTGAGCGCACAAGGACGCGCGCTGGTGCTCGATTTCGGCGGCGTCATCACGCGCACCCTGTTTGAGACTCAGCGCGAGAACGAACGCACGCTGGGCCTCGCGCCGGGAACGCTCGCCTGGCGCGGCCCGTTCGATCCCGCGACCGACGCGCTGTGGCGCTCGATGCAGGCTGGAACAATCACGGAGCGCGAGTACTACCTGGAACGCGCGCGCGAAACCGGGCAGCGGGTCGGCGAGACGTGGACGAGCCTGCCTCAGTTTCTGCGGCGTGTTCGCGGCGCCGACCCGGCGGCGGCGATCCGCCCGGAGGCGCTCGCCGCGATCGGCAGCGCGAAGCGCGCCGGCGCGAAGCTGGCGATCCTGTCGAACGAGCTCGATCTCTTTTACGGCGCCGATTTCCGCGCGCGGCTTCCATTCCTGCGTGACTTCGACCTGATCGTCGACGCAACGTACACCGGCATCTTGAAGCCCGATCCGGGCGCCTACCGGCTCGTCACGGACGACCTGGCGCTGGCGCCGGCGCATTGTGTCTATCTCGACGATCAGATGCGCAACGTCTCGGGTGCGGCCGCATCGGGATTGGACGCAGTGCACTTCGACGTCACGCGGCCGGCGGAGAGTTTCCGCGCGGCACTCGAGCGCCT
>JAJDNJ010000144.1 GCA_022340705.1 Betaproteobacteria bacterium
GCGGGTGTCGCCTTGACCGTGTCGAGTCATCTCGCGTTTGCCGCGTTCGCGGCCGGCTTCTGGGACGCGCTCGCCCTGCGCATGCTCGCCGGCGTGGGCTGGGCGGGCACCTACATGACCGGGTTGAAGCTGCTCGCCGACCGGGTCGACGCGCAGTGGATGTCGCGCGCGGTCGCCGGCCACGCGGCGAGCATCGGTGTCTCCGGGGCCCTGTCGTTCATGTTCGCCGCGGGGCTCGCGGGCGTCTGGGGCTGGCGGGGCGCCTTCGTCGCGGCCGGCGCCTGCGCCGCGCTCGGCTGGATGCTGGTCGCGCTCGGTGCGCCGCGTGCGCTGCCACGGCCGCATACCGCGGAACGCGCGGCGCTGTTCGATTTCCGCCCGGTGCTGCGCAACCGTTCGGCGATGGCCTACGCGGTCGCCTACGGCGTGCACACCTTCGAGATGAGTGCGCTGCGCGGCTGGGTGGTGGCCTTTCTCGGGTTCGTGGCGGCTTCGACCGCGACCACCACCTGGCTCGCGCCGGCGACAGTGGCGACCGTGATGGCGCTACTCGGGACCTGGGCGAGCGTCGCCGGCAACGAATGGTCGATCCGCTGGGGGCGCAAGCGCCTGATCGCCGTGGCGATGCTCGGTGCCGCCGTGCTCGCGCTTGCGCTGGGCGTCCTCGGACCGCGAGGCTATGGCCTGGCGACGGTCCTTGTGCTGGCCTGGGCGGTTCTCATCTGGCTCGACTCGGCCTCGCTCACCGCGGGCGCAGCGGGCAGCGCCGATCCCGCGCGGCGCGGCGCGACGCTCGCGGTGCACTCGATGCTCGGTTATCTGGGCGGCTTCGTCGGCCCGTTTGCCGTCGGCTGGGCGCTCGATCTCGCCGGCGGCATGTCGCCGCGCGGCTGGGCGTTCGCCTTTGGGCTGGTCGCGCTCGTGGTCGTCGCCGGGTTCTGGGCGCACCGCCGCCTGGGGCCGGGGCCTTTGCCGGGCGACCACAGATAACCGGATCCTGCAGCGCCGCTCGTCCGCCGGGTACCGCCGCCCGTCGGTCCCGAGCGTCAGAGACTGTGGCGAACGGGATTCCTTCCTCCCCGGGCGGTTTGCTTGCGCGCGATGCTGGGCGCGTGCGAGGTGACCCATGAACACGCAAACGCAGCGCAGCAAATACGCCCGACTCGAATCGGATCTGGTCGCGCGCATGGACAGCCTGTTCCGGCGCTTTCCCGTGCTGTACGGCTTCTCGGTGCAGGATCGCTCGAACGTGACCCGTGAGCGGGTCGTCCAGGGGCTGCGTGACGATCTCTATCTGGCCGACGTCGTCGCCCAGTGGCCGCTGAGCGGCGAGCAGGCCGAGGCGCTGGTCGAAGAGATTTCGCTGGCGCTGTTCGAGCTGGTCGAAGAGCGCCCGGAAGCGAGTGCGCTGCTGCGCGGGCGCACCTTCGCCCGGGTCCTGCACTGACCCCGGCGTACCGAAGCCGCGGGGCTCCCGCCTAATCGCAGACGAACTCGACCAGCTCGGCGGCCGTCTCGCGCGGCTGGCCGAGCGCGATCACCCCGCGTCCGTGCAGGACGCATTCCTCGCGTCGCAGGACGAGCTCGCGGTCGCCCGCGATGGTGAGGTAGGTGCCGTTCGCGCTGTGGTCGACGAGCACGAACTTGCCCGAGCGATGCTCGATGTGTCCGTGCTCGCGCGAGGCCATGCGCTCCGGAACGACCACATCGGAGCTCTGGTCGCGCCCCAGGGAAAGGCTGTTGTGAGTTTCGTCGAGCACGATTTCGCGATTGCGGTAGTGCAGGCGGAGCCGTGCGTGGCCGGTCGAGGCGCCGAGCGTCGGCATCATCGCGGTGGCGTCGGCGCTCGTCTTCCAGGTCAGCTCGCAGATCGCGATGTCATCGTTCTTGCCCTTGACCGGGATCGAGTAGAGCGGCCGGCAGGCGGCGCGCAATCCCTTGGCCAGGCGCTGGGTGGTGTCCTGCGACAGGATGATCTGGCCGCGCGAGGCGACGTCGGCCAGCCGCGAGGCGAGGTTCACGGTGTCGCCGAACAGGTCGTCGCCGCGCTCGACTGCGGGGCCATAGTGAAAGCCGATGCGTACGCCGAGCTTGTTGCCCGAGACCGGCTCGAGCGTGTCGACGCGCAGCTGGATCTGAAGCGCGGCGCGCGCCGCGGCATCCGCCGAGGCGAACGCCGACATGACCTCGTCGCCAATCGTCTTGATGACGCGCCCGCCGGTGGCTTCGGTGCGTTCGCGGAAGATCTCGAGGCAGTTGCCGATCGCGGACATCGCGAGGCTGTCGCCGACGGTGTCGTACAGCCGCGTGCTGCCGGCGACGTCCGCGAAGAGCACCGCGAACGAGGTGGGTACCAGAGTTTCTTCGCCCGACACCAAGACCAAGCGCGACCCTTTCAGCGCTTCAGGCGCTTCTCGAATGCGTTGTCCACGCCGAGGACGAGGCGCGCGAGATCGTCGGCGATCTCGTGCACGAATTCCTTCCCCGCCAGCGTCGTGCGCGAGCTGCCGATGCGCCCCACGTTGAGCAGCTCGACGTGCACCGCCGCGTTGTCGTAATCGGCGCGCAGCACCACCTCGCAGCGGATCGGCCCGTTCAGCACATAGGTGCCTGCCATGGATTTGCCGAAGTCGTCCTTTTTGGTCTCCTCGAACTCGAACGGGACGCGATGCTTCTTGAGGAAGTCGCCGCAGCGCTGCACCTCGCCGCCCACCGTCTCGATCTGGGTCGGCTTGATGTAGCGTGCCCGGAAGCGCATCTGGATATGGTCGATGACGTCCTTGCCGTCGACCTTGGCCGGGCGGTAGTCGCAGAACGCGTCGGACAGGGTCACCGGCGAAGGCGACTTGAGAAAGAGGAACTCGAGCGGTCGTCCGGTGGTCGGCGTGACGCCGTTCATCTCGGTCGAGAACTCGGCGAGGTACTGAAAGGCGGTCTGCAGGTTCTTGTGGATGTGATCGATCGTCTCGGCGCGCACGCGCACCTTGTCCTCGAGCGGCCCGCGCTCGGCGGCCTGGCGCTTGAGCAGCTCGAGCGCGCCGCGCCGGATCGCGGTGGTGTCGGGTCCGAGCGGTCCCTCGCGCGTGCGATCGAAATCCTCGCGCTTGCGCGCTTCGGCCTTCGCCCACTCGTCGAGCGCCTCCTTTTTCTTGCGCAGCTCCGCTGCCTCGCGCGCGACCCGCTCGCGCTCCTGGGTCTCGAAGTCGGAGGAAAAAGAATCCAGATCCGCGAGCAGCTTCTCGCGCACCTTCTCCTCGAGCGGCCCGCGCACCAGCGTCGAGTCCGGGTTGGCGTTGAGCGGAATCGTGCGCGTGGTGACCGATTGCCCGAGGGGCTGGGTGTCGGCGAGCGAATCGACGTCCTCGCCGCTCGGCCGCAGGTCCTTGTAGTTGCGCAGGTCGCGCGCCATCTCGCCAGCGGTCTGGTAGCGTCCTTCGGGCGTCTTGGCCAGCGCGCGGCTCAGGATGACGTCGAAGCCGACGGGAATCTCGGGATTGATGTCGCAGACCGGCTGATGCGGATCGCGCGCAATGCGATTCATCAGGGTCAGCACCGTCGAGTCGTTCGGGCTCTCGAACGGGGTGCGGTAGACGAGCAGCTCGTAGAGCACGACGCCGAGCGAAAAGATGTCCGAACGCGGGTCGACCGGCTGGCCGAGGACCTGCTCGGGCGACATGTATTTCGGCGAGCCCAGCGCCATGCCGGTCTGGGTCATCGTCGAGGACTGCAGATGCGCGACGCCGAAGTCGGTGAGCTTGGCGCGTCCCGAGGGCGACACCATCACGTTCGCCGGCTTGACGTCGCGGTGCACGATCGAATAGCCGCGCGCATGGTCGAGCCCGTCGGCGATCTGCGCGATCAGGTCGGCGACCCGGTCATGCGGCAGGCGCTCGCCGGCCTTCGAGATCTGCTGCAACGAGCGGCCTTCGAGAAACTCCATCGCGATGTAGGCGATGCCGTCCTGCTCGCCGACGTCGTAGATCGTGACCACGTTCGGGTGATTCAGGCGGCCGGCGGACTTCGCCTCGCGCAGGAAGCGCTCGCGCACCTCCTCGAGCGCCTCGGGCGGCAGTGCCGGATTGAGCGTCTTGATCGCGACCTCGCGCTCGATGAGCGGATCGACTGCGCGATAGACCATTCCCATCGCGCCTCTGCCCAGTTCGCCGGTGATTCGGTATCGTCCGAAGGTTTTTTCTGTCACGTAAATCGAAGGGCGAAAATGCCCCGGATTCAATGCGTTCCGATAATAAACCAATCTGGCGTCTCATACGTCGTGATCCGACGTCGGATTGTGAAGGCTGCCGCGCTCGGACGAGGGGCGATCGCGCGAAAGCGTTCAACGCGGCAGGGAGAGCTGTGCAATTATCCCTTTGTTCTGCGGACCGCTCTGTAGTACCAGATCCCCGCCGTGCCAGCGCGCGATGTTGCGCGCGATGCTGAGTCCCAGCCCGCTGCCGCCGCTCGCGCGATTGCGCGAGCCCTCGAGCCGGTAGAACGGTTCGAACACGCGCTCGAGGGCCTCCTCCGGAATGCCGGGTCCGTCGTCCTCGACGCGGATTCTCAGGCGCCGCGCGTCGTCGTCGATGACGATGCGCGCGCGCTCGCCGTAGCGGATCGCGTTGCCGACCAGGTTGTCGAGGCAGCGGCGCAGGGCCTCGGGATGGGCGGGGTAGGTCGCGCGTGGCGCGCCACGCAGCTCCACGCTGGCCCCCATCGCGCGCCAGTCCTCGGCGATGCTCTCGACCAGAGCGCCGATGTCGGTCGGCTGGCGGCGCGGCTCGTGACCGAGGCTGCGGAAGAACTCGAGGCTCGAGCCGACCATCGCCTCCATCTCTTGCAGATCGTGCAGGAACTTGCCGCGCAAGGCTTCGTCGTCGAGCATCTCGCTGCGCAGCCGCATGCGTGTGATCGGCGTTTTCAGGTCGTGCGAGACGGCGCGCAGCAGCTCGGCGCGCTCGAGCAGGTAGTTGCGCACGCGCGTCTGCATCGCATTGAACGAGCGGATCACGCGGCGCACTTCTTCCGGGCCATCCTCGGGTAGCGGCGGTCCCTCCAAATCCGCACCGATCGACTCGGCGCCGCGCGCGAGTCGGGCGAGGGGTCGCGTCACCATGCCGACCACGAGCACGGCGAGCGCGAAGAAGATCGCGAGCCACAGCGCGAGGCGCGGCACCAGCGTTTCCAGCCGGCCGAGTCGCTCCTGGGGCACGCGCGCAACGAACATCGCGTACGTGCCGTCCTCGAGTCGGATCTGGGCGACGACCGCAAAAGGCCCGGGTTGCAGGAAATAGAAATGGCGCCCGACCCAGAGGTCGAATGCGCTCGCGTCCGGCCGGGCATGACGCTCATCCCGCGTGCGCGGCAGGCGCGTGATCTCGACGGTCGTCTTGAGGGGCTTGCCGAGGCTGCGCCGGATCGCGCGCGCGAAGGCGGTTTCGTAGACGTCCAGCTCGGCGTAGCCCTTGCTGATCGCCACCGGCTGCGCGCTGAGCAGGATCTGGAGGTCGGTGCCGGCGAGCTCCTCGATGACTTCGGCGCGCGCGGCGCTCGGCAACCGGTTGAGCACGCGTGCCGTGTGCGCGATGCGGATTGCGATCTGTTGCGCGGACAGGCGGTAAACGCTGCTCCCGCGGTCGAGCAGGTTGACCAGCAGGCTCGCCAGCTGCGCAAGCAGCAGGCCCGCTGCCAGCACCAGCACCGTGCGCCCGAACAGCGAGCGCGGCAGGAGCCGCATCAGTCGATCCGTTCGACCTGCGCGGCGAGCACGTAGCCGCCGTTGCGCACCGTCTTGATGATGCGCGGCTCGCGCGCGTCGTCCTTCAGGCGCTGGCGCAGGCGGCTGACCTGGACGTCGATCGCGCGGTCGAAGGGCGTCGCCTCGCGTCCGAGCGTGAGGTCCATCAGCTGATTGCGGTCGAGCACGCGGTTCGGATGGGTGACGAGAATCTGCAGCAGGCGGAACTCGGTGCCGGACAGCGGCACGACGACACCGTCGGGTGCGATCAGATGACGTGCCGCAAGATCCACGATCCATCCGGCGAAACGCAGCCGATGGCCTTCGCTGCGCGCGGCCGGCAGGCTGCGCGCGCGCCGCAAAATCCCTTTCATGCGCGCGAGCAGCTCGCGCGGGTTGAACGGCTTGGCCAGATAGTCGTCGGCGCCCATCTCGATGCCGACAATGCGATCGACTTCGTCGCCGCGCGCGGTCAGCATGATCACCGGCAGGTTGGAACGCGAGCGCAGATCGCGGCACAACGCCAGGCCGTCTTCACCCGGCAGCATCACGTCGAGCACCACGATATCCGGGTTGGCGCTGTCTAGCAGCTGACGCATCTCGCGCCCGTCGCAGGCCGTCGAGACGCGGAATCCGCTGCGGCTGAGGTACTCGGAGAGCAATGCACGCAGCTCGGCGTCGTCGTCGACAACCAGGACGTGATCGGTGTGCGTCATCGCGGCGCTATTTATACCGCCGATCGGGCGGGTCGACCGGCTTTGTAACGTCGTGTAACGCGGCCGCGCGTCGACACCGCGCGTTACTTGGCGGCCGCGCGCTGATACCAAGCTCGCGCATTCGGGCATCGAGTCGTTACAGGCGCGCGCTGTAATGGCATCCACGGACAGGCGCTGTGCCGGTCCGCAGAACCCGTAGCGAGAGGATGGACCGGATGCTTCTTCGCCTGAGCGCGCTCGCGATTGCCGCCATCGGCCTGATCGCCTGCAGCCCGGAGACGGATGCGACGAGCAGCGTGCCGCTGCCGACCCTGTCCAACCCGCTCGGACCGTCATCGAGCCTGTCGACCGCATCCGAGCGGCCGGAGGCGCAACCGAAGGAAGCCGGCGAGAAGCGGTCGGACTGACCGCAGCTCGTCGACAACCGCCCCCGCGTGCCCCCACGCAAACCCCTGACCCGAAAGGAAATGCCATGAAGACCCTGCTCGCTGCCCTGATCGCCGGCCTGTTTGGCCTGACCTCGATGTACGCCGTTGCCAGCCCGATCACCGGCAAGGCCAGCCTGTCGCAAAGCGACGAGAAGAAGACCGACGAAGAGAAGAAGCAGGACTACAAGTCGGAGCAGAAAGCCACCGCTGACGGCGACGAGCGCGATAACACCGACGAGAAGAAGTCCGACTAAGCAACCGATCTACTTGCAGGACGAGCGGGGGCTTCGGCCCCCGTTTTGTTCTTGCTCAGGCGCGCTCGATCGGCAGCCGGATCCAGCCTGCGAGCCGCCGCGCGCAGGCCTCGCTTGCGGTCCACAGGTAGACGTAGCTCCCGGCGTCGGTCACCGGGTCGAAGACCTCGACCTGCAGTAGGCGCGCGTCGGCGCGCGCCTGCCCGAAGCGTGCGAGGAAGTCGCGCCCGTAGCCGCGGTAATGCCCGTGCGCGCGCGCGTCGGGAAAGCCCCAGTCGACAGTGGTCGCGCGCGTGTAGGGGGAGGGTACGGTGATCTGCACGAACCCCTCCGCGCGCGTGACGCGCAGCAGCTCGCGCAGACCCTGGCGGTCGTCCGCAACGTGCTCGAGCACGTGGTTGCAGATCACCAGGTCGTAGCGCGCGTCCGGCCGGTCGATCGCCTGCAGATCGAGCGAGTTCGCGCCGCCATACTCGGACACCTCGTAGCTGCGAAACCAGGCGGGGTCGACGCCGATGTCCGGGCTGAGCTGGAGCACGTCCAGCCCGGCGAGGAAATCGGCGGGCAGGAACGCATACACGCGGCGCAGCTGGCGGTGGCGCTCGAGCGAACGGCACTGACTGCAGCGTGGCGCGCGCCCGGTACTGCTCATGCGCTGGTTGGGGCCCGGCTCGAACCGGGTGCCGCCGCAGATGTTGCAGGCGGCAGACGTTCTCGCGGGTGCGGCGCTGCGCGAAATGCCGGCCCGCGTCATGGCGCCGCCGCGCCGCGCAGGCGCGGCGTATAGACCGCGGTCGGCTGGCTGCGCCCGCGTACCGTCACCTCCGCGACGCGCTCGAATTCGAACCCCGCACCGACCGCCTGCACCGTGCTTTCGGTGGCGAGTATGGTGGTCCCGGTCGATTTGTTGAGTTGCTCCAGGCGCGCGGCGACGTTCACCTCGTCGCCGTGCACCGTGTAGAGCAGGCGCTCGGGCGTGCCCACCGCCCCGGCGACGATGCGCCCGGTGTTGATGCCGCAGCGCGTGCGCAGCTGCAGGCCGTCGCCGAAGCGGCGGTTGCGCGTTGCGTCCTGGATGGCGAGCGCGGTACGCACCGCGTTCGCGGCGTGATCCGGATCGTCCTTGATGGTGTTGAACGTGATCAGCATGGCGTCGCCCTGGTACTGGGTAATGACCCCGCCGTGGCGGTCGATCGCCTCGGAGACCGCGGCGAAGTAGGCGTTCAGCATCGACAGCAGCTGCTCGGGCGTCAGCTTCTCGGAGATGGTCGAAAAGCGCTCGATGTCGGTGAACAGTACCGAGGCGACGCGCACCTCCCCGTCGCCCGGTCGAAGCTCGCGCGCGCCGGTGGTGATGCGCGCGGCGACCTCGGGCGAGACGAAGCGCGAGAGGTCGCGCGCGATCACGCTTTCGGAGACCGACCGGTAGAGGATGCGCTGCGAGCGCACCAGGCCGAGCGCGAGCACGGCGGTGACCAGCAGGATCGAAAGGATCTTGTCCACTTCGGCGCCGACCAGCACGCTGTTCGAGGTCATGTAGTGGACGTAGTTGCGCGTCACCGCCATTTCGCCGGACATCGCGGCGTAGACCAGCAGCGCGACCCAGCCCGCGGCGCCAGCCAGGCCCGCGGCGACCACGTACACCGGCTCGAAGCGCAGCGCGCGCAGCGCGATGAAGATAAAGACGTACAACAGCGTCGGCGCCTTGAGATAGAAAGGTGCGGGCTGTTCGTACTGCAGGTGGAAGCTCCAGATCAGGCCCATCAACAGCGCCATGTCGACGATCACGCCGGCGATCAGCAGCGGGGGCGTCAGGCGGTGACGATGGGCCAGCACGAGGCGCAGCAGGGTGATCAGCAGGAACGCCCCGAGCACCCAGGGCACGGGCAGGAAACGCGTGCCCGCGGAGGTCTTCGGCGCGACTGTGTAGAGCAGGATCCAGAACACGATCAACGCGAACTGCACCCATCCGATCAGGATCTCGCTTTGCAGCTGCTGCGCCGCAATCAGGCTGCGCACCCGCTCCGGCGGTGCGGCGCGTGGCGGCTGGCCGAGTGCCGCCTGGAGTGCGGGCAGCCGCATCCGGGCGCCTAGCCGGGCGCGCGGCGGCTGAGCTGAGCGGTCGTGTTCGCGAGCCGGGCAGCGAGGATCTTGATCAGCTCGAGCGCCGCGTCCGGGTTTTCGCGAATCACGTTTGTGAACATCTCCTTGGAGATGCGCAAAGCCTCCATCCGCGTCATGGCGGTCGCCGTCGCGGTGCGCGGCACGTCACCGAAGATCGCAATCTCGCCGATGATGTCGTTGCGTTTCAGCTGATTGACCAGGATCGCACCGGTCGAGGTCGGCACAGTGATGTCCACCTGGCCGTCGATCACGATATACGCCGCGTCCGCCGCATCGCCCGCGCGGAACATGACCTGTCCCGCCTCGTAGGTCAGCCGCTCGCTGCTGAAGCAGAGCAGCTTCTGCATCGCCGGCTGGATCTTGCTGAAGATCGGGAACTGTCGAATCAGTTCGACTTCCTGCTCGAGTGACATCGTCGTTCTCCTTGCTCTGCCGACCTCAGGCGGGGTTGAGCAGCTTGTGCAAAAGGCCGTCCGTGCACTTCAGACTCTCGAACGCGCCGTGCTCGGCGAGCTTGCCGCGCTCCAGCACGAGCACCTTGTCGAAACGCTCGGAGAATTCGGCGCGCGACAGTGCCCAGATCACCGCCTGACCCTTGCGGTAATCGAGCACCCGTCCCAGCGCGCGCGACTGCGACGCCGGGTCGAGAATAGCCGCAGCGTGATCGAGCACCAAGACCGCCGGTCGCTTGAGCAGCGCGCGCGCGATCGCAACCTTCTGACGGTCCGCCGCCGCGAGGCGCGCGCCGCCAGTGCCGACCTGGTAGTCGAGACCGATGCTGGTGACCAGCGGGCGCAGGCCGAGCTCGTCAAGCACCTGGCGCAGCAGTGCGCCGATGCGCGTCGCGGCCTCGGCCTGCCCGGTGACGATCTTGCCGAACAGGATGTTGTCCTGCAGGGATGCGGCGGTGTTGTAGCGCTGCGGATCGAAGAACTCGACCGCCGAGGTGAGGTTTTCCGGAAGATGCTGCGCGAAGTAGCGGCGCGCGTCGAGCACCCGCGCCTGGAGCGCGTCATCGAGCAGACCGAGACGATGTCTGGCAGGCGACAGCTTGAACGGCAGCGCGAGGAGCTGGTCGCGATCGGCGTTGCCGATCCCCTTCAGGCCGGATTCGAGGATCCGCGCGAGCAACGCCTGGTAGCTCGGCAGGTCCTCATGGCGGATAAACGAAAAACGCTCGAAAAACTCGTGCCCCGGCGGCAGGCCGCTGAACAGCTCGACCATGGTCTCGGCGACTTTGTGCCCGATGCGCAGCAGCTCGTCGGTAAGCCCGGTCTCGTCCAGCACGCGCCGGACATAGGCGTTCGCGGCGAGGTTTTCGATGTCGAAGGTCCGCCCGACCGGGGTTCCGAACAAGAGGTTCTCGGCCAGGGTCGCGTTGCGGTTGTACTGCGCGGGATCGAAGCGCTCGACCCAGTCCTGAATGTTGAGCGACTCGAGCCGCTCGCGCATCGCCTCGCGCGCGCCGAGCATCCGGTCGCGCAGTGCCTCGCCGTGGCTCTCATCCACCGCGCTGCGCAGGCCGAGCTCAAAAATTGCCTCGTCGAGATCGACGACGTGCAGGACCTCGAGGATGCGCGCATCCATCTCGTCGGGACCCGAAACTCCCGCCGCGTCGTAGTCGACCCATTGCGCGTTGATGTCGTATAACGGCGTGCCGGTGCGCTCGGCCTCGCGCAGCTGAAAGCGGCGTGCAGAGAGCGCCTCGCCCTCGTACTCGGCCTCGCGTATCGGCCGGTGCTTGAGGCCGTAGATCAGGTTGTCGCGCACGCTGAGCGGGAACAGGTAGGACGGCGTTCCAACGTAGGCAAAGGTCCTGCCGGTGAGCGCCTCCGGGGCGCGCGTCACGTCGATGCCGCCGATCTCGAGCGAGCCGTTGGTCGGGAAGACCAGGCGCGCAACGAGCTGGGCGAGCTCGGTGGTGCCCGAGCCGTGGCCGCCGACCAGCGCCACGTGTTCGTGCAGCGGGATCTCGAATGACACGCCCTCGATCGCCTTCGCGCCTGACTCGTCGACCAGGGTGAGGTTCGCGGCGCGCAGCACACCCTCGCGCGGCACGGCGGGCACTTCGACCATGTCCTGCACCGCGGTCGGCATCAGGTCCTCGACCGTGAACTGCTCGATCACCTGGCTGTACTTGATCGAGACGTCCAGCCGCCGCTGATCCCAGTCGATCAGTTCCTTCACCGGACTCGGCAGGTCCTTGTAGGCGGCGATCACCGCAACCAGCGCGCCGATGTCGAGCCGCCCGACGATCACCAGGTAGCCGCCGATCGAGTAGAAGATGAACGGCGTCATCTGGGACAGGAAGTTGTTGAGGAACTTGATGAAGAACTTGCGCTGGTAGAACTCGAAGCGGATGCGAAACAGCCGCCCGAGCCGGTCCGAGAATTCCGCGCGTTCGTAGTTCGAGGTGCCATGGGCGTGGATCTCCGCCACGCCGTCGACGCATTCGGCGATCCGTCCGGCGAGCTGGCGCGCGCCGAGCTGGCGCGCCTTGGCGAGGAAGAGCAGGCGGCGGCGCAGCTTCGGAATGACGACCGTCTGCACCGCCACGACGCCGAGCGCCACCATGCCGAGCGCGATGTTCTGGTAGACGATGAAAAACAGTGCGGTGAGCGCCTGGCCACCGAGAAACAGCGGCGTGATCACCGAGTCGCCGATGAATCCGCCGAGCGGCTCGATCTCGTCCTTGATCATGGACGCCATCTCGGCGGCCTTGACGCGCCGGAAACGCGGCAGCGGGAAGCGCAGGATGTGATCGAACAGCTGAAAGCGCAGCCGGCGCAGCATGCGCTCGCCCAGCCAGCCCTTCATGGTGTTGATGCGCAGCTTGAGCAGGCCGTTGATGACGATCAGGGTGAGAAAGGTCACGCACAGCGCAAACAGGTACGGCAGGCGGGAGAGCTCGAAGCCGTCGAACGGGGTGACCCTACCGCCGCCCAGCAGCGCGGGCAGCGTGAAACTGAAACGCAGAAAGCTCGCGACCGAGTCGGGGTTGGGAAAGCTGTGTCCCTGGATCGCCTGGTTGATGATCGTCTTGGGCAGGTCGAGCGAGAGGAAGTACACGACCATCGAGGCCACCACGAACGGGACGATCAGCAGCTGCTCCCGCTTGCTGTAGCGGGTGATGAACTTGAATAGCGTGCGTTCCATTCCGGGGCGCTAGGCCGTTGCGGCGCGACCGCCATCTTACCCCGCGCGCCCCGCTCGATCCGCTATAGTTCGGCGCTGACCATGGGCCAGGACGATTTCACCATCCGGTTCTGGGGCGTGCGCGGCAGCATTGCCTGCTCGGGGCCCGAGACGATGCGCTACGGCGGGAATACCTCGTCGCTCGAGGTGCGCTGCGGGGGACGGCTGCTGCTGTTCGATGCCGGCTCGGGTATCCGTTATCTGGGCAACGCGCTCGCGGAACAGGCGCCGATCGATGCCGATCTGTATTTGACGCACACGCATTTCGATCACGTCTGCGGGCTGCCGTTCTTTCGCCCGTTCTTCCAGCCGCAGAACACGTTTCGCGTCTGGGCCGGCCACCTCGGCGGGCGCGTCTCTCTGCACCGCGTGATTTGCGAGTTCATGATGTCGCCGCTGTTTCCCGTGCCGCCCGAGGTCTTCCGTGCGAACCTGAGCTATCGCGAGTTCCAGGCCGGGCAGACCCTCGTGCCGGCGCCCGGCATCGCCCTGCAAACGACCGCGCTCAATCATCCCGATGGCGCGACCGGCTATCGAATCGAGTATGCCGGCCGCTCGGTCTGCTACCTGACCGATACCGAGCATGTGCCGGATGCGCCCGATCGCAACATCCTTGCGCTCATCGAAGGCGCCGATTTGGTCATTTACGACAGCATGTACACCGACGAGGAATACCTGAAGGGGCATGCGGGCTGGGGCCATTCAACCTGGCAGGAGGGCGTGCGCCTGTGCAAGGCGGCGGGCGCCAAGCGCCTGGTGGTTTTCCACCACGACCCGGATCACAGCGACAGCATGCTCGACGGCGTGGCGCGCGAGCTCGAGCGCGTCATGCCCGGCTCGCTGCTCGCCTACGAAGGCCTCGTCCTGAGTCCCTGAGGAGGCGACCTGCCTGAGAACTTCGGATCGCGTCGCCGACGCGACCCGAAGTTCGTCTGAAGTGGGGGGTTCAACAAGGGGGCGCGTAGCCCCCCTTGTTCTTATCGGTAGGGGTCGGCCGCGTCGCGCAGGCCGTCGCCGAAGAAATTGAACGCCAGCACGATGATGAACACGGGCAGCACCGTGATCATCAACCAGGGGTAGAGCGCGACCACGTTGATGTTCTGCGCCTCGTTCAGCAGCACGCCCCAGCTGGTAATCGGCGGCCGCAGCCCGAGGCCGAGAAAGGACAGCGCGGTCTCGCCGAGGATCATCCCGGGCACCGCGAGCGTGGCCGAGGCGATGAGGTGGCTTGCGAAGCTCGGCAGCAGGTGGCGCGCGATCACGCGTCCCGGCCCCGCGCCCATGAGCACCGCGGCCGCGGCGAAATCCTCCTCGCGCAGCGCGAGCAGCTTGGAGCGCACCGCGCGCGCGAGCGCCGGCCAGTCGAGCAGGCCGAGGATGATGGTGATGCCAAAATAGACCAGGATCGGGCTCCAGGTCACCGGCAGCGCGGCCGAGAGCGCCATCCAAAGCGGCAGCTCCGGGAACGCGCGCACCATCTCGATGAAGCGCTGAATCAGGTTGTCGACCCAGCCGCCGTAGAAACCCGAGATGCCGCCGAGCACGATCCCGATCGTGAAACTGACCATGATCCCGAACAGCCCGACGGTGAGCGAAATGCGCGTGCCGTAGATGATGCGCGAGAGCAGGTCGCGGCCAAGGCGGTCGGTGCCGAGCAGGAACGCGGTGCCGCGCTCGGCCGGGCAGAACAGGTGCACGTTCCAGTCGACCAAGTTCCAGAACTTGTACTCGTCGCCGCGGCAGAAGAAGCGCAACGGATGGACCTTGGTGGTGTCGACGCGGTACTCGCGCTTGAGCGTCGTCATGTTGAGCTGCATGGTGTAGCCGTAGACGAAGGGCCCGACGAACGCGCCCTCGTGGAACAGGTGCAACGCCTGGGGCGGCGCGTAGATATAGCGTCCGTTGCGCGAATGCAGCTCGTAGGGCGCGAGCACCTCGGTCACCAAGGTCGAGCCGTAGAACAGCAGCAGGATGACGCCCGAGATGACCGCGATGCGGTGGCGGCGGAACTTCCACCACATGATCTGCCATTGCGAGGCGCGGTAGAAGTGCTCTTGCTCGGGCGTCAGGGCTTCGGCCGCGAGCGGCTCGAACGGCGCCTGCGATACGTAATGTTCCAGCTGGCCGGGCGGGTCGGCGCGCGCGTTGCTCACTTGGCCATGCCTCCGGTCAGGCGGATCCTCGGATCGAGCGCAGCGAGCAGCAAGTCGGAGATGAAGGTGCCGATCACCGCGAGCAGCGAGAGGAACATCAGGAACGAGCCGGCGAGGTACTGGTCCTGGCTCTGCAGCGCATCGAGCAGCATCGGGCCCGAGGTCTGCAGCGAGAGCACCACCGCGACGATCGCCGATCCGGAGATAACGCTCGGCAGCAGGCTGCCGATGTCGGCGATGAACGGGTTGAGCGCCATGCGCAGCGGGTACTTCAGCAGCAGCCGGGTCGGCGGCATGCCCTTGGCACGCGCGGTGACCACGTACTGCTTTTGCAGCTCGTCGAGCAGGTTCGCGCGCAGGCGGCGGATCATGCCCGCGGTGCCAGAGGTGCCGATCACGATCACCGGGATCCACAGATGGTCCAGCACCGAGCGCGCCTTGTCCCAGCTCCAAGGCTGGCCGAGAAACTGCGGGTCCATGATGCCGCCGATCGACAGGCCGAACTCGACGTTGGCGAAGTACATCAGCACCAGCGCGAGCAGGAAATTAGGCGTCGCCAGACCGATGTAGCCGAGCAGCGTGAGCCCATGATCGCCCCAGCTGTACTGATTGGTGGCGGCATACACGCCGATCGGAAACGCCACCGCCCAGGTGAACAGGATGGTCGAAAAATTGAGGATGAACGTCAGCATCAGCCGGTCGCCGACGACCTCGGAGACCGGCAGGTCGTGCTCGAACGACCAGCCCCAGTCGCCCTGCAGCAGGCCGGAAAATCCCTTTTGACCCGGCCAGATGCCGAGCCAGGCGGCGTACTGCTCCATGAACGGCCTGTCCAGCCCGTACTCGCGGCGCATGAATTCGACCCGCTCGAGCGCCGCGGTGTCGCCGCTGCTCTTCAGCTCCTGAATCTGGTTGGACAGGTAATCGCCCGGCGGCAGGTTGATGATGACGAACGTGACGAAGCTGATGACCAGCAGCGTCGGAATCATGATCAGGATGCGGTGGAGCGTGTAGTTCAGCATGCGCGCTGCCGGTCGATGCCCTGAAACGAGCCGCACCCCTCCTCGGTGCCTGGAGACCCGCCGATTTTATGCGCTCCGCCGCGCGGACGGGCGCCGCGCGAACCCTGTCCGCGGCCAGCGCTTCGCCGTCCGCGGCCCGCGGGCACCGCTCAGCGCATCCAGAAGGTATCGGGGTGGTAGATACCGAAGAACGCCCCGGGGTCCCAGTTGTAGATGCCTTTTTCCGGGACGTTCTGGACCTCGTTGCGCACCACGACCGGTTGCGGCACGCCGCTCACCACGCCGATCGAGAACTGCTGGTCGGCCTGGATCGCGAGCATACGGTGCCAGATCGCGGCGCGCGCCTCGGTCGTCGTTGCCGCGTTCCATTCGGCTAGCGCCTTCATCAGCGCGACCGCCTCCGGGATGTCGGGCGCCTCGCCCGCCTTGCCGCTGGTCTCGAAATACTGGCCGAACTTGGGCCATTCCAGCTGCTGCTGGCTGGTCGGTGCAAGCTCTTCCGGGGTCATGTCGGCCGTCGCGATGCCGTTCTCCAGTCCCTCCCACACCGACATCATGGCCTCGCCCGAGAAGATGCGGTTGCGGAACACCTCGCGCTGCGACGGCTTGCTGAACAGCTTGATCCCGACCTCGCGCCACATTTCGCGAATCAGCTCGAGGGCATCGGTCTGCTCGGTGCTCTCGCCCGCGGTCTCGACGATGATTTCCATCGATCGGCCGTCAGGCAGCTTGCGGATGCCGTCGCTGCCGCGCTTGAGCCCCATTTCGTCGAGCAGCTTGTTGGCTGCGCTGCGGTCGAAGTTCGCCCACTGCGTCTGGTAGCGCTCCTTGAACAGCGGGCTGTCGGGCAGCACCGTGTTGTTGCCTTCGATCGCGAGGCCGAAGTAGAGCACGTTGTTGACGATCGAGCGGTCGATTGCCATCGAGATCGCGCGCCGGAAGCGCACGTCGCGGAAGACCTTGCGCCAGACCGGATCGTTCGCGTTCAAGTTCGGGAACAGCGCGAAATGCGATCCCTTCGCGGTGCGCCAGAGCAGGGTGCGGTAGTCGTTCTGCTTCTCGCTCTTCTTGAGGAAGGTGTAGTTGTTGAACTGAATGTCGCGCGCCTGCAGGTCGGCTTCTCCGGCGCCGGCCTTGGCCGGGATCAGCTTGCCGTCGGCGACCAGCATCTCGACGCGGTCGATGTAGGGCAGCTGGCGCCCCTGCGAGTCGATGCGGTGAAAGTAGGGATTGCGCACCGCAACGAAGCGATCCGCCGGTGGCTTGGTGGTGTTCATCCAGGGCTGCAGCGTCGGCAGGTCGGGATTGTCGAAGCGGTACATGTTGTCCTGCTTGTTGTGCACCCGCGCCCAGCTGCGCTTGGCGCTCCCGTCCGCCTCGGCCTTCGCGATTTTCGGGTTGTACTTCTTGTGGAACTTCTTCAGGTAGTGCGCCGGCCGGTAGATGAACAGCGGCGAGGTTCCCGCGATGCGCGGCAGGAAGTCGCGATTCGGCTTGGCCCAGGTATAGCGGATGGTGGTCTTGTCGATGATCTCCACCTTGGGCGGCTGCCCGTCGACCAGCAGCTCGCGCGGCGGCCCGGTCGGGCTGAGCTCGGGGTTGTTCGCGACGTCCTCCCAGTAGTAGCGGAAGTCTTCCGTGGTGAACGGCTGGCCGTCGGACCACTTGTGCCCCTGGCGCAGCTTGATGGTGAAGATGCGCCCCTCCTTCACGTCGATGCTCTGCGCGATGTCGGGAACGATGTTGAGTCGCGTGTCGTAGCCGGCGAGGCGGGCGTAGCCGTAGACCACGAGCAGGCGCACGTCGCGCGAGCGACCGATCAGGGTGCGCAGCGCACCGCCCGGCTTGCCGGTGCTCTGCAGCACGAGCGGGGGGCTCGGCACCCGCTGATCGACCGGCGGCAGCTTCTTGGCCCCGACGTCGCCGCTGAGGGACGGCGTCTCGACCAGGCTCGCGGCCGCGGCGGGCAGGGCGAGCGCCGCGGCGAGCAGCCACGCGGCGAGGCGGCCGCCCGATGCGGCAAGGCCCGAAAAGGGTTCGGCAGTGAGAATCTTGGCATTCATGCAGTGAGCTCCGAGCGGTCTGCGGCGACGTGGGCACGCACCATGTGTCCGTTGCCGATGTCGATCATACTGGTCCGCGCGCTGGCGTCCAGGCGAAACGGGTTGGGCCAGGCGGCCGGGTCGGAGGCCTTGCTTTCCATGAGGGCTCCGAAGTTGAGCAGCCGATCGAGATCGGGATCCGGCACGGCTGCGAGCAGGGCCTTGGTGTAGGGATGCACCGGCCGGCGGAACAGCTCGCGGCACTCCGCGGTTTCGACCAGGCGGCCTTTGCACATCACCGCGATGCGATCGGCAAGGTAATGCACCACCGCGAGATTGTGCGAGATGAAGATGTACGTCAGGTTAAGCGTTTCGCGCAGGTCGCGCAGCAGGTTCAGCACCTGTGCCTGGACCGAGACGTCGAGCGCCGAGACCGGCTCGTCGAGCAGCAGCAGGTCGGGACTGAGCGCGAGTGCACGCGCAATGCCGAGGCGCTGGCGCTGCCCCCCCGAGAAACTGTGCGGGTAGCGTCTGAGAAACCGCACGTCGAGCCCGACCAGCAGCATCAGCTCCTTGACGCGCTCGAAGTGCTCGTCGGAATCGCCGATCTTGTGGATCACGAGCGGCTCGGCGACGATGTCGAGCGCCGTCATGCGCGGATTGAGCGAGCCGAACGGGTCCTGGAAGACGAACTGGACCTTGCGCCGGTAGTCGAACAGCGCATCGCCCTTCAGCGCGAGCACGTCGCGCAGCGTGCCATGGTCGTTGAACACGATCTCGCCCCGATCCGGCGAAATGGAGCGCAGGATCATCTTCGCGGAGGTCGTCTTGCCGCAGCCCGACTCGCCCACCAGTCCCAGGCATTCGCCCGCATTGACCTGAAAGCTGACATCATCCACCGCGAGCACATCGCCGCCGAGCTTGGTGCCCAGGATCGAGGTCTTGCGGGTGTAGAAGCGCTTGCTCAGGTGGCGCACCGAGAGCAGGGGCGGCCCGCTGCCGGCGCGCATCGCGGGGCGTTGGGAGGGGGCAAGCAGACGGTGTTCGGAGTTGATCTGGACCTCGCGAATCGGAGTGAGTCGCTCGCCCTCGGCCATGTTGAAGCGCGGCACCGCGCGCATCAGCGCCTTCAGGTAGGGGTGGCGCGGTTCGCGGAAGATGTCTTCGATCGTGCCCGACTCGACCACGCGACCCTGGTACATGACGACCACTTCCTCGGCCATGTTGGCGACCACGCCGAGGTCGTGCGTGATCATCAGCACGGCCATGCCGAGTTCGCGCTGCAGCTCGCGGATCAGATAGAGGATCTGGGCCTGGATCGTGACGTCCAGGGCCGTGGTTGGTTCGTCGGCGATGAGCAGCGCCGGCCGGCAGACCAGCGCCATCGCGATCATCGCACGCTGGCGCAGGCCGCCCGACAGCTCGAATGGATACACATGCTCGGCGGCGACCGGATCCGGGAAGCCGACGTGGCGCAGCATCTCGATCACCGCGTCGCGCCGCTCGCGCTTGCCCAGCTGCGGTCGGTGCAGGGCGAGCGCTTCGGCGATCTGATTGCCGATCGTGTGCAGCGGCGACAGCGCGGTCATCGGCTCCTGGAAGATGATCGAGATCCGCCCGCCGCGGATCGCCCGCATGGCGGCGCTCTGGCGCCCGAGGCCCGCGATGTTGACGACGGTGCCGGGCTGATTCGGATCCGAGAACAGAATCTCGCCGCCTTCGATACGCGCGATGCGCGGCAGAATGCCCATGATCGCCTGCGCGACGATCGATTTGCCCGAGCCCGACTCGCCCACCAGAGCGATCGTGCGGCCCTCGGGGATGCGGAACGTAACGCCGTCAGCGGCCTTCACCGTGCCGGCATCGACGTCGAGGTAGACCTTGAGCTCGTTGATGCGCAGAAGATCCGCCATCGTCGACCCGTCGATCTCCCGGTTCCCGCGCGATACCGTCAGCCGGACAGGCCGAGCGCACGCAGGTTCGCCTGGCTGCGCTCATCCAGCTCGATTCCGCGTCCGCGCAGCGCGCGAAGCGTCTCGCCCACGAGCTCGACGAAACCGTCAAGCGTGGACTCGACGCGGACCGAGCGCCGCGGACCTTTCACGATGAACTCCATCCATCCTCCTGAACGGTCGGGCCGAGTGGAGTAGTAATTCAGCCGCACCGCGCGTACGTCATCCCAGCGGATCACGACGCCCAGCGGTCCGCGTGCGCCAATCCCCGATGCATCGACCTCGATCCGGGTGCGTTGGCGGACAACCGTGCGCGCGAAGTATACGAGGAAAAGCACGCCCATCGTGCCGAGCAGCCAGCGAAACAGCGGCGCCGGTTGCGCGAAAAGGAGCGGCCCGAAACCGATCGCCATGCCGATGCAGGCGAGCGCGTACGCACTGTGCAGCGCCTGACGCGGATAGCGAAAGCGCTTCGCGCCGGGCGCAATCATGTCTGCTGCGCCGCGAACAGGGGCTGCGCGCTGAGCCAGCGCACCGCGGGGTCACGGCGCATCGATGCGAGCAGGCGCGCGAGAAAATCCCAGGTCGCGGCATCGTGCTGCAGATGATGCGTCAGCCAGCCGGTGGGCTCGTCCGGGTCGGCCTCGCCCCGGCGCCGGGCGGCCAGGTGGCGCACGGCCTGCGCGAGCGCGCTCCGGACGCCGACGAAACCGCGATCCTCGCGCCAGGCGATGAGGTCGACATGGGTGTTGACCTGCACCAGTCCCGCGGCGGGGTACGCGCAGGCGCGGGCGCCGAACGCGCTCAGCCCGCGCAGGCCGGCCGCCGGCAGGCGCGCCGCGAGCGCCGCCGGCAGGCGATTCCAGGGCGGGGCGAAGGCCGCGCTCCAGCGCGCGCCCGCAAGGCGCGCGAGGCGGGCGCCGCCTTCGGCGATGCGTGCGAGCGCCGCATCCGCCGGCTCGTCGAAGGGAAACTCGCTGCGCTTCGCACCCGCGCTGCTGCGGTCGCGGTGGTCGACGCCGTGCTGCAGCACGCAGACGCTTTCCGGCAACGCATCGAACAGGCTGGCCTGCGCCGCGGCCGGAACCACCGCCAGGGCGAGCGGCATCTCGAATTCGCGCGCGAGGCCGAGCAGGCGCTCGAGCGCGGGCGTGCGCTGCACTGCGTCATCGTCGCGCCACCAGAATGTCGCGCTGCGGCCGGCCTCGCGCCAGCGCGCGAGCTCGTCATCGAGCACCGCCCAGTCCTCACTCACCATTGCAGTGTCGCGGTCCATTGGGCGAGCAGCTCGGCGCTGCGCGCCGCGCCATTGGTGTCGATCATGACGGGCGCAGGGCGCGGTCGATCGACGGCGCGGTCGATCGCACTGGCCAAGGTCTGCGGGCTCAGCGCGGCTTCCTCGACGATGTCGATCGCGCCGCGCTCCGCGAGCAGGCGCGCGCGCAGCGTCTGCTCGGTTTCCTTGCGCCCGACGTACGGAACCATCACCGCACGCGCGCTGGCCTGCAGGGTTTCGAGCAGCGTGTTGTAGCCCGCCTGGCTGACCGAGAGCAGGCAGTGCCGCAGCCGCTGGCGAAAATCCGGCCGGTTCGGCTCGACGATCACGCGTGCGTCGCCAGCGGCGAGCGAGCGCAGCGCCTCGATGCGCCCGGGTTGCGGCTCGACGCCCGCGCGCACGCGCCAGACACGATCGGCGAGCGAGGTGTGCGGTCGCGCGCGCAGCGCGGTCTCGAGCAGCGTCGCGCCGAACGCGCCGCCGCCCGCGGAAACGAGAACCTCTCCCGCGCCGAGCTGTCCGCCATGCGCCGACTCGGTCGCGGGTGGCTGGCGGTCGACGACATAGCCGGTGTAGGCGATGCGCGCGGCGATACGTGCCGTGTGCGGGAAGGTGCGTTCGAAGGGAATGAACGCCGGGTCGCCGTGCACCAGCGCCCAGTCGAAGTAACGCTCGAACGCCTCAAGCATTTTCTGCAGCCGCGCCGCGTTGTCTTCGTTGTCCTGCAGCACGTCGCGCGCCGAGGACACGATGACCGGGCGCTGCGCAGCAGCTTGCGCCGCTTCGAGCAGAGGCAGGAGTTCGAAGCGCATCAGGCGCCGGCCGAACGGGTAGAGCTCGATCACCAGGGCGTGCGGGTGGAATCCGCGCCACAGCTCGAGCAGCCGATCGCGCCGGCGCGCCTTCCAGGCGTCGTCGACCGGACGGCCCTCGGCGTCGAGCAGGACCTTGAAGCTCGGGTCCGCGGCCACCGTGGGCGGCAGCTGAACGAAGCGAACCCCGCGCAGGTCGAGGTCGGGTACTGGCGCGCCGCCGCTCACCAGCATCGCCTCGAGGCCGGCGTCGGCGCAGGCGCGCGCCACGATCGCGCTGCGCTGCAGATGGCCGATGCCCAGCAGGTGCTGGACGTAGATCATGACGCGACGGCGCGCGGGCGCGCTCATCGGCCGCCTGCGCTTTCCGGCACGGCATCCAGCGCGACGTTGAGCGCGTGCACGCTCGGCTGACCCTGCGCGTCGAGCCGGAACAGCTGCAGCGCGTCCCAGTCGAGCTTCGCCGGCGGCCGGCCAAGCATGTCCCAGCCGGTTGCCTCGGCGAGTAGCACCCGGATGACGCCGCGGTGGGTAAACGCGAGCGTCGGCTGCGCGCGTGCCGCGATCTCGGCGAGCCAGGGGCGCAGGCGCGCGAGCACCTGGCGCGGGCTCTCGCCGCCCTCGGGCGTGAAGTCCATACCGCGCGCCTCGTTGGCCTGCATCGCGGCGCCGAGCGCGGCGCGCAGGTCCGCGATGCGCTGGCCTTCCCAGGCGCCCCAGTGCATCTCGACGATGCGCGGCTCGCGCGCCGCCTGCGGATGGCCGAGCAGCGTCGCGGTCTCCACGCAGCGCGCCAGCGTACTGGTCACCGCGTGCATGCCGTCGCACAGCGCGGGGAGGGCACGGGCACGCAGCGCGGCGCGCCCGGCCGGCGACAGCGGCACGTCGGTGCGACCCTGAATGCGCTTGTCGCGGCTCCACTCGGTTTGCGCGTGGCGCAGCGTCGCCAGCAGGATCATGAAGCGCGCTTCGCGCGGGGCGCGGCGGCGACGAGCTGCGAGAGCGCGCGGTCGAGAGTTTCCGCCGCCACGGCGATGCTGCGCTCGCGCTGCACGAACGTCGCCGCCGCCTCGCCGAGCGCGCGCCGGCGCGGCGCATCGTCGAGCAGCATGCGCACCCGCTCGGCGAAGGCCTGCGGATCGTCGGGCGGCGCGAGCAGGCCGGTGCGCCCGTCGAGCACCACGTCGGGCACGCCGCGCAGATCGCAGGACACGACAGGCAGCCCGGCGGCCTGGGCTTCGAGCATCGCCATGCCGTAGGCCTCGTTGACCGCGGGCCAGACGAACAGGTCGCCCGCCGCGCAGGTGGCGGCGAGCCTGGCGGCGTCGAGCGCGCCGAGAAAGGTCGCGCGCCCCGGCGCCGCGGCGTCGAGCGCGGCCTGCACCGCGCCACGCGCGTCGCCGTCGCCGGCAACCAGCAGGTGCCAGGGCCGGTCGCGCAGGCAGGCGAGCGCGCGGGCGAGCGCATCGTAGGATGCCTCCTTGTCGCCCGGTCGCATCATCGCCGCGACCACCAGCCAGGGAATCGCCGGATCGATGCCGTGTGCGGCCGCGAGCGCCGCGCGATGCGTCGCGCGCGCCGCACGCGCATCGGCGAACGGGGCCGGATCGAGAAAAGGCGGCAGCGGCCGGATGCGCTCGGTCGAGCCGAGCAGGGCGCTGAGACAGGGAACGTCGTGGCGCGTCGGCGCGAACAGCAACGCAGCCTGGCGGATCGCCGCGGCACTGCCCTCGTGGCCGATCGCCCAGGGTCCGCCGGCGCGCTTGGGCGCATGCGAGGCCTCGGCGATGACGTAGGGAATGTCGAGCGCGCGGCTCGCCGCGGGTCCGAGCCAGTCGGGCGCCTTGTAATAGACGTGATAGGTGAACCAGAGCGCGGGGCGCGCCTCCAGCGAGCCGGCGCGCCATGCCGCAGCGAGCCGTTCGCCGAATGCAACACCCTGCGCACGCAGCGCCGCCTGACGCACGGGATCACCGTCGCGATCGTAGCTGCGGAAGGTCGAAACCAGCTCGACCCGATGTCCGGCGTGCGCCAGTGCCGCGAGCAGCAGACCCGCCACGCGCCGGTCGCCCGACGGGACGCCGTGGGTCGGCGCCTTGAGCGGCGCGTAGAAGGCGATGCGCATGCCCGATTCTATTCCGCGCGGTGTACGAACTCGGCCGCCTCCGCTCGGCGCACGCTGCGGCGCGCCGGCAGGCCGAACTTCGCGGCGAGCCGGTCGAGATTGGATTCGAGCTCGAAGGATGCGCGCACCCGCGCCTGGCCCGCGGCGCCCAGCCTGAAACGGCGCTGCGGGTCGCGGATCAGTGCCTCGAGCGCCTGCGCGAGCGCGTCGGCGGATTCGGGCGGCACGAGAAGGCCGCTCAGCTCGTTCTCGATCAGTTCGGGAATCGCCGACACCGCGGTGCTCACGCAGGCGAGCCCCTGGCTCTGCGCTTCGACCAGCACGTTCGGCAGTCCGTCGCGGTCGCCATCGTGCGCAATGCGCGAGGCCAGGGCGAACAGGTCGGCGGCGCGGTACTCGGCGAGCAAGGCATCCTGCGACAGCGCGCCGCGCCAGACGATGCGCCGGTCGATGCCGAGCTGGCGCGCGCGGCGCTCGAGCGACTTGCGCAAAGGGCCGCCGCCGGCGTGCACCAGGCGCCAGTGCAGATCGTCGGGCAGACGGGCGAGCGCTTCGAGCAGCACGTCGGTGCCTTTCTTCTCGACCAGCCGTCCCGCGCTCAGGACGACCACCGGATCGGCCGGATCGCGACCGTCGCGCGCCGGGCGCTCGCTCTCGGGCGCGGGAAAGCGCGCGAGATGGATGCCGTGATAGACGAGCTCGACGCGCCCCGGCGGCGCGAGCGCCGCGAGGTGGTCGCGGTTGGCCGCGGTGCAGGTCGCGAGCCAGGCGCAGGCCGCGAGCTTTTCGCGCTTTTCCCACTCGGGGGTCGTCCAGATGTCCTTGGCATGCGCCGAGCCGCTCCAGGGCAGCGCGCGCAGCAGCGCGCAATAGCGCGTGACCGAGGCCGGCGTGTGCAGAAAGTGCACATGCAGACGCGTCACATCGGGTGGCAGCTCGGCGGCGAGCACCAGCGCCTGCCCGAAGCGGCGCACCCGGTTGGGCGTCGGATCGCGGCGCAAATCGCGCAGCCAGAGCGCGCGCGCCGCCGCGTAGCTCGGCCAGCGGCGCACGCGGCGCCAGGCCCGCAGCACGCGCAGTGGCTCCCGATACAGATACTCGGGCAGATAGAGCAGCGGCGCGCGAATCTCGGCGTGCACCGGATGCCGGCGGCGGTCGGTCGGATGACGCAGCGAGACGATCAGGCAGTCGAGCCCGCGGCGCTCGAGCGCCGCGATCTCCTGCGCGATGAATGCTTCGGAAAGCCGCGGGTAGCCTTTGAGGACGACCGCGACGCGTCCCGCGCGGGTGCCGCTCACGGGATCAGGCGAGGCGCGGCAGCGCCTCCGGGGCGGCGTCGCCCGCGCCGGCGGACGCTCGCTCGCGCCCGACCCAGGGCGCGACGAGGCGCGCCACGTTCTCGAGTCCCTCGAGCAGGCCCGGCACGACGACCTCGGACGGCCGGTTGCGCCGCGGCAGGGCACGCAGCGCAGCGGCCATCGTTTCGGGGTCGTGGCGACCGTCGTCCGCCAGCATGCTGACCAGGCCGAGGCTCGAGGCGCGCGAGGCGCGGATGAACTGCTCGAGGCGCGGCGTGGTGCGCGGCACGATCAGCGCGCGCTTGTCGAGCGAAAGCACTTCGCAGAAGGTGTTGTAACCGCCCATCGCGACCACGCCCGCCGCGCGCGCGACGAGCGTTTCGAGATGGTTGTAGAAGGTGATCGTGTCGACGCGCTTGAGCTTTGCCGCGCGATTGATGAACTCGCTCTGGCGCTCGGAGTGCATGAACGGCCCGAGCACGAGCAGCGCAGGGTAGGGCAGCAGCCGGTCGTGCTCGTAGGCGCGCAGCACCCAGTCGATCAGCGCTTCGCCGTCGCCGCCGCCGCCGGTGGTGACCAGCAGGTAGGGCTTTCTGGTGATTTCGGGCAGGCGCGCGCTCGAGGCACCGTTGCGCGCCTCGCGCGCGAGGTAGCCGGTGTAGAACATGCGCTGGCGCACTCCCATGGGAAGCGAAATGCCTTCCAGCGGATCGCAGATCTGCGGCAGGCCGTAGACCCAGATTTCGTCGTAGTAGTCGCGCAGCGCCGGCACCGCGTTCTTGCGCTCCCACTCGGGCGCGAGCAGGCGCGGCTCGTCCATCACGTCGCGCAGGCCGAGCACGAGGCGCGTTCCGCGCGGCTTGAGCACCTTAAGCGTGTCGAGCACCTCGCCGCGCAGCCCGAGCGGCTCCTTGTCGACGATGAACAGATCGGGATCGAAGACCTCCGCGGTGTGGCGGATGATCGAGGCGCGCATCGATAGGGTGCGCTCGATGTCGATATGCAGGTTGAGCGGCGTGTATTCGCCATTGCGCAGCTTGATCACGCCAGGCACGCGCACGAAATCGACGCGCGAGCGGAAATCGAAGCTGCCGATGATCGGGGAGCCCGACAGGATCAGCACCGACAGATGCTCGAAGCGCTCGACCAGCGCGTGCGCGATGGTCTGGCAGCGCCGCAGATGGCCCAGGCCGAAACTGTCGTGGCTGTAAATGAGGACCCGGCCCGCGCTGCGTGCTGTTTTCATGGCTTTTTTCCCCGTGGCGCGTGGCCTGCCGCGCGGCCGATCGTCCCTCGGTATGCCGCTGGCAGGGCGATTGTGGTCCTGCAGCGCGGCCGGGCGCAAGCCCGAGCGCGCGGCCGCGCGGATATGCTAGATAGCGGGATGCGCGGCCTGTGGCTTGCGCGCGACGCGCCCTGCGGCCGATGCCAAATCTCATTCTCGTTCACCAGCGGACCAAGCAGGACCCGGCCGACTACGCGGAGATCGGGCGACGCGTTGCGGCGCGCGCTCGCGACATCGCGGTCTATGTCGCGGGCACCAAGGATCGGGACTGGCGCCCCGAGGGGTTCGACGCGTCTGCGCCGACGCTCACCGTGGCGCCGATGCCGCTGCGCGGCTTTGCGCCGCCGCGCGGCGCGATCTGCCAGGGCTACGAGTTTCCGAAGGGCGAGCAGTACGAGCGCCTTGCCGCGATCGGCGTTGCGGTGCCGCGCTGGACGCGGGTGTTGCCTGGCATTGCGCTCGACCCGAAGGACTGGGGACCCTACGTGGTGGTCAAGCCCGAGCTCGGCCGCAAGGGCGCCGAGATCTTCATCAAGCGCGCGGGTCGCGTGCGCTACCGGCCGCCCGAGAGCTACCCGGAGGATCACCCGGTGCGCAAGGCGCCGCTCGTCGCGCAGCAGTTCATCTACACCGGGCGCTGGCCGGTCAACTACCGGGTGGTGACGCTGTTCGGCACGCGCCTGCTCGCCTGGCGCTGCGAGGCCGACCACCGCTACTGGCCGCTCGAATCGCGCTGGGACTTCCGCGCGACCGGCGGCATCACCGTGGTCTCCAACAAGAAGGACTCGCACTACACGCTCACCTTCGACGCCGACGTGATCGCACTGGCCGAACGCGCACATGCCGCGTTTCCCGAGCAGCCGCTGCTCGGCACCGACATCGTGCGCGATGCCGAGTCCGGCGCGCTCTACGTGATCGAGTGCAACCCGCGCGGCGACGCCTGGCTGATCTCCTCGGACACCGGGCGCGAGATCGAGCAGGCCAACGGGCTCGATTTCGCCGCGCAGTTCGACGCGCTCGAAGTCGCGACCGAGGTGCTGATCCGCGAGACGCGCGCGCGGGCCGGCTGAACCGCGGGGCGTAAACTCGCGCGATGGAGATCGACCTCAGGCCGCAGCTGATCGTTGCGCTGCTCGCCCTCGGGATGGCGCTCGCGTTCGTGATTGCCGACCGCCGGTCGCCGACCAGCCGCGCGTTGTCCCTGTTTCTCGCCTTCGTCGGCATGTCGATCGGTTTCGGAGCGCTCGTCGCCCTGCCGTACCACGCGCGCCATGGCCTCCAGTGGTGGAGCGGCGTGTTCGCGCTCCCGGAGGCGCTCGCCTTCATCTACGCCTATGAATGGATCCTGCGCGTGCGGCGCACCGTGCCGACGCGCAACCTGAAGACGCGCTTTGCCGACCGGCAGCTGCGCGTCGCGCAGGGGCTTGCGCTGGTCTATCTGCTCCTCTCGCTCGCGCTGCCCGAGCTGCGTTCGCGCTATTTTCAGAACGTCGAGATCGGTGCCCGGCCCCTCGCGAGCGCGGAATTCTGGATTTTCGCCGCGCCGCTCGCCGTGTCGCTGGTTCTCGGCATTGGATCGGCACTGCTGCTGCTCAACCGGCGTCCGGACAAAGCCGAATTGATCCGGATCGTGGCGTTCATGATCGGTGCGCCGCTGATGGCCTCGGGACTCGTCGTGCCGGTGCACTATGCGCCGGTCACGACCGCGATCGGCCTGCTGATCTTCCTCGTCGGCGGCGTTCAGTACCACGTGATCCAGGGCTCGCGCGCACAGTTCCTGTCGCGCTTTCTCGCGCCGCAGGTCGCCGAGCTGGTGCGCGAGCGCGGCCTGCGCAGTGCCACCAAGGACCAGACGCTCGAGATTTCGGTCGTGTGCTGCGACCTGCGCGGCTTCACCGCGTTTTCGGCCGCGACCGAGTCGCAGCAGGTGATCCGCATCCTGCGCGAGTACTACGACGCGGTCGGCGCGGCGGCGAGCGCGGTCGGCGGCACGATCAAGGATCAGGCCGGAGACGGCGTCCTGATCCTGATTGGCGCGCCGATCGCCTTCGACGATCATGCCCAGCGCGCGCTCGACCTCGCCGAGCGCATCCGGCGCGAGGGTCAGGCACTGACCGAGCGCTGGTCGCGCGAGGGCCAGCGCCTCGGCGTCGGGGTCGGCGTGGCGAGCGGCTTCGTCACGGTCGGTGTGATCGGTGGCGCCTCGCGCCTGGAGTACACCGCGGTGGGTCCCGCCGTGAACCTGGCCTCGCGCCTGTGCGCCGAGGCGGCGCATGGCGAGGTACTGGTCGACGCGCGCAGCTGCGAGCTGATCGCGGACGAGGCACGCCGCACCCGACTGCGCTCGGGCGATGCGCTGACGCTGAAGGGTTTTCCAGAGCCGGTGCCGAGCTTTACGCTGTCCGCGGGCTGAGCCGGCGGCGCAGCCCTATTTCTTCCAGTCCATGATCGGAACCCAGGCGCGCAGCTCGCGCCCCTGGAACATCCGGCCCTGAATGCGCTTGGCGAGCGTGTCGGCTTCGGACTTTTTCATATCCATTTCGATGATCGCGCTCGGTGCGCCGGATTCGCGTGAAAGGGTGATCGCGCTCACCGGCGCAAACGCACTGAGCGCGGCCTGGATCGCTTCCTCGCTCACGTCGTCGGGAAGGTTGCCGATCACGATGCGCATGATGGAAGGCCTCTTCGTAAGCTGCATTGAATGCTCGTATGATACTGATCTCTTCCCGGATGCGTCGCGATGGCCTTCGCGGATCTTCTTTCTGACATCGCGGGCCGTCTGTTCGGTCCGGCCGGACCGCCCGATGCGGAGAAAGCGCTCGTCGCCGACGCGCTCGAGGCGATTGTCGACGTGGTCGACCCGCGCATCCGCTCGGACCGGAGTTACCGCAGGAAGCTCGAGCCCGGCGTGCGGAGCACGATCGAGCACCTGCGCGGTATCGGGCAGCTGCTCCCGGCGCCCATCCTGCTGTCGCCAGAGCGCTGGAAGGATGAGCCGCTCGTCCAGTCCTGCTTCGCGAGGCCGGACGAGGTGCGCGAGCTGTTCGGTCGGAGCCGGGAGCTGTACCGCTTCTTCGATGCCAATCCGGGCTGCGAGGAGGCGCATGCGCTGCTCGCGCTGCGCCGCGAGGAGCGCACCGTGCTCGCGCCGGCGCTGATCGGCGGCGAGCTGCGCCAGGACGTGCAGCAGGTCACGGTGAGCTTCGGGCAGCGCCGCCTGATCGCGCCGGCGATGGACGCGCTCGGCTGCCGGCGCCAGGTGGGCGAGGCGATCCTGCGCCGAATGGCGGCGCTCGCGCTGCAGGGCATGATCGGCAAGGAGCGCCGCGTCAAGGACCTGGAGGAGCGCAAGGGGATCCTGGCGACACGGCTGCGGATGCTGCAGCTGCGCCGCGACGGCGTGCAGCGCGCGCTCGAGAACGAAGCCGAGGATCCGGCGGCGGAGATCGCGCAGCTGGAGAACGCGCTGCAGACCACGGTCGAAGCGTTCGTCGCGGAGAAGGCGAGCCTCGCGACGCTCGAGGGCATCATCGACAACGTGCGCCGGATTTTCGAGGCGCCGCAGAAGGTGGTCGGGCTCGAAACCATCGCGCTGCGCCTGAGCGGCACCGGTTACAAGGTCGCGCCCGGCTCGGGCGAGGCGGGAACCGACCTCAGCCTGCAGGAGCTGTTCATCGGCGAGGACCTGCGCGGGGTGATCGCTTTCGTGCGCTGTGCGCGGCGCGATCTGCCGCCGCCCGACGACGCCATCCGGCGGGTCGAGCGCACGCTGATCTGAGCGGCGCCCTGTGCGCTACTTGCAGAGGCCGACGCAGCGCGTCACGCGCTCCGCGCAGCTGATCTGGGTGAAGGAATCTTCGAGCCGCGGTTGCACATCCCCGCCGGAATGCTCGACGGTCGCGTTGTTGCACTGGCGCTGGTTGGTGACGTAGGTCACGTCGGTCAGCCAGGCGACATTCGAGCACCCGGGCCGGCCGATGCCGAAGCGCACGCCGACGGAATAGTCGGCGCAGAGCAGGCCGTTGTGGTGGACCCTGGCTTCGACGTTCCATTCGCCCTTGGGGCTGAGCGAGGCGCGGCTGGCGCCGCCGAAGTCGAAGCTGAGCTGGCTCGGCCTGAGCACGACCGACACGTTGCCGATGGCGCGCGCCTGCGCCTGCGCACGGCTGTAGGTGGTCTTGCTCTGAAACGGGTCCTGCGCCGCGGCGAACAGGACGGGCGTCGCGAGCAGCAGCATCAGGGTGGTGCGCGGCAGGGCGTGGCGCATGGGCATCGGCGCGCGGTTCAAAGGCCGGCCAGCATGATAGCAGGGCCCGGTATACTCGCCGCGGACGGCGCCCCATGCACCTCAACCTCCGCGGCAAGATCTTCGCATACGTCGCGCTGCCGGTCGTGCTGATTCTGGGGGGCGTTGAAGCCCTTCGCCTCCAGCAGCTCGCCGACGAAGCGACGGCTTCCACGATCGACCGTGAGGAAACGAGCGTCGAGCGCGAGGCGCGTGCGCTAAACGCCAAGCTGCGCGAGGTCGCGCGCATCGCGCTCGATACGGCGAATTTCCTGGAGCTGCATCCCGACATCGAACCGCCGCGGCTGTTCGATCTGGTGCGCAGGAACGTCGCCGCGGACCGGCTGGTCTATGGCGCCGCGATCGCGTTCCTGCCGTCGGCTTCTCCGACCGGAGGGCTGTTTTCGCCGTACGCGTTCCGCAAATCGGTCGACGAGATCGCCGTGATGGACATCGGGCGCGACGGCTATGACTACACCGCGGCGCGCTGGCAGTGGTGGCAGCGCCCCTTCGAGCGCGGCTACGGCGTATGGACCGACGCCTACCTGGACGAAGGCGCGGGCAACGTCTGGATGGTCACGTTTTCCGCGCCGTTCAGGCGCGACGGCATTCCGATCGGGGTCGCCACCGTCGACGTCGAGCTGCCCACGCTGCGCGCGCTGCTGTTCAATGCCGAGGCGCAGCGCCGCAAGCTGTTCGTTCTCGGCGCCGACCTGCGCATGGTGTTTGCGCACGACAGCGCGGATATCGGCACGCCGTTGCAGACGATCGCCGAGCGCAGCGGCCGCTCGGACATCCTCGCGCTCGGACGAAAGATGCTGGCCAAAGCGGCGCTGGGTCACACGGTTGCCGCCGGGTGGGATTCACCCGACCGGCAGTGGATCTTCTACGCCCCGGTCGTCTCGGCCGGCTGGGTCCTCGGGCTGCGCGTCGACGAGCGCCGCGTATTCGGTGCGGTACGCGCGCAGGCGGCTGACGCCGCGGTGGGACTGGTGGTCACGCTCGCGCTGATCGCCCTCGGGGTCATCTTCGTGACGCGACGCATCACGGCGCCGCTCGCGCGGCTCACGGCGGCCGCGCAACGCGTCGCGCAGGGCGACATGTCGGTCGAACTCAAGTCGACGGGCGACGACGAGATCGCGCGCCTGTCGCGCAGCTTCAACCACATGGCGCAGGCGATCGTCGAGCGCGAGCAGGCGCTGGTCGCGGAAACCGCCGCGCGCGAGAAGATCGAGACCGAGCTCGCGCTCGCCAAGGAACTGCAGCGCAGCATGCTGCCGCCGGCGCAGGCGCACGACGCGGCCTTCGGGCGTTACGACGTCGCGGCGGTGCTCGAGCCGGCGCGCGCCGTCGGTGGCGACTTCTTCGACTACGTGGTCACCTCCGACGGTCGGCTCATGTTCGTGATCGCCGACGTCTCCGACAAGGGCGTGCCGGCCGCGCTGTTCATGGTGCGCGCGCACACGCTGCTGCGCTCGCTGGCACAGGCTCCGGTTTCACCGTCCGCTCTGCTCGCCACCATGAACAATGCGCTCTGCGCGGACAACGATCGCTGCATGTTCGTGACGCTCGCCTGCGGCGCGCTCGAGCTCGCCGGCGGGCGTCTGGAACTGGCCAACGCGGGGCACGAGCCGGCGCTGCGCGTGCGCGCGGACGGACGGTTAGAATGGCTCGCGGTGGACAACGGCCCGGCGCTCGGGCTGATCGAAAACACCCCGTACCCGCGCGCCGAGTTCCGGCTCGAGGCGGGCGATGCGCTGGTGCTCTACACCGATGGCGTGAGCGAGGCGTTCGATCCGGAAAAGCGTGCGTTCGGGCGCGACGGGCTCGAGATCGCGGTGCGCGCTCAGGCGCGGGCTTCGGCGCTCGATCTTTGCGCCGGCGTGATCGCCGAGGTGCGTCGCTTCACGGCCGGCGCGGAGCAGAGCGACGACCTCACGCTGCTCGTGCTGCGCTGGCACGGCGCACGGTCCTGACAGCGTTGGTGGCGCGATACAATTCCCGGCGGAGGATGCGCGATGAGCCTGATGATCAATCTGGATGCCTCGAGAGTTCCCTTCCAGCGCTTCAGCCTCGGCGGGCGTCTCGATACGACAACGGCGCCCGAGCTGGAAAAGAAGATCGACGAAGTCCTTGCGGCGAAGCCGCTGGCGATGGTGTTCGACATGGCGGAGCTCGAGTACATCAGCAGCGCAGGGCTGCGCGCGATCTTCCGCGCGCAGAAGGCGATGCACGCGGCGAACGGCGAAGTGCTCATGGTGAACATGCAGCCCGCGGTGCAGAAGGTGTTCGACATCGTCAAGGCGCTGCCGCTGAAATCTGTGTTCCGCAGCGTCGAGGAGCTCGACGAGTACCTCGACGCCATGCAAAGCAAGGTGCGCGAGGAAGGGCGCTAAGCCGCGCTCACTGCGCGCCGAGGCTGCGCAGCAGCTGCTGCGCCTGCGGATCCTGCGGCGCGGCCTTGGCGAGGCGCCGCGCGTAATCCAGGGCGCGCTCGCGCGCGCCGCTCTCGCGGCTGATGCTGGCCCCGGCGAGCAGCAGGTTGCGGTCCGTCGGGTGTCGCGCGAGCGCGCGATCGATCTCGGCGAGCGCCTCCTGCAATTTCTTTTGGCTGTAGAGGCCGACCGCGTAAACGTAGGCGAAGCGCGCATCCTGGGGCGCGAGCGCCGCGGCGCGCGCGAGCTCGGCGAGCGCGTCCTCAGGGCGCTTGAGGCGAACCAGCGTGAGGCCGAGCACGTGGTGCAGGGTCGGGTCATCGGGCATGATCGCGAGACCCTCGCGCAGGATCGCCTCGCCCTCGGCGTCGCGCGCGTGGCTGCGGTACAGGTCGGCGAGGTTCACGTAAGCAGGCACGTGACGGGGCTCGAGCGCGATCGCGCTGCGCAGCGCTTCCTCCGCGGCCTCGACGCGCTCGCGGCGCGCGTAGAAGGTGCCGAGCGAGGTGCGTGCCTCCGGCCGGTCGAAGTTGGTGCGCTGCACCGCCTCGTATTCGGCCGCGGCGCGCGCGAACGCGGCCTTCTGAGCGCTCGAGAACGACGCGTCGGGAATCGACGAGAGGATCCAGGCCGCCTCGACGCGTACCGCACGTACCGGGTCCTCGAGCAGCGGCGCGGCGAGCGCGAGGCGCTGCTCGGCGGGCAGTGCCTCGAGCGCGGAGAGGGCCGCCAGGCGCAGCACCGGGTCGGCGGCCGCGAGCGGTGCGCGCAGCGCTTCGAGCGTCTGCGGACTGAGCGCATCGCCGATCGCCTGGGCGGCGCTCGCGCGCGCGATCGCGGGCTGCGACGGGTCGCCAACCAGCGCGGCGAGCATCGCACCCGCGCCGGCGTCACCGCGCGCGGCGGCGGCAAGCGTCCCGGCGAAGCGCTGGAAGCCCTGCGGTTGGTGCCCGAGGCGGGCTTCGAGCACGCCGGCCGCCCAGGCCGCGTCCTTGTCGGCATGGCAACCGGTGCAGGCATTCGGCACGCCGAGCGAAACGCTCTGGTCCGGCCGCGGCACGCGCAGGCTGTGATCGCGCCGCGGGTCGATCACCATGTACGTCGTTTGCGGCATATGGCAGTCGACGCAGGCGCTGCCCTTGGCGCCCGGCTTGTGGAAGTGGTGCTTGGGGCTGTCGTAGCGCGCGGGCAGGTGGCACTGCGCGCAGACCGCGTTGCCCTCGGCGCGCAGCTTGGCGCTGTGCGGCGCGTGGCAGTCGCTGCAGGTCACGCCCGCGCGGTGCATCTTGCTCTGCAGGAACGAGCCCCAGATGTAGACCTCGTCGCGCTGCTGGCCGTCGGGGTAGTACAAGCCCGGCGTGAGGAGCGAGGGCCGGTAGTGGTCGAGAAAGGGCTTGCCCGCCGAATAGTTCTCCGCGATCTGCGCGCGCCGCGCATGGCACTGCGCGCAGACTTCGACCTCGGTGTGCGCGTCGTTCGGCCGGCTGCGCAGCGCGCTGCCCTTGGCCGGGTCGATCGTCCAGGTGACATCGCGACGCTCGTCGAAGCGCACGGTGAGTCCCAGGGTCGGGTCGGCAGGCTTGGTCTTTGCCCAGGCGGCATGCGCGCTGCCCGGGCCGTGGCAGGCTTCACAACCCACCGTGATCTCCGACCACGTGGTCTTGAAGCTGTTCGTCGCCGCGTCATAGTTCTTGCGCACGTCGATCGAATGGCAGTCGGCGCACATGAAGTTCCAGTTCTGCTGGCGCCCGGTCCAGTGCAGCTCGTCGCGGAAGTCGACCTTCTCGTTGGGGTAGAGGTGAAACCAGCGCTGCCCCCCCTGGTCCTTCGCGCGCGCGTCCCAGGCGATCGACAGCGCCTGCACGCGCCCGTCGGGGAATTCGGTCAGGTACTGCTGCAGCGGGTATACGCCGAAGGTGTAGCGGATCTCGAAGTCGGCAAGCTTGCCGTCGGCAGCGTCGGTGCGCACGAAGTACTTGCCGTCGCGCTTGAAGAAGTTCGAGGTGACGCCGTTGTAGCTGAAGCTCGCGTTGTTGAAGTCGCCGAGCACGGTCTTGTCGTTTGCGTGCTGCATCGCGCGCGCGTGCTGCGAGGTCTTCCAGGCCTCGGTCTCGGCGCGGTGGCATTCCGCGCAGGCCGCGCTGCCGACGAAGGTCGGCACCACGACGGCGGGCTTCTGCGCGGTCGGTTGCGCGGGAGACTTTGCAGAGGGCTTCGGCGGCTCGCGCGAAGTCCACCACAGCGTCGCGATCACGATGAGCGCCGCGAGCACAAGCCCGGCCGCGACGCCCCAGCCACGCGAGGTTGTCCGCTGTTGCGGCGCGGAAGCGGCCGATGGCGCGGCGCGCCGGCGCTTGCCCTTTTTAGATGCCAATGTTCACGATCTACCGCATTGCGGAGGGGGCATTCTGCCAGACCAATGCGCGCGGACAGGTTCCCTGCACTTTGGGGCAACCGAATCTGCACCCATGGCGAATGGCATCCGAGCCGCGCGATATCCAGACTCTCTGAGGTGTCTTGCGCGAGTGCCCAGGCCGCAAGCGGCGAATCAGGGTCGGCTGGTATGGCTGCGACGCCGCATACTGTCGTCCTCGTCGAGGATGACGATGGATTGCGCTCGGCGCTCGTGCGCATTCTCGAGCTCGCCGGCTTCCGCGTCGAAAGCTTCTCCACCGCCGAGGAAGCCCTCGCAGCGGGTGCGGCGGCGCGTGCCGAGTGCATCGTCTGCGACGTGTATCTGCCGCGCGAGACCGGCTTCGGGCTCTGCCGAAAGCTGTCGCAGGGCGGAGCGCGCCCGCCGGTGATCTTCATCACCGCCCACGATCTTCCGGCGGTGCGGGCCGAGGCCGAAGCGCTCGGCGCCGCAAACTGCTTGATCAAGCCCTTCCCGGGACGCGCGCTCGTCGAGGCGGTGCGCGCGGCGCTCGCGTCGGCCTGAGCCTCGCCTCGGCGGACGCGACCCTCCGGCTATACTCCGTCC
>JAJDNJ010000153.1 GCA_022340705.1 Betaproteobacteria bacterium
GGGTCGTAGCCGATGCTGGCGTCGCGCTCGCCGGTGGCGAGCAGCAGTGCCATGTCGATCGGCAGCGCTGCGCGCGCCTGGGCACGCAGGATCGCGGCGGCATCGAGCCAGGCCGCGCGGCCATCGGGCTCGGGCAGCGCGTCGGCGAAGCCGAGGTCGACAACGGCCTGCAGCAGCGCCGCGCGCTTTTCGGTCGACGGTTCACCCGCGAACCACGTCGCCGCGAGGCCACCAAAGGCGCGCGTCGCCGCGTCGACCACCATCGGGTCGATCGAGACCGCGGGCTGCAATGCGTCGTTCGTACTCATCAGCGTATCCCAAGCCCGCGCGCGACGATGCCGCGCAGGATCTCGCGCGTGCCGCCGCGCAGCGTCCACGACGGCGAGTAGATCGTGGTCTCCGCGAGCGCCGACAGGTAATCCGCGCTCGGCGCGGCGAGCTCGGGCATCAGCGTGCGGAAGATCGCGATCTGGTCACGCTCGAAGGCGTTGCCCAGATCCTTGATCAGCGACGCTTCGAGATTCGGCATCTCGCCCTTTTGCAGCAGCGCGGCGACCGCGATCGACATCGCGCGCAGCGCGATCAGCTTCGCACTCATGCGCCCGAGCGCCGCGCGCAAGCGTGGCGCGGGTGTCTTGCCCGCGGCGGCGAGCGCTGCCTCGACCAGCCGGATGCAGCTCAGATAGCGCTCCGGGCCGCTGCGCTCGAAGGCGAGCTCGCTCGTCACCTGGTGCCAGCCGTTGCCGATCTCGCCGACCACCCGGTCCGCGGGTACGAAGCTGTTCTGGAAGATCACCTCGTTGAACTCCTCCTGCCCGGCCATATTGACGATCGGGCGCACCTTCACGTCTTTCGCCTTGAGGTCGACGAGGAACTGCGACAGTCCGGCGTGGCGCGAGCTGCCCGCCTCGCCGGTGCGCGCGAGGACGATCGCGTAGTCGTTGCGGTGCGCGAACGTCGTCCACACCTTCTGGCCGTTGATCCGCCAGCCGCCGTCGGCAGGCGTCGCGCGGGTGCGCACCGAGGCGAGGTCGGAGCCGGAGTCCGGCTCGCTCATGCCGATCGAAAAGAAGATCTCGCCGCGCACGATGCGCGGCAGAAAGGCTTCACGCTGTTCCTCGGTACCGAAGCGCAGCAGCAGCGGACCGCTCTGGCGGTCGGCGATCCAGTGCGCCGCCACCGGCGCGCTCGCCGCGAGCAGCTCCTCGGTGACGACGAGCCGCTCGAGCATCGAGCGCTCGTGTCCGCCGTATCGGCGCGGCCAGGTCATGCCGAGCCAGCCGCGCTCGCCGAGCCGGCGGGAGAACTCCGGGTCGTAGTTCGAAGCGAAATCGCCTCCGCGGCGCCAGCGCCCGGCGGCGAGCTCGTCGGCGACGAACGCGCGCACCTCGGCGCGCAGCGCCTCGGTCTCGGGCGGCAGATCGAACACCGGAAAGTGAAAGCGCATGGACGGCAGTCTGCCTCAAATGCCAGGACGCCGGCACGGTCGGTTCGCGCCCGGCATAATGGAGCGCATTCTCGGAGGGCGGCTGGGTGGCCGACAACGTAGGGGTTCTTGGCTACGCGGTGCGGATGCGGGTCGTGGCCAAGTACGTCGGCCAGCTCGCGCTGGTACTGGCGGGGCTCATGGCGGTTCCGCTCGCGCTCGCGCTCGTCGACGGGCAGAGCGCGTTCGCGCTGCGTTTCGCCGCCGTCTGCGTCGTGCTTGTGCTGCTTGGCGCGCCGCTCGCGCGGATCGTGGTTTCCGCCCAGATCCAGGCGAACGAGGCGCTCGTCATCACCGCCGCGGGCTATCTGCTCGCCGCGCTCGCGCTCGCATTCCCTTTCGGTGCCGCGGGGCTCGCCTGGCCGGACGCCCTATTCGAGGCGGTCTCGGGCGTGACAACCACCGGCCTCAGCATGCTTTCCGATGTCGAGCAGCAGCCGCGCGTGTTTCTGTTCGCGCGCGCCTGGTCGCAGTGGTACGGCGGCCTCGGCATCGTCGTACTTTCGGTGGCGCTGCTGCTCGGCAACCATGTCGCGGCACGCCGCCTGGTCGACCCCGAGGGTGCAGGTGAAAACCTGGCGGCCACGATGCGCCTGCACGCGCGCCGCGTGATGACCATTTATATGGCTCTCACGCTCGCCGGCTTCGTTGCACTGCTGCTGTCCGGCGAAGGCGGGTTCGACGCCGTCGCGCATGCGCTGAGCGCGGTTTCCACCGGCGGTTTCTCGACCCATAACGCGAGCATCGCCGGTCTGCCGAGCGGCACGGCGCGCAGCGCGGTGCTGGCGGTTGCCGCGCTCTGCGCGGTGTCGCTGCCGCTCTATTACCGCGCCTGGGCCGGCGGCTGGCAGCGCTTCCTCGAAGATCCCGAGCTGCGCGCGCTGCTCGTTGCGGTGGTCCTGGTGACGCTCGCGCTGTGGTGGTGCCTGCCGGCGGAGGGATCGGCCGCCGCGCCCGCCGAGCGCTTCGCCAATGCCGCCTGGTTCGCGCTTTCGGCGCAGACCACGACCGGGTATTCGACGCTGCCGGTGAGCGAGATCGGACCGACGGCGAAGCTCGTGATGCTGTTCGCGATGTCGATCGGCGGCTCGATCGGTTCGACCGCAGGCGGCATCAAGCTGCTGCGCCTGATTCTGCTGCTGCGCCTCGTGCAGCTGATCGTGCGGCGCAGCGCGCTGCCGCCGCACGCGGTGTCCGAGCTGCGCTTCGCAGGCCGCAACGTAGGCGGCGAGGAGCTGGCACGCGCGCTGCTGCTGATCCTGCTGTTCCTCGCGGCCGCCTGTCTGTCCTGGCTGCCGTTTGTTGCCATGGGCTACGCGCCCCTCGACGCGCTGTTCGAGGTCGTGTCCGCGCTTGGCACGGTGGGCCTGTCGAGCGGTGTGACCAGCGCTGCGCTCGAGCCGGAGCTGAAGTGGGTGCTGATGGCCGACATGCTGCTCGGTCGGGTGGAGTTCGTCGCGCTGCTCGTTCTGTTCTATCCTCGCACCTGGATCGGTAAACGGGCAACGGGCTGATGCGAGCGGTCTTTATCGGCGCGAGCGCGCTGACGGTGATGACCGCGCGCTATCTGCTTGCGCGCGGTCATGAGGTGGTGATCATCGAGAGAGACAAGGAGGTGATCGACGCGCTCAGCACCGAGCTCGACTGCGGGTTCCTGCACGCGGACGGCGCCAAGCCGGCAGTGCTGCGCGAGGCCGATCCGGAGCACACCGACGTGCTGTTCTGCCTCACCGGCAGCGACCAGGCCAATATCATCTCCAGCCTCGTCGGCCGCTCGCTCGGCTTCGGCCGCGTGGTGACCAAGATCAACGATCCCGAGTTCGAGCATATCTGCATCGAGCTGGGTCTCGAGGGCACGATCATTCCGGCGCGCACCGTCGGGCGCCACCTGACCGAGATGTTCGAGGGCACCAATCCGCTCGAGATCTCGGCCATGATCAAGGCCGAGGCGCGCGTATTCTCGTTCGTCGCGCGCGAGGAGGATGCCAAGCCGATTTCCGAGCTCGCGCTGCCCGACAGCACGCGCGTCATCTGCCTTTACCGGGACCAGAAGTTCCTCCTGCCTGGCGACGACGATCGGCTCAAGCCCGGCGACGAGGTCGTGCTCATCACCCACAGCCGCAACCTGCCGGAGCTCGCCGAGCGCTGGTCGACGCCGGCGCAGGGCGCG
>JAJDNJ010000155.1 GCA_022340705.1 Betaproteobacteria bacterium
TTCTATATCGAAGTGACCGGCAGCGCACGGCTGGTTGAAGCCGTGCAACTCGCGATCGACGGTACCGGTGCGGTGACGCTGCACTCCGGTACGCAGTCGATGGGCACGGGGCTTGCTACTGCTTACGCGCAAATCGCCGCGGATGTGCTTGGCATCGATCCCCGCGCGGTGCGCACCATTCAGGGCGACACGGATCTGATCGCTTCCGGTGGCGGTTCCGGCGGCTCGCGCAGCCTGCAGGTCGGCGGCAGCGCGGTACGCGAGGGGGCGATGGCCCTCATTGAAGCGGCGCGCAAGCTCGCCGCCGAAGCGCTCGAGGCGGCTGAAGCGGATCTCGAGTTCGCAGACGGCGCCTTTCGCGTGGCCGGCACCGATCGTGCGATCGAGCTGCGCGCGCTCGCCGAGCGCGCGCCCGGCGCACGGATCGTCGCGCAGGCCGAAAAGACGGTCGGCGGGCAGAGCTGGCCGAATGGCTGCCAGATCTGCGAGGTCGAGATCGACCCCGAGAGCGGGGTGCTCGAAATCGTTCGCCACACGGCGGTCGACGACATCGGCACCGTGGTCAATCCGCTCGTTGCCGAGGGGCAGATGCACGGCGGCATGGCGCAGGGTTTCGGCCAGGCCTTGCTCGAGCACTGCGTCTACGACCTCGAATCCGGACAGCTGCTTACCGGCTCGCTCATGGACTATGCGATGCCGCGCGCGAGCGACATGCCGAAAGTCTTTCATACCGCCTTCGACGAGCACTCGCCAACGGCGCTCAATCCGCTCGGTGCCAAGGGCGCGGGCGAGGCGGGCACCCACGGTGCCTGCCCGTCGCTGGTCAACGCGGCACTCGATGCGCTTGGGCCGCTCGGGGTGGAGGCGCTCGACATGCCGCTGACAAGTGAATCACTCTGGCGCGCGATCAGCGCGGCGCGCCGCTGAACGGAGCAGAAACGAAGATGGGGAAGATCATGGTCGTGACCGGTGCCGGACGCGGCATCGGTGCAGCGGTCGCGCGCGTCGCGGGAGCACGCGGCTACGACGTATGCGTGAATTACGCGCGCAGCCAGGCGTCGGCCGAGGCGATCGCGAGCGAAATCCGCAGCAAGGGACAGCGCGCGATCGCGGTACAGGCCGATGTCAGCAGAGATGACGAGGTGAAACGCCTATTCGCCGAGGTCGATCGCCAGCTTGGCCGCCTCGACGTGCTGGTCAACAATGCCGGCATCATCGGCCGGCAGTGCCGCGCCGACGAAATGGACCCCGCGCTGCTGCAGCAAGTGTTCGCAGCCAACACCTTCAGCGTGTTCTACTGCAACCGCGAGGCCCTGCGCCGGATGTCGACGCGGCATGGCGGGCGCGGCGGCGCGATCGTGACGATTTCGTCGGTCGCCGCGCGCCACGGCGGCCTGCCGATGGAGACCCCCTATGCGGCGAGCAAGGGTGCGCTGGACAGCATGACGGTCGGGCTGGCCAAGGAGGTCGGCAAGGAAGGCGTGCGCGTCAATGCGATTCGCCCGGGCATGATCGTCACCGAGATTCACGAGGCGCACGGCGGTCAGGCAACGATCGACAGCGTGGCGCCGACCGTGCCGATCGGACGCGCGGGCACGCCCGAGGAAATTGCGGAGACGGTGCTGTGGCTTGCCTCCGACGCAGCGTCCTACGTGCATGGCGCCGTGATCGAAGTGTCGGGAGGGCGCTAGCAGCGTTCGTCGCCGCAAGGCGGCAACCCGCGCCGGCACGGCTTGTCTTTCCGAGGTCACAGGCGCTTGCGCTGATCAATCAAGCGCTTGGCGTATCGATGGAGACCCGTTGCACCGCGAGGGCGACGGAACGTCACGCCCGCAGATTGCCGGTTGCGCCACAAGCTTCTGAATCCACGGGGTTTCCCCAAGCTGGCACGAAAACCGCTGTGCATGCGGCGAGTCCGTTGGACTCTTTCCTGTCATCCCAAAGGAGAACCCAGATGAAGCACGCGCTCTCGAAACTCGCAATCCTGTTGCTCGCTACCGGTTTTTTGGCTGGCTCGATCGGCCCTGCGCTTGCCGGCTCGACCGACTCCGGCAAGAAGCCGGCCGTGGACTGCAAGAAGACGCCCGACGACCCGAGCTGCAAGGAAAAGAAGAAGTAGAAAAGTCCCGGCTGCAGAACCGGTGGATCCGGCCTCGCACGCCGGATCCACGCGGCTCGCCAGCGCAGTTGCGCGGGAATCCACGATCAATTGGCGGGTCTTACAAGGAGCTGCGATATAGGACTTAGCGACGATTGAGCAAAGTGCGCGCCGTCTCCCGGCAGTGGCACCCTGCGGTATCATTGGGAACATCCGCCGGGGTCTGCCCGATGGAGTGCTAGGTGCCTGAACTACTTGGAAATTCGAGAAGAATGGGCTGCCTGATCGGGCTTGCGCTGTGCCTTGCCTGCGCATCGCTCGACGCCTCCGCGCAACAGGTCTATCGCTGGATCGATGCCAAGGGCACGCCGCACTACTCGAACTCCCCGCCACCGCCCGGGGTGACCGCCGAGGTCATCGCGATCCGGGCGGCGACAGGCGAACCTTCGCCCGACACCAAGGAGTGCTACACGATCCGCTGCCAGGGTGAGCGCATGGAGAAGCGCATCGCCGCGCGCCAGGCTGAGGACGAGAGGCTCGCTGCCGAACGCGCGGCGGCCGCTCCGCCCGAGCCGCGCGGGCTCGAGTTCCGCCGGTACATCATGATCGAGCGCGGCATGTCGGAGGGCGAGGTTCTCACGATCGCCGGCACTCCGGATTTTGGCGGCGATCAGGGCATCGCCTATGCCGCGCCCTCGACCGTGCAGGTGGGGCGCTATCTGCGCGCGCCAGCGCGCGTCGCCTGGGCGGTTGCCACCTGGACCTACATGCCGACCGTGGCCGATCCATTCACCACGACGATCACCTTCGTCGGCGGGCGCGTCTCCGAAATCCAGCGCGTGCGGAAATTCTGATTGCGCGACGCCGATCGAGTTCTCGACTCGATCGGCGTTGCGCTAGTGCTTGCCCCAGAGCTCTTCCAGGCGCCGATAGCGTCCGCAGCCGGTTGCGTAGAACTTGTAGCGTGCGGGGTTCTTCTTATAGAAGTCCTGGTGGTAGGTCTCGGCGGGCCAGAAGGTTCCTGCCTTCTCGATCGACGTGAGCACAGGCTGCGGGAACGGCTTGGTCTGGATGATCTTCGCCTTGGAGGCTTCCGCGAGTCGCTTCTGCTCGTCGTTCAGATAGAAGATTGCCGGCCGGTACTGTGTGCCGACGTCGCAGAACTGGCGGTTGTTCACGGTCGGATCGTGGTTCTTCCAGAACGCGTCGAGCAACGCCTCGTAGCTCACCTTGCTCGGATCGTAGGCGACCTCGACCGCCTCGACATAGCCGGTGGTGCCGCTCGAGACCTGCTCGTAGCTCGGATTCTTGGTCGTTCCGCCGATGTAACCCGAGGTCGTCGAGATGACGCCGGGCACCTTGTCCATGGCTTCTTCCATGCACCAGAAGCAGCCGCCGGCAAAGATCGCCTTGGCCGTCTCGGCGTTCGCTGAAACGGTGCCGCCGGCGAGTAGCAGCGCAAGGAGCAGGGGTGCGATGGATTTCATGAGGCGGGCCCTTCACTCGTGGACAACGATTCTCAGTCGCGCCGGCGCCGCAAACCTTACGCGCGCTCGATCTCGGCGAGCACGGCGTCGACGACGGGTTGGTCGCGCAGGCACAGGCGCAGCGTCTTGAGGCCGGGTGACGGCCTGCGCGCCAGCCAGCCGCGCGCCGCGTTCAGATAGGCACGCGCACAGACCTCGGGCGGCACGGCGAAGATGCCGCTCGACACCGCGGGAAACGATAGCGACGTCCAGCCCGCGGCATCGGCCTGCTCGAATGCGGCGCTGAGGGCCTGCTCGAGCAGGGCGCCCTCGTCGCCTTCGCCCTGACGCGGGCCAACGGCGTGCACGATGCCCTTGTAGGGCAGGCGTCCCGCGCCGGTCGCCACGGCGCTGCCGGTGGGCAAGCTGCCGCGCTCTCGCACGATGCGATCAGACTCGTCCTGCAGCGCAGGACCCGCGGCGCGCGACAGAATGCCGGCGACGCCGCCGCCGTGCGCGAGACGCCCGTTGGCGGCGTTGACGATGGCCTCGACCGGCTCGGCGAGCAGATCGCCGCGCACGACGAGAAATTCGCAGCCCTGGGCGCCTCGTTCGGAGTGCAGGATCTCTGCGCTCACCGTCGCCCTCGGGGACGCTACTTGATCTTCGCCTTTGCGCGCAGCTCGGCGACGCGTTCTGCGACCGCGCGCTGCGTGAGCTGCTGGCGAATGCGCCCCTCGACCTTGTCAAACGGCGGGACCTGCACGGGACGCAGGTCTTCGAGCTGGATCACGTGATAGCCGAACTTCGTTTTGACCGGGTCCTGCGTGATCTGACCCTTCTTCAGCTTCACCATGGCGTCAGCGAAGGGTTTGACGTAAACGCTGGGCAACGCCCAGCCGAGGTCACCGCCGCGGGATTTGCTTCCCGGATCTTTCGATTCCGAGGCGAGGGTCTCGAACTTCGCGCCCGCGTTCAGCTCGCGAATGATGCGCTTGGCCTCGTCTTCGCTCTCGACCAGGATATGGCGAGCGCGGTACTCCTCGCCGCCCGCCTTGGCGCGCGCCTCGTCATAGGCTTTGCGTACCTGCGCGTCGGTGATGGGATGCTCGTTCAGCCATTCGTGCATGTAGATCTGCGCGATGTGTCGGCGCTCGCCGATCGCGATCGCGGCCTGCACGTCGGGCTTCTTCAGCAACCCGCTGCGCTTCGCCTCCTGGACCACGACTTCCTGATTGATCAGGGTTTCCCGGATCACCTTGCGCAACTCGTCCGGATGCTTCCCGGCCGGCTTTCCCTCCTGCGTCTTCAGCATGAAGTCCATGTAGCTTTCGGGAATCTTCACGCCGTTGACCGTCGCGACCACCTGGTCCTGGGCATGGACGGCGTGCGCCGCAAATAGTGCAACGAGCGAAAACGCGGTCGTGGCGCGCTTGATCATGTTCATCGGGGTCCTTTGCTTGCTGAGTAGTGTCAGGTGCCGATTTCGTCCGGGGCGCGGGCCTGGATTGCGAGCGCATGGATCGGGTGCTGCATCAGGTCGCCGAGGCTTTCATACACCATGCGGTGGCGCGCCACGGTCGGCTTGCCGGCGAAGCGTGACGAGACGATGCGCAGGCGCCAATGTGTGCCGCCGCCCGGCTTCCATCCCGCATGACCCTGATGCTGTGCGCTCTCGTCGACCAGTTCGAGCGAATCGGGCTCGAGGCGGGCGAGGCGCGCGCGGATCTCGGTTTCCACGTTCATGTTTCGCCCTCGCCCTGCTCAATGTACTTGGACAGAAAGAATGCCTGGGCAATCACGAACAGCAGCATCAATCCCATGCCGCCGAACAGCTTGAAGTTGACCCAGATATCGGTCGGAAAGCGATAGGCGACGAACAGGTTCGCGGCGCCCATGAAGGCGAAGAATCCTGCCCAGCTCCAGTTCAGGCGCGACCAGACCGCGTCGGGCAGGACGATCTGGCTTTTCAGCATGACGCGCAGCAGGTTCTTGCGAAACAGCAGCGCGCTGCCCGAGAGCACGAGCGCAAAGAGCCAGTACAGCACGGTCGGCTTCCACTTGATGAACGTCTCGTCGTGCAGCAGCAGGGTCGCTCCGCCGAACACGACGATGATTCCGAGACTCGCCCAGAGCATCGGGTCGATCCGCCGGCGACGCAGGCGCAGCCAGCCGACCTGCGCGAAGGTCGCAGCGATTGCAACGCCCGTGGCGACATAGATGTCGGCCAGCTTGAAGGCGATGAAAAAAAGAATGACCGGGAAAAGGTCGAAGAGAAACTTCATCGGACGGCGAGGATTTTACCAGCGCGCGAGGACGCTCACCGATTCGATCTGCGTGCGGCCAACCATGCCGACCAGCGGCAGCAGCTCGGCCGGACGTTCCCCCTCGATCAGCTTGACGTGAGTCGCGTCGGCGACACGCTGACCGAAGGTAGCGTCGACCGCGCGCCAGCCTTCGCCGCGCAGCCAGACCTCGTTCCAGCTGTGGTATAGGAATCCGCCTTGCTCAGGCGCGTACACGATGCCGTTGACGACGCGCGCGGGGAGGTCCATGGCCCTTGCCAGCGCGGCGAGCAGGTAGGCGTGGCCCTGGCATTCCGCCTTTCCGCTGCGCAGCACCTCGACTGCGGTGAACGCGTCCACCGCCTCCTTGGCGATGTTGGCATCCATCCACTCGACGATGCGATTGAGCTGCGCCGCGTCGCTGTCCGCGTCGCGCGCAAGCCTGCGCGCCAGCAGCACCACCTCGCCATCGAGGCTGTTCACCGCGGCCGAAGGGCGCAGGTAGCGACGGCGCTGCGCGCCGTCGAGCCTGCCACCGGTCGCCTTGCGATCGACCGTGCAGCGCAGCCTGGCGTCATCGCGCAGCCGGCCAGTGCGGCGGCGAGCGCGAGCGCGATGCCTCGTATCAGCCCTTGTCGAACTTGAGCGATACGGAATTGATGCAGTAGCGCTGTCCGGTGGGCTCGGGCCCGTCGGGGAACACGTGACCGAGGTGTGCGTCGCAGCGCGCGCAATGCACCTCGGTGCGTTTCATGAAGAAGCTGAAATCCTCTTTGGTCGCGACGTTCTCTTCCCGCACCGGACGCCAGTAGCTCGGCCACCCGGTGCCCGAATCGAACTTGTGATTCGAGGAGAACAGCTCGGTACTGCAGCACACGCAGCGGTAGACGCCGTTTTCGTGGTGATCCCAGTATTCTCCGGTGAACGCGCGCTCGGTGCCCTTGCGCCGCGCGACCTTGAACTGCATGGGGGTGAGCTGCTTCTGCCACTCGGCGTCGGTCTTGACCACCTTGTCCTCGGTTTTTGCGTCCATCGGCGTCCTCGCTCCTCGCGCTCCACGGGTACTATACCTCGACCGGGAAAGGAGAAAACCGTGGCACTGGTGAGGATGATCGAATACGCGGACGCGTCGCCCGAAGTCCGGGCGGTCTACGACGACATCATGAAGACCCGGGGCAGCGACTGGGTCAACAACTTCTGGAAGGTTCTGGCGAACGACCCGCCGACGCTCAGGCGGCTCTGGGAAAACGTCAAGCAGGTGATGGCCCCGGGCGCCCTCGATCCGCTGGTCAAGGAGATGGTCTACGTGGCAGTCAGCGCGACCAACGGCTGCGAGTACTGCACCTACTCGCATACCGCGGGGGCGCGCGCCAAGGGTATGAGCGAGGCGATGTTTGCCGAGCTGATGGCGGTCGTCGGGCTCGCCAACGAGACCAATCGTCTCGCGAACGGCTATCGCGTCGAGGTCGACGCGGCCTTTCTGCCGAAGCGCTAACCGCCTTCGGCCTCGCGCGAGCGGTCCCAGAGGTTGGGGACCGCGGCATTGTGATAGCCCGAGATGAATTCGCGTGCGGTGCCGGTTGCCGGGTCGAAGGTATGGCGGCGCACGGCGCCGATGTTGGCGCCGTAGACGTGAATGCTGATCGCGGCGCCGTCCTGTCCGGCGTTGGACACGACGTGCACGTCGCCGATGCGCGGCGAGACGCGATCGACGTCGCCCGGCTTGACGCGATGCGTGCCCGTCGGGCGCATGGCGCCGGCCGCGCGCCCCGGGTCCGCATACTCGTCGCACTGTTCCTCGCCGCGCATTACGCCGACCAGGCCCCAGACCGTGTGATCGTGGATCGGCGTGCGCTGTCCCGGCAGCCAGACGAAGCTCACCACCGAAAAGCGCTCGAGCGGATCACAGTAAAGAAGGTATTGGCGGTACGACTCCGTTGAGGGGCGCGCAAACTCGTCGGGCAGCCAGTCGTCATGCGTGATCAGCTTATGCAGGCAGCGCTCACCTTCATCGAGCATGCGCGGCTCGTCGCCACCAAGCTGCTCGACGAGCCGGGTCATCTCCTGCACGAAGCTGCGCAGTCGGGCGATATTCTTCATCGGCACCTCAGCCGTTCAGCTTGCTCATCGCACCCGCAGGATAGCGCGTGCCCTGAGCTGCGCCAACCGGACAGGCCGCATCCAGCGCGGCGATCTCGTCCGCGCTGAGCGCGATGTCGACCGCAGCGGCATTCGCCTCGAGGTGATCGCTGCGCCGCGTGCCGGGAATCGGCACAATGTCCTCGCCTCGGTGCAGCAGCCAGGCGAGCGCGAGCTGCGCGGGCGAGCAGCCCTTGCGCATGGCCGCGGCGGCAACCGACTCCGCGAGCCTGACGTTGGCCGCGAGGTTCTCACCCTGAAATCGCGGGTGCGCCTTGCGCCGGTCGTTCTCGGCGAGACTGTCGGTGCCGCGAATCTCGCCGCCGAAGATGCCGCGCCCGAGAGGCGAGTACGCGACATAGCCGATCCCCAGCTCGCGGCAGAGCGGCAGGATTTCGGTTTCTGCCTCGCGCGTCCAGAGCGAGTACTCGGTCTGCAGCGCAGTGATCGGGTGCACCTTGTGCGCGCGCCGGATGGTCTGCGGCGACGCCTCCGACAGCCCGAGGCAGCGCACCTTGCCCTGCTCGACGAGCCGGGCCATCGCGCCGACCGTGTCTTCGATCGGGACCCTTGGATCGACGCGGTGCTGGTAATAGAGGTCGATCTGCTCGATGCCCAGACGCTTGAGGCTTTCGTCGCAGGCCTCAGCGACATAGTCGGGGCGGCCACAGACGTCGTAGTCCAGACCCGGCTTCCACACGTTACCGAACTTGGTCGCGATGATATAGCGCTCGCGCTGGCCCTTGATCGCGCGGCCGACGAGCTCCTCGTTCTTGCCGTTGCCGTAGGCGTCCGCGGTGTCGAGAAAGTTCACCCCGAGCTCGGCGGCGCGCCGTAACGTGGCGATCGCCTGCTCGTCGCTGCCCGGAAAATAGAACCCGGGTAGCACCATGCAGCCGAAGCCGATCGCAGGAACTTCGAGCGCCCCAAGTTTGCGTTTCTTCATCGAATCCGTCCTCCAGATACCTGCCGCGCCGCGACCTGCGAACTGCGTCGGCATGGCGCGGCAAATTTCGCATACCCTCTGGGCTGCGCCCGACGGGCGCGACCACTATCGGGAAACGACAATTATGCCGGCTAAGCCAATCCCGCGTTGGGTCGGGGTGCTGCTGCTGCTCGCGATCGCCGTCACCTTCGGATCGAACCATATCGCCGCGCGCGTTGCGTTCGAGCACGGCACCAGCGTGACCACCGCGGTGACGGTGCGCTCGATCTTTACCGCGCTGGCGGTTCTCATTCTGATTCGCGTACAGGGAGTACCCATTGCGCTGCCGCCCGGGACGCGCGCACGCGCGCTGCTGATCGGCGTGATCCTCGCGGGGCAGAGCTTCTGCCTCTACTCGGCCGTGGCTCGCATTCCGGTTGCGCTTGCGCTGCTCGCCTTCAACACTTTTCCGATGCTGCTCTCGCTCGTCTCCTGGGTCGCGGGCGGAGAGGCACCGTCGCGGCGCGCATTGATCGCGATGCCCGTGGCACTGGTCGGGCTCGCGCTCGCCCTCGATGTGGTCGGTCTGGGCGGAAGCATCGCGGGTCGCTGGGCACAGATCGGCGCCGGCGTGGGATGGGCGCTCGGCGCCGCGGTGTCGATGGCGTTGATGCTGCACCTTACCGTGCACTGGCTGCGCGACGTGGATGGCCGGGTGCGCACCTTGCTGACGATGAGCGTCGCGGCGGTGATCATTCTCGTCGCCGGCGTTGCGAGCGGCGGCTTCGCCCTGCCGCAGGCGCCGGCCGGCTGGCTCGGGCTCGCCTTGCTCTGCGCGTTCTACGGTACGGCGTTCACGACGTTGTTCGTCGTCCTGCCGCGTATCGGCGCGGTGAACAACGCCGTCGTCCTCAACTTCGAACCGATCGCGGTGCTCGGCCTGGCCTGGGTGATCCTCGATCAGTCGGTCGCCCCACGTCAGATCGTGGGTGCCTTCGTCGTGGTCGGTGCGATCGTCTTCGCCAACCTCGGCAGACGCTAGGCGCGCCGCGCTCAGTAGGGCAGACCGACGTAGTTCTCCGCGAGGCTCGTGCGCGCGGCCACCGACCCGGTGACGTAGTCGAGCTCGGCCTCTTGCACTCGCCGGTCGAAGGGGCTCGCGTCCGGGAAACGGTGCAGCAGCATCGTCATCCACCACGAGAACCGCTCGGCCTTCCACACCCGTCGCAGGGCGGTCTCCGAGTACGCGTCGAGCAGCTCGTCGCGCTTCTCGGCATAGTGCGCGACCAGCGCGCGCGACAGGTAATAGATGTCGGATGCCGCGAGGTTGAGGCCCTTGGCGCCGGTCGGCGGAACGATATGCGCCGCGTCCCCCGCGAGGAACAGGCGCCGGTAGCGCATCGGCTCGGCAACAAAGCTGCGCAGCGGCGCGATGCTCTTTTCGATCGAGGGGCCGGTCTGCAGCGCCGCGGCCGTCTCCGGCGGCAGGCGCAGGCGCAGCTCGTCCCAGAAGCGGTCGTCGGTCCACTCCTCGAGGTCCTCGTCAAACTCGCACTGGATGTAGTAGCGGCTGCGCGTCATCGAGCGCATGCTGCACAGCGCGAATCCGCGCTCGTGATGTACGTAGATCAGTTCATCCGAGACCGGGCGCGTGTCGGATAGCACGCCGAGCCAGCCGAAGGGATAGACGCGCTCATGGTTGCGCAACACGTCCTTGGGGATCGCGCCGCGCGACACGCCGTGAAAGCCGTCGCAGCCGGCGACGAAATCGCAGATCACCTCCTGCGTCTTGCCGTCCTTGCGGTAGGTCACGCGCGCGGTCTTGGCGTCGAGGTCGTGCAGGGCGACGTCCTCCGCCTCGTAGACCAGCTGTCCGCCGAGGGCGGCGCGCGCATCCATCAAATCCTTGGTGATCTCGGTCTGGCCGTAGACGGTCACGCACTTGCCGCCGCTCAGGCCCTTCAGGTCGATGCGATGGCGATGGTTGCCCACCGCAATGTCGAAGCCCTCGTGCACCAGGCCTTCGCGCGCGAGGCGATCGCCGACCTTGGCCTCGTGCAGCAGGTCGACCGCACCCTGTTCGAGCACGCCGGCCCGAATCCGCCCAAGGACGTACTCGGGGCTGCGCCGTTCAAGGACGATGTTGTCGATACCGCGCAGTTGCAGCAGCTGAGAGAGCAACAGGCCAGAGGGGCCTGCGCCGATGATGGCGACTTGCGTTCGCATGCGAGCGTTTCCGGTAGAAGGCGGGAGCGGGCGGGGTCAGGCGAGCGCAGGGCCGAGTCGGCGACGTGCGCTGTTGACCGCGCGCAGCGCCTCGATGCCCTCGGCGGCGATCGCATCGCCGACCATCGCTTCGCCTTCCGCTTCGAGATCGGCGAGGTCGATCCAGGCGGCGTACACATGGCGCGTGCGCTCGGTCACGATGCCGGCGTGCATCAGGGTCTTCACCAGCACGCGAAACACGTTGGTCGGCAGCGTCAGGCTGCGGCGCCGGTCGGCCTCGCTGAACACCTCGCGGCAGGCCGCACGCACCCATTCCCAGTCGAGCCCGAAGCGGGCGTAGATCACCTGCTTTTGGCGGATGTTGTTGAGATTGAAGAGCAGCGTTTCGAAGCAGGTCGCCGCCCAGTCTTCGATCCGCTCATGCTCCTCGCGCGAAAGATTTGGCACCGTGCGCGCGGCCCAGATCCTGCCGAACTTGTGATGAAAGGCTTCGTCGGTCATCACGAACTGCACCAGACGGCGCAGCAGCGGGTCACGCGCGTTCGCGTGCAGGCTCGCGAAAGTGCCCATCGCAAGCCCCTCGATCAGCATCTGCATGCCGACGAGCTTCTTGTAGACCTCGGGCGCGGCGACCAGCTCGGCGAGCAAGGCGCCGAACGCGGCGCCGACCGGGTATGGCGTGCCCCAGCGCCCGGCGATGTAGCGTGAGAACGCCGCGACATGGCGTGCTTCCTCGCGCGCTTGATTTGCGGCGTACTCCTGGGCGCCGGGATCGAGCAGGATGTCGCACAAGCTCGCCGAGAGCGACAGCGCGCCCTGCTCGCCGTGCAGCACCGCGCTCAGGTTCCAGCGTGCGACCTCGTTCGCGAGCGCAATCTGCTGACCCGCGTCGAGCCGGTCGGCGACCGCGCTTTGCAGCTCGATGACCTGATCGCGCGGCAGAATCGTGTCATGTGCCATGTCGAACGGCGTGTCGAAATCGAGATAACGCGGATCCTGCGGATCCCAGAAATGGTCGTGCGTGGCGGCGATGATCTCGTCGAAGGCGTCGCTTCGGCGCGCGTAGCGCGGCACCTCGATCATCGAGGCGAAATCGTCCGCCGGAACGGTCGCGTAGGCGGGATCGTGGGTGATGTGCTTGGTCATTGCGGCTCGATTGCGGGGCGCCAACGCACATTGTAATGGCGCCTGCGCCGCCGGGGACCTCGCGCCAG
>JAJDNJ010000163.1 GCA_022340705.1 Betaproteobacteria bacterium
CATCGGCCGGAGTTCAACTACCGCATCGTCGATACCGGCGGGGAGGGCGGGATCAACGGCGGCATCATCAAGCCCGAGCGCCAGGGCCCCTGGCCGGGCAACATGACCTTCTACGTGCTGGTCGACGACCTCGCCGCCTACCGCAAAAAAGTCGTCGCCGCCGGCGGCACGATTCATGTCGAGGAGCAGGCGGTTCCGGGCATGGGCGCGTTCTGCCTGTTCACCGACCCGGAAGGCCGCATGATCGGCCTGTGGGAGAGCGCGGAGGGCGCGCAGACCGGCTAAGCTTCGGCCGGTGCAGCCGATCATCTCGATCTCGAAGGTTTCCAAGACTTACGCCACCGGCCAGCAGGCGCTCAATAACGTCGACCTCGAAATCCGCCAGGGCGAGATCTTCGGCCTGCTCGGTCCGAACGGCGCGGGCAAGACCACGCTGATCGGCGTGGTCTGCGGCATCGTCAATCCGACCTCCGGGACCGTGACGGTCGGCGGCTACGACATCCAGCGCGACTGGCGCGCGGCGCGCGCCATGATCGGGCTGGTGCCGCAGGAGCTGACCAACAACGCCTTCGACTCGGTGATCGGCACGGTGCGCTTCAGCCGCGGCGTGTTCGGCAAGCCGCCGGATCCCGCACGCTTGCGCCGCGTGCTCGAGGACCTCGCGCTCTGGGATCGCCGCGACAGCCGCGTGATGACGCTCTCGGGCGGCATGAAGCGGCGCATGCTGATCGCGAAAGCCCTTGCGCACGACCCGCAGGTGCTGTTCCTCGACGAGCCGACGGCGGGCGTCGATGTCGAGCTGCGCCAGAGCATGTGGCAGGCGGTGCGCCGGCTGCGCGACGCCGGGGTGACGATCATCCTCACCACGCACTACATCGAGGAGGCCGAGCTGATGGCCGACCGGATCGGCGTCATCCACCGCGGCGAGATCGTCGTGGTCGACGACAAGTCGGCGCTGATGCAGCGCCTCGGCCGCAAGCAGCTGACCCTCGAGCTGCAGGCGCCGCTCGCCGAGTTGCCGCCGGCGCTCGCCGCGCGCGGGCTGACGCTCGCCGCGAGCGGACGCGAGCTGGTCTACACCTACGACGCGCAGGCCGAGGCGAGCGGCATCGCCGGCCTGCTCTCCGACCTGGAGGATGCAGGCATCGGCTTTCGCGACCTGCGCACGACGCAGAGCTCGCTCGAGGACATCTTCGTCGACCTGGTGCGCGAAAAATGAACCTGCACGCGATCCGCGCGATCTACCTCTACGAGATGGCGCGCACCCGGCGCACGATCCTGCAGAGCATCGTCGCCCCGGTGGTGACCACCTCGCTTTACTTCGTGGTGTTCGGCGCGGCAATCGGCACGCGCATCGCCGAAATCGAGGGCGTCGCCTACGGCGCATTCATCGTGCCCGGCCTGGTGATGCTGATGCTGCTCACGCAGAGCGTCTCGAACGCCTCGTTCGGCATCTTCATGCCGCGCTTCACCGGCACGTTCTACGAGATTCTGTCCGCGCCGGTGTCCGCTTTCGAGATCGTGATCGGCTACGTCGGGGCGGCGTCGACCAAGTCGATCATCCTCGGCCTGATCATCCTGGTCACCGCGAGCCTGTTCGTTCCGCTGCGCATCGCGCATCCGGGCTGGATGATCGCCTTCCTCGTGCTCACCGCGGTGACCTTCAGCCTGCTCGGTTTCGTGATCGGCATCTGGGCCGACGGCTTCGAGCAGCTGCAGTTCGTGCCGCTGCTGGTCATCACGCCGCTCACCTTTCTCGGCGGCACGTTCTACTCGATTCACGTGCTGCCACCGGCCTGGCAGACGGTGACGCTGTTCAATCCGGTGGTCTATCTGGTGAGCGGATTCCGCTGGAGCTTCTACGAGATCGCGGACGTGCATGTCGGGGTCAGCCTTGCGATGACCGCCACGTTCCTGCTCGCCGGGCTCGTCGCCGTGTGGTGGATCTTCAAAACGGGCTATCGCCTCAAGGCCTAGCTTGGGCATAATTCGCCGCGGAGGAGGGGAACGATGAAGCCATCGGCGTTCGCGTACGCGCGGCCGCGCGCGTTGAGAGAAGTGCTCGCGCTGCTCGAGCGGCACGGAGACGACGCAAAGCTGCTCGCGGGCGGACAGAGCTTGCTCGCCAGCCTCAACATGCGTCTCTCGGCCCCCGGCATCTTGGTCGACATCGGCGCGATTCCCGGGCTCGACGGCATCGCGCTCAAGGGCAGGACCCTGGCCATCGGCGCGCGCGTCACGCACCGCGCGATCGAGCGATCTGAGCTGGTCGCGCAGCACGTGCCGCTGCTCGCCCAGGCCGCGCCGCATATCGCGCATATCGCGATCCGCAACGCCGGCACGCTGGGCGGCTCGCTCGCAATGGCCGATCCGGCAGCCGAATGGCCCGCCTGCTGCGTCGCGCTGCAGGCAACGATCGTCGTGGCCTCGAAAAAGGGCAAGCGGCGCATCGCCGCGGGCGAGTTTTTCAAGGACCTCTACACCACGGCACTCGGCGCGGGCGAGATGATCACCGCGGTCGAATTTCAGCGCGCGCGGAAGGACGAGCGCCACGTCTTTCTCGAGCTGGTGCGCCGGCGCGGAGACTACGCGATCGTCGGGCTTGCGGCGCGCGCGCGCTTTGCACGCAAAGCGCTCTCGGAGGTGCAGCTGGTCTACCTCGGGGTCGGCGTCAAGCCGGAACCGGCGAAGGCTGCGATGGCCGCGCTCGAGGGCAAAGCGGCCGACGAGGCCGCGGTGCGCGCAGCACAGGCCGCGCTCGACTCCGATCTGTCGCCCAGCGCCGACCTTTACACCTCGGCCGATGCCAAGCGCCACATGGCGCGCGTGCTTCTCGCGCGCGCGGTCGCGGCGCTCGCCGGCTGAGCGCGAAATCACGGAGAGGGGACGTGGACGAGCAGATCGAAGCGACCATCACGGTCAACGGCACGCGGGTCACGCGGCGCATCGAGCCGCGCATGCATCTCATCGATTTCCTGCGCGAGGAGCTGGGCCTCACCGGCTCGCACGTGGCTTGCGAGCATGGCGTCTGCGGCGCCTGTACGGTGCGCGTCGACGGCGAGATCCGGCGCGGCTGTCTGACGCTCGCGGTGCAGGCCGACGGCAAGACGGTCGACACCGTCGAGGGCTTGTCGGATTCGGGCGAGCTCGCGGTGCTGCAGCAGGCCTTCCACGAGAGGAATGCACTGCAGTGCGGTTACTGCACGCCGGGCATGCTGCTCACCGCGCAGGCGCTGATCAAGGAGCATCCCGCGGCGACGCGCGAGGAGATCCGCGAGTACATGTCGGGCAATCTCTGCCGCTGCACCGGCTACCAGGCGATCATCGACGCGATCGAGACGGTGCTGCGCACGCCGCGCAAGGAGATGCTGCGATGAACGATCGCATTGATCCGGCGAAGCTCGCGCCGCAGGCCTCGGAGGTCGAGGCGCCGCCCAAGCCTGGAACCACGAAGACCGCGAAGACGACGAAAACCCAGGTCGGCTATGTCGGCCAGAGCGTGCCGCGTGCCAACGCCAAGCGCCTGCTGCAGGGACGCGGCGCGTACACCGACGACCTCAAGTTCCCGCGCCTCGCGCATGCGGTGTTCTTCCGCAGTCCGCACGCGCACGCGCGCGTCAAGAAGCTCGACCTGTCCCAGGCGGCGCGCCAGCCCGGCGTGATCGCGGCCTTCGACGGGCGCGCGATCGCCGACTACTGCACGCCCTGGGTGGGCGTGCTCGCCCACCTGAAGGGCATCAAGTCGCCGCCGCAGCACGCGGTGGCGATCGAGCGCGCCTGCTGGCAGGGCGAGGCCGTGGCGGCGATCGTCGCCGAGACGCGCGCCCAGGCCGAGGACGCGCTCGGTCACGTCGTCGCCGAATGGGAAGAGCTCCCGGTCGTCACCGACATGGAGGACGCGCTTTCCAACCGGTATGTGATCCACCCTGATCTCGGCGACAACATCTGCTTCGCGCGGACCTTCGAGACCGAGGGCTTCGAGGCCGCGGTGAAGAAGGCCGACCTCGTGGTCGAGGAGACCTACGGCTTCGGCCGCCACACCGGCGTTACGATGGAAAGCCGCGCGATTCTGGCCGACTACAACGCCGCCGAACACAGCCTCACCGTGTACCACGCCACCCAGGCGCCGCACATGATGCAGGACATCTTCTCGCGCCACCTCAACATTCCCGAGGCGAACGTGCGCGTGATCTGCAAGGACGTCGGCGGCTCATTCGGCATCAAGGTGCACGTGTACCCGGACGAGATGGCGACCGCGGCGCTGTCGGTGATGCTGCGCCGCCCGGTGAAGTTCGTGGCCGACCGGCTCGAGTCCTTTCTGACCGACATCCACGCGCGCGAGCACAAGGCGACCGTGCGCCTGGCCTGCATGAAGGACGGCACCATCGTCGGGTTCGATCTCGACGACCTGACCGCGATCGGGCCGTACTCGGTCTACCCCCGCACCAGCGGCATCGAAGGCAACCAGGTCGTCAACCTGATCGGCGGGCCGTACGCGCACAAGGCCTACCGCGCAAAGATGAACGTCGTGTTCACCAACAAGAACGTGACCTGCCAGTACCGCGCCGTGGGGCACCCCATCGCCGTGGCGCTGACCGAGGGCGTGGTCGACCTCGCGGCGCACAAGCTCGGCATCGATCCGGCCGAATTCCGGCGCAAGAACCTGATTGCCGACGACGCCTATCCATACAGCTTTCCATCGGGGCTCAAGTTCGAGAAGCTCTCGCACCACCAGTGCCTCGACAAGCTGCTCGCGCTGATGGACTACAAGGGCCTGCGTGCCGAGCAGGCGGCGCTGCGCACGAAAGGCATCCATCGCGGCATCGGCCTGGCGGCGATGATCGAGGTCACCAACCCCTCGCCCGCGTTCTACGGCGTCGGCGGCGCGCGCATCTCGGCGCAGGACGGCGCGACCGTTCGCCTCGAGCCGACCGGCATGGTGACCTGCCTGGTGAGCGTCACCGAGCAGGGCCAGGGTACCGAGGGCGTGTTCAACCAGATCTGCGCGGACGCGGTGGGCGTGACGATCGACAAGGTGCGCGTGATCACCGGCGATACGGGCGTCACGCCCTACGGCGGCGGCAC
>JAJDNJ010000176.1 GCA_022340705.1 Betaproteobacteria bacterium
GCCGATCTCGTTCCAGGTCGTCGCATCGACCGGGATGCCCTCGCGTTCGCGCCGTGCCCGCGTCTCGCGCTCAGGATCGCCCGCGATGCGCACGCGCTCGACCCCCTCGGCCGGCGGCGAGCGCTTCACCCAGTCGATGAAGGTCGCCGCTTCCTGCGCGAAGGCCGGCGCCGTGCCGAGCTTTTGCGGATCGATGAGCACCGTCAGCATGCCGTTCAGCACGCGCATCTTGCTGCGGTCATCGGTGTGCTGGGTGCCGCCCCCGGTGAGCGCGCCGCCAAGCAGCTCGGCGGCGACCGCGAGCCCGTATCCCTTGTGCAGCCCGAAGGTAGTGAGCGCGCCGAACGGCGGAATCACCCCAAAGCGCGCCTCGGTAGTCGGATGCCCCTTGTCGTCGAGCAGCAAACCTGGCGCGACCGCTTCACCCTTGTTGTGCGCCACGCGGATCTTGCCCTGCGCGACGGCGCTCGTTGCCATGTCGAGCACGAACGGCGGCTGGCCGGCGAGCGGGATGCCGATGGTCACCGGATTGGTACCGAAGCGCGCATCGGTGCCCCCGAACGGTGCCACGATCGAGCGCGAGATCACGTTGACGAAGTGCAGCGACACCAGGCCGGCGGCGACCGCCTGCTCGGCCCACTGCCCGATGCGACACAGATGATGCGCGTTGGCGAGCGCCACCACGCCGACGCCGTACTGCTTCGCGCGCGCGATGCCCATCTCCATGGCTTCCAGGCCAATGACCTGGCCATAGCCCGCCTGGCCGTCGAGCGCGAGCAGCGCGCCGCCATCGAACTTGATCCGGGGATGCTGGTTGGCGACCAGCCCCCCTTCGTGCAACGACGCGACGTAGCGCGGCATCATCCCGATGCCGTGCGAATCGTGCCCGGTGAGATTCGCGTTCACCAGGTTCTCGGCGACCAGCTGCGCTTCGCGCGAATCGCTGCCGCCGGCCGCGACGAGCGCTTCGATCGCGCGACGCAGCGGTACGGCATGAAAAACATGGAAATCGGCCATGAGATTTGGAGGTTGAGCGCGGGCCCCCGCCCGCGGGGGCGACAGTGTAACGTCCTCCGGCCTGCCGGCGCGGATCTGGGAGCGGCTAGCGGTTCGGCGCCGGCGCGCCGAGAACACGCTCGACGCTGCGTTCGAGACGCTCGGCCTGCGCGCGGTCACCCGCAGCCTGCGCGCGCGCGATTTCGACCTTCAACCAGGCGAGCAGCGGGCGGCGCCAGCCCTGCGCCGAGGCGGTTTCGGTCGCCAGCGCGATTCCCGCCGGCGCCAGTCGCCCGACGCGAAACAGGACGCCGGCCGCGATCAGCCGCGAGCGCGGGTCCTCGAGTGCTTCCAGGGCGGCTGCGGGCGCCTTCCCGCTCTGCACGATCGGGCGATAGCGTGCGGGCAACAGGCCGGCGTCGAGCTCGGCCCAGCGCCCGGCGAGGAATGCCGCATAGGCGCGCTCGGCCGGCGGCGCGTCCTCGCGCAGGGCTTCGAAGCCGGTGCAGGGCTCGAACTCGAGGCTCGCGACCTGCAGCGCGCAGCGCGTCAGCTCGACGCGCGCCAACAGATCGGCGCGCCCGGTGCGCGCTACCGCCGCGCGGGCGCGCTCGAAATCGCGCGCCGCCAGGCGCCGGTTGCCCTCCAGCTCGTGCTGCGCGTACGCCTCGAGCGCACCGTGCGCGGTGATTTCCCAGTCCGGGGGTGGCGGCCCAGAGGCGCAGCCCGCGCCGAGCACGATGACGGTCGCGAGCGACGCCTGCCGCAGCCCGCGCCAGGTCATGGCAGCTTGACCTCGGTGTCGCGCGCAAAGGGCCATTTGCGGTTTATCTCATCGATCAAATGGCCGAGCTTGCGCACGCTCTCGTCCACCTCGGCGCGCAGCGTCGCCAGGTCGGTGCTCGCGGCGCGCGCCTCGCCGCTGATCGCGCGCGCATCGGCGCTCACCGCCTCGATGTTGTCGAGGATCGGTCCCACCTGCTTGAGGCGCTCGCGCGCTTCGCTGAGCAGCTGACGCGCCTCGACCACTGCCTGGCTCGTTTCGTCGACCAGGCCGCCTTTGTCGAGCACCCGACGCTCGGCCTTGGTCACGACCCGCTCGGTCGCGCTCGCCACCTTGCTCAGCTCGGCGAGCAGCGCATTGGTGCGCTCGAGCACGGCGATTGCCTTTTTCGCCTGCTCCGCATCGCCCAGCACCGCCTCCAGCGCGCCGTGCTCCCCCGCCAGACGCGCGGTGAAGGTTTGCAGGTTCGCCACGCTCGCGCGCAGGCCGGATCCCGCCCCGGTGATCTGCTCGATGTTCTCCAGGGTGGAGCGCAGGGTGGCCACCATGCGCGGAATCTCCTCGGTGACGTCGCCGCGCAGCACATTGCGCTGGGCGCCGTCATCGAGCGGCGGATCGCTCAGGTCCCCGGTGAAGGCGCGCAGCCGGGTGGACCCCACCAGCGAGCGCTCGAGCGTGTACACGCTGGTGCTGCGCAGCCAGCGCGCATCGCGCCGCGGGATCTCGACTTCGATGCGCGCGCGCCCGTCCGGGCCGAGCGTGATCCGCCGTACGCGCCCGACCGGAAAGCCGGCAAAGGTCATGTCCATGCCGACGGTCACGCCCTCCGCGTTGTCCGCAATCAGGGTGAGCCGCTGGGTCGGCTCGAACACCCCGCGCGCATAGAGCACGTAGAGCACGAACGCGATCACCAGTGCAACCGTGAGCGTGATCAGCAGCCCGACCTTGAAGCCGAGGTGGCGGATTAGCGAGCTGGATACAGGGGGGCGTTCCATGCGTAGTCGACGATGATGCACTCGCCGAAGCAGCCCTGCAGCGCGGCGAGGCCTGCATCGACGAACGGCGGGTAGTGGATATCGGGCAGAAGATATCCGGGTCGCTCGATTATCACCAGCGCCGGCGCCGCCGCGACGGCGCGCAGCAGCTTGATCTGAAAGCGTTCCGCATGGGTCAGCTCCGCGTCACGCTTGCCCGCGCAGGCCGCGCAGCCGAGGCGCTCGAGCAGCGCCATCGCCTCGCCTGCCGCGGACGTCCAGTCGAGGTCGCGCCGGTACTGCGGTACGAGCGCGACGTTTTCCAGCGCCGTCAGGTTCGCGCGCAGGGGCAGCTCGTTCGAGACCAGCGCCGCGCCGGGGTGCTCGGCGAGCACCGCGCGCCGCTCGGCGTCGTCGCTCACCCATCTCATGTGTACTTGAACGCCAATGACGTCACCTCGATCAGGACGAGCACGAAAAACAGCCGCATCATGCCGCGCAGCACGGTCACCGGCGCGGTGTGGACCTCGCGCGACCCGCCAAGCCCCTCGGCCATCGGAATGATGCCGACCGCAAGCCCGAAGAACAGGCACTTGAGCCCCAGACCAATCGTAATCTGAGCATCGAACACATTGCCGACGCTGCGCGTGAATTCGGGCACCCCCCAGAGGAAAAATCCATACACACCGAGGTAAGCGATGACCAGCGCGATCGCACAGCTCAACACGGTGAGCGAGACCACGGACACCACGCAGCCGACCAGGCGCGGCACGAATTCGAAGCGCATCGGATCCACGCCCGCGCGCGCGAGCGCCTCGATTTCATTGCGCAGGCTCATCAGGGCGACTTCGGTGTTGATCGCGGCCCCCGAGCGCAGCGAGACGAACAGCGCCGCGGTGAGCGGGATGACTTCGAGCAGCAGCACGCGCATCGTGAGCTCGGTCGCAAACTGCGACAGCCCGTATTCGCGCGCGGTCGCGTCCACGATGCGCACCAGCACCGCACTCAGGACCGCGACGAAGAGCACGAATCCGGGGATCACCTGCCAGGCCGTGAAATAGATCTGCCGCGCCACGACCGCGCGTGTCGCGGGGTTGTATACGGAGGGCGAGAGCGCGGCCACGATCGTCGCGCCGCCGAAGCGCAGAAGCCGCAGCCAGCCGGCAATCCATGCGACGAACACCACGCCACGCCGGCGCAGGCGACGTTGCGGGTCGGCAAAGCCGAGCATGCGCGCATCATACCGCGCGCGCGCATCCGGCCGGCGACGCGAGCGGCGACAGGCGGTGCGCAGGGCACCGCTAAAATGTGGGCAGACGATCTCAGGAGGCGGAGCGATGGCGACGACCAAGAAAAGACCCGAGGACCTGCGCAGCCATCGGTGGTTCGGCGTCCAGGACCTGCGCGCCTTCGGACATCGCTCGCGCGCCGCGCAAATGGGGTACGACCGCTCGGATTACGCAGGCAAGCCGGTGATCGCGATCATCAACACCTGGTCGGACATCAACCACTGCCACACGCATTTCCGCAGCCGCGCGGAGGAGGTCAAGCGCGGCGTCTGGCAGGCAGGCGGCGTGCCGCTGGAGATGCCCGCAATGGCGCTCGCCGAGACGATGCAGAAGCCGACCACCATGCTGTACCGCAACTTTCTCGCGATGGAGACCGAGGAACTGCTGCGCAGCTACCCGGTCGATGGCGCAGTTCTGATGGGCGGCTGCGACAAGACCACGCCCGCGCTGATCATGGGTGCCTGCAGCATGAACATCCCGGCGATCTATCTGCCGGCCGGGCCGATGTTGAACAGCCACTGGCGCGATCGCACCTTGGGCTCGGGCTCCGACGTGTGGAAATACTGGGACGAGCTGCGTGCGGGTCGCATCACCCAGGACGAGTGGCAGGAGATCGAGGACTCGATCGCGCGTTCGCCCGGCACCTGCATGACCATGGGCACGGCCGCGACCATGATGTCGCTTGCCGAGGCGCTGGGCTTCACTTTGCCCGGCTACAGCTCGATTCCGGCCGTGGACTCGAACCATGCGCGCATGGCAACGCAGACCGGCAAGCGCATCGTCGAAATGGTCTGGGAGGATCTCAAGCCGCGCGACTTCCTGTCGCGCGGTTCCTTCGACAATGCGATCGCTACGCTGATGGCGATGGGCGGCTCGACCAACGCGATCGTGCACCTCGTGGCCATGGCGGGGCGCGCGGGGCTGGCGTTCCCGCTCGAGCGCTACAACGAGATCAGCGCAAAGACGCCGGTCATCGCCAACGTGCGACCGTCGGGTGCGCAGTACCTGATGGAGGACTTCTACTACGCGGGCGGATTGCGCGCCCTGCTCTCCCAGCTGCGTGACCTGCTCGACCTCGATGCACGTACCGTGAACGGCAGGACGCTCGGCGAGAACATCGCGGGCGCGAAGGTCTGGAATCCGGAGGTCATCCTGCCGCGCGAGCGCGCGCTCAAAGCGTCGGGCGGAATCGTCATGCTGCGCGGAAATCTCGCGCCCGACGGCGCCGTGATCAAGACCAGCGCCGCGACCCCCGCCCTGCTGCGGCACAGCGGGCGCGCGGTGGTGTTCGAGGACTACAACGACATGGCTGCGCGCATCGATCGCGACGACCTCGACGTCGATGCGAACTGCGTGCTGGTTCTGAAGAATGCGGGTCCGCTCGGCGGCCCGGGCTTTCCGGAGTGGGGCATGCTGCCGATTCCGAAGAAGCTCGTCCGGCAGGGTGTAAAGGACATGGTGCGCCTCTCGGATGGCCGGATGAGCGGCACGAGCTACGGCACCTGCGTGCTGCACGTCGCACCAGAGGCCTACGTCGGCGGACCGCTCGCGCTGGTGCGAGCGGGCGATCTGATCGAGCTCGACGCCGAAAAGCGCGAGCTCAATCTCAAGATCTCGGACGAGGAGATGGCGCGCCGGCGCAACGCCTGGAAACGGCCGCCGCCACGCTACGAGCGCAGCTACGGCGCGATTTTTTCGCGTCACGTGAAGCAGGCGAACGAGGGCTGCGACTTCGACTTCCTCGAGGGCACCGCGCCCACGACGGAGCCCGAGATCCACTGATCCGCGGCCCCCGGGCAAGGCTCCGTTAGAATCGGCGCCTTCCCCATCCGGAGCCGGAGCGCATGGAACTGCCGCGCAATGTGTTCAAACAGGCCCTCAGGGCCGGCGCCCCGCAGATCGGTCTGTGGTCGAGCCTGTCATCGAACTACAGCGTCGAAGTGATCGCCGGAGCCGGCTTCGACTGGATCCTGCTCGACATGGAGCATTCGCCGAACGACCTCGAGAACCTGCTTGCGCAGCTCCAGGCGGCGGCGCCCTACCCGACGACATCGATCGTGCGCGTCCCCTGGAACGACATGGTGACGATCAAGCGCGTGCTCGACGTCGGCGCACAGTCGCTGCTGATTCCCTACGTCTGCAGCGTCGAGGAGGCGAAAGCGGCGGTGGCCGCAACGCGCTACCCGCCAGCGGGCCTGCGCGGGGTCGCGGGTACGACGCGGGCGACCCGCTTCGGAAGGGTGAAGGATTACGCCCGCAAGGCCAGCGAGGAGATCTGCGTGCTGGTGCAGGTCGAAACCAAACCGGCACTCGATCAGCTCGAAGCGATTTGCGCAGTGGACGGCGTCGACGGCGTGTTCATCGGCCCCGCCGATCTGCACGCATCGATGGGCCACCCAGGACAGACGAGCAACGCGGCGGTGATGCCCCTGATCGAGGACGCCATGCGCCGGATCCGCAAGACGGGCAAGGCGCCGGGGTATCTGTCACCGGTGGAGGCCGACGCGAAGCGCATGCTCGCCGCGGGCGCTCTGTTCGTCGCCGTCGGCGCCGACGTGGGTCTGCTCGCGCGCGGCGCAGAGGCGCTCGCCGCCAAATTCAAAACTTGACTGATTGCGCGATGAAACCCGACATCTTGATTCCGACGAAGATCTTCCAGCGAACCCAGGACGTTCTGGAGAAGGAGTTCGCCTGCCACCGGCTCTACGAAGCCGATGACCACGCTGTGTTCCTGAAGGAGGTCGCGCCGCGCGTGCGCGGCATCGCGAGCTTCGGCAGTACGGTCGACGCGGCGATGATGGACGCGTTGCCCAAGCTGGAGATCGTTTCCAACTTCGGCGTGGGGGTCGATTCGATCGATTTGCAAGCCGCCCGCAAGCGCAAGGTCATCGTCACCAACACACCCGATGTGCTGAACGACTGCGTCGCGGACACGACTCTCGCGCTCACGCTGAACGTCATGCGCCGCTTTCCGCAGGCCGAGACCTACCTGCGCTCGGGCTACTGGGGCACGCGCGGTGCCTATCCCCTCACCACCTCGCTCGGCGGCAAGGTGATGGGCATCCTCGGCCTGGGGCGAATCGGCGAGGCAATCGCGCAGCGCGCGCAAGCCTTCGGCATGAAAATCCACTATCACAACCGCAACAAGAAGGACGTTGCCTACGCCTACGCGCGCGACCCGGTCGCGCTCGCGCGCGCAAGCGACGTCCTCGTGGTCGTGACCCCCGGGGGTGCCGCTACGCGCCACATCGTCGATGCGCGCGTGCTCGACGCGCTCGGCCCCGAGGGCTATCTGGTCAACATCTCGCGCGGCTCGACCGTCGACGAGACGGCATTAATTCGATACCTGCAGGAAGGACGCATTGCCGGCGCGGGGCTCGACGTGTTCGACAGCGAGCCGAAGATCGACCCGCGGTTCTTCGCCATGGAGAACGCCGTCGTGCTGCCGCATGTCGGGAGCGCGACCATCGAGACGCGCACCGCGATGGGCAATCTGCAGATCGAAAACCTGCGGCTGCACTTCGCCGGCAAGCCGGTGCGCACGCGCGTGGTTTGAGCGCCACCATGGAGCGCGCCGACGCCCTCGTGCTATTCGGCGTCACGGGCGATCTGGCCTTCAAGAAGATCTTCCCGGCGCTTCAGGCGCTCGCCAAGAAGGGGCAGCTCGATCTGCCCGTGATCGGCGTCGCGCGTGAAGGCTGGACGCTCGAGCGGCTCGTGGCGCGCGCACGCGAAAGCCTCGAGGCACATGGCAGCTTCGAGGCCGCGCCGTTCGAGCAGCTGGCCCGTGCGCTGCGCTACGTGCCCGGCAACTACACCGACGCGGCGACCTTCGACCGTCTGTGTACCGCGCTCTCCGGGGCGCAGCGCCCCGTGTGCTACCTCGCGATTCCACCCAGCCTGTTTCGGCAGGTTACGGATGGCCTCGCGCGCATCGGCTGCACGGGCGGCGGGCGCGTGGTGCTCGAGAAGCCGTTCGGTCGCAGCCTGGCTTCTGCACACGAGCTGAACCGCACGCTGCACGCCGCCTTCGGCGAGCACGCGATCTTCCGCATCGACCACTACCTCGGCAAGGAAACCGTCCAGAAC
>JAJDNJ010000214.1 GCA_022340705.1 Betaproteobacteria bacterium
CTGCAGAACATCGTCAACAACTTCATCTCCGGCATCATCCTGCTCTTCGAGCGACCGATCCAGGTCGGCGACACCGTGCAGGTCGGCGAGCTGCTCGGCGTGGTGCGCGGGATCGGCATCCGCGCGAGCAACGTGCGCACCTACGGCGGCGCCGAGGTCATCGTGCCGAACTCCGAGCTCGTCTCCGGTCAGGTCATCAACTGGACCCTGTCCGACCGCTACCGCCGGCTCGAGCTCGACGTGGGCGTGGCCTACGGCAACCGGCCGGCCGACGTCGTCCGCGTTCTGGAAAACGTCATCGAAAAGCACGAAGGCGCGCTCAAGACGCCCGCGCCCTACGTGCGCTTCCGCGGCTTCGGCGACAGTTCGCTCGATTTCCGCGTCTACGTCTGGGTCGACTACGACGAGGGCCTCCGAGAAACCAGCGCAATCCTGTCGGCGATCTACGATGCGCTTGCCGAGTCCGGGATCGAGATACCCTTTCCGCAGCGCGATCTGCACCTGCGCAGCGTGTCGGAGGCCGCGCGCGACGCGCTTCAGGGCAAACCGCGCTGAGCGCGCGCGAGCCGCGCCTGCCTCAGGCGGGCACCTCGCCGAGCACGGTGCAGCGCCGGATGACGCGCACCGCCTGCGCGGTGTCGTACTCGAGCGCGCGGTGCAGGGTGCAGCGGTTGTCCCAGATGACGAAATCGCGCGCCTGCCAGCTGTGCGAGTACACCAGTTCGGGACGAACGATGCGTGCATTGAGCGCCTCGATAAACTGGCGTCCCGCTGCGTAATCCATGCCGACGATGTGCTCGGCGTGATCGCCCAGAAAGATCGCCTTGCGCCCGGTGTCCGGATGCACGCGCACGATCGGGTGGTCGACCGGCGGTACCGCGCGGCGCTGTTCCTCGGTCATCGGCTCCTCGCCGTGCCGGCGGTTGCGCGAAAAGTCCAGGTTATGGATCGCGCGCATGTGCTCGAGGCGCGCGCGCATCGCGTCATCGAGCCCCTCGTAGGCACCGTACATGTCGCACCATTCCGTGCCGCCGCCTGCCTCGGGCACCACCTCTGCGTAGAGCATCGTCGCCTGCCCGGTGCGCCGCATCCAGGAGCCGTCGGTATGCCAGGCGAGCGTGCCGCGGTCGGGATGGCGCCCGGTCGGCCGCCCCTGCGCGTCCGCGTTGGAAAGGCGATACAGCTCGGGAAAGCCGTCGGCGTGGTACTGATTCATCACGTGCACCTGAACCTCGCCGAAGCCGCGCGCGATCGCCACCTGTGCCGCCGGCGGGACTTCGTGCCCGCGGAAGAGCAGCAGCTGATGTGCGAGCAGGGCCTCGTACAGCGCGCGGATCGGCAGCGCATCCGCCGGCTGCGCGAAGTCGACCCCGCCCAGCTCGGCGCCGAATGCGGGCGCAAGCCGGCGCAGGACGCGCAGGCCCTCAGTCGGCATCGTCTGCCTCGTACGCCCCGCCGCCGGTGGCGACAATGTCCGCCTGCTTGATCTTCTCGACATTGAACTTCGTCGCGCGCTCGCGCATCGTCTTCAGCACCTCTTCGATCGGCGGCGGCTCGCCCTGGATCCAGCGCAGCGGATTGATGCGCGCGACGACGAAGGATTTCAGGTAGGGGCTGACCAGCCCCTTCGCCTTGAGCCTGTTCACCACGTCAGCGACACGCGCGTCGAGATCCTTGAGCATGGCCGCGTGCTTCTCACGCAGCTTGAGCGCGCGCGCGAGCGGCTCGTCGCTGAACGTCGACAGGCGGCGCACCACGGGGTTGTAGGCCCCGCCGGAGAAGCGTGCATTCTCCTCATAGCACAGGCCGAGGGTGACGAGCGACGCCTCCTCGAGGTAGTAGGCGAAGGACGCCTCCGGGCGCGCAGCGTCCTCGTCCAGCAGCCCGCGTACGATGCGGATGACCTCCAGCGCGCGCTCCTTCAGGTTGTGCGCCTTCTCGGTGTTCAGCGCGAGGATCTGCCAAGCGACTTCGCGCTTCGGCACGACGAGCGCCGTGACGGCGCGCGCGCCGAGGCGCTTGAGCGCGGCGAGACGGTGCCCGCCGTTCGGCGTCCAGAAGCCCTCGCCCGGCGCCGTGATCGCGATGATCGGATCGAGAAACATCCCGGTCTTGTCGATCACGTCTGCAAGGCGCTTGTGATGCATGTCCGATACGTCGCGCTGAAACGGCGTGCGTTCGACCGCGCCGAGCGGCAGCATTGCAATCAGCAGCGGCTGCTTGCCGAGCGGATCGCGGTACATGCCGACGACCTCGCCGCCCGCGGCTTCAATGCGCGCGCGCGTCTCGGCGGCCTCGCCGGAGAGCGACTCGAGCCGCGTCTCGGCCGGCGTCAGGCCGCGCGAGTGCGCGACCGCCTTCTTCGCACGCTTCTTAGCCGGGGCGCGCTTGAGTCCGGATTTGCGTTTCGCTCCCGTGGTCGCCATCGTCAGCCTTTGCCCTCTCCTGTCCCCGGCGGAACGATACCCTGATTGCCGTCATGCCGGTGCCTGCGCCGCGTCTAGAACCAGGTATAGCGCACGACCGGCTCGGCGCGCACGGAATTGATGCGTCGCTCGGCGTCGAACGCGAACCCAAGCTGCACATGTGTTTCACGCCAGAAGTTCCGGTCGTGCGGAAACAGGCAGACCAGCGCTGCGCCGCCGCGCGCCTGCAGGCAGTACCTCGCGTAACGCCTGAATCCAATCTGCCCGACGACCTGGGCTTCCGCGGTTCCGATCGGGAACCGGCGCTCGGCCACTGTTTGCAGAACCTTGCGGCTGTCGGAATCCGTCTTGACCGAGCTGATCCGGAGCACCTCCTGAGCGATGGTCGCGCAGGCGCAAATACCCGTCGTGTAAAGGGAACCCAGCGCGCCGAGCCCCGCGACCACACCGCCAAGCGCGAGCAGACCTTTCTTGACCCTTCGCGTCGCACTGCCGCTCATGCGCCCACCACCCGATCAGGCCACTTCGAAACGCCACGCGCGACCGTCGCGCACGATCCGTCCCCCGGTCGGCGTCGCGAAATGCGTTCCCAGCACGAGCACCGGGCGATCCGCGTGGCGCTCGAGAAACGCGCGCCGCGTGCGCCGCGCCTTCTGCGGATCGACATCGAAACGGCTCGCCCAATCGGGCTCGGCACATTGCACCGGATGATGCATCAGATCGCCTGTGATGACGGCCTCATGCCCGTGCGACCGGATGCGCACGCTCACGTGTCCGGGCGTGTGCCCTGGCGTCGGCTCGAGCGTCACCTCCGGCGTCACGCGATGGTCGGACTCGACAAGATCGACCAGCCCGGCATCGAGCACGGGCTTGACCGAATCGCCGTAAACATCGCCGTCCGGTGGCGGCGGCTGCTGCGACCAGTGCTCCCATTCCTTGCGCCCAATGAGGTAGCGCGCCTCGCGGAAGGTCGGTACCCAGTGCCCGTCCATGCGCATCGTGTTCCAGCCGACATGATCGACATGCAGATGCGTGCACAACACGGTATCGATCGCCTCGCGCGGAAAGCCGGCTTCGAGCAGGTCCTCGAGGAAGCGGCCCTGGCGCATGTGCCAGTTCGCGATGCTGCGCGGCTTGTCGTTGCCGACGCAGGTGTCGACCAGGATATTCTTGCCCTCCGATTCGACCACAAAAGCGTGGATCGCGCCGATCGTGCGTCCGTCCTCGGTCAGGAATCGCGGCTTGAGCCAGGCATGCTGCAGCAGCCGCTCGGGCGTCGCGGCCTCGAACAGGAACGTCCCCGGTGACGGACCCTCGATCTCGATTACGCGGGTGATCGTCACCGCGCCGACGTTCCAGCGCGTGACGGGATAGGTCGTCGCCATGTGGCGAAGCTTGGCAGCAGACCGCGCTGGCGGGCAAGACGCCTTGCGATTTCGCGCCAGCGCCGAACGGCCCTATCATCGGGGCGTCGCTCCTTGGCGGCTAGAACGGAACCAACCGAGATGCGCTACGAGCTCTACTACTGGCCGATGGTCCAGGGGCGCGGCGAATTCGTGCGCCTTGCGCTCGAGGACGCCGGCGCAGACTACGTCGACGTCGCGCGCGGCAAGAACGGTATGGGGCGGCTCGAGCGCTTCATGGGTCGTTACCCGCGTGCGCCCTTCGCGTCGCCCTATCTCAGGGCCGGCAAGCTCGTGATCGGCCAGACCGCCAACATCCTGCATTACCTCGGTCCCCGCCTCGGCCTCGCGCCGAAGAACGAGGCCGACCGGCTGTGGATCCATCAGCTCAACCTGACGCTCGCCGACTGGCTGGTCGAGGCGCACGACGTGCACCACCCGATCGGCTCGGGCCTGTACTACGAGGAGCAGAAGCGCGAGGCCAAGCGCCGCGCGGCCGACTTCCTCGCCAACCGCCTGCCGAAATTCTTCGGCTACTTCGAAGGCATCCTCGCGAGAAACCCGGCGCGCTCGGGCTGGCTCTCGGGTCGGCGCCTCAGTACTGCGGATCTCGCGCTGTTCCAGATGATCGAGGGGTTGCGCTATGCCTTCCCGCGCGCGATGCGCCGGCGCGAAAAGAAGGCGCCGCGCACGCTCGCCCTGCGCGAGCGCGTCGCCGCGCGGCGCGGGATCGCGGCGTATCTCGCCTCGCCGCGGCGCATTCCGTTCAACGAGTACGGCATCTTCCGCCACTATCCGGAGCTCGATCGGTGAGGATTCCCCCGGTCACCCTTACCCTCATCGTCGCGAACTGCGCGGTCTACCTGCTGCAACTCTCGGGTGGGACCGCGATCGAGGACTGGTTTGCCTTGTGGCCGCCGGGGTCCGACGGGTCAATGGCGAGGCCTCCGTTCCAGTTCTGGCAGCTCGTGACCTACGCGTTCCTGCATGACCCGCGCACGATTGCACATATTTTTTTCAACATGTTTGCGCTTTACATGTTCGGTTCGGACGTGGAGCGCCTGTTCGGCGGCCGGTTTTACCTTTACTACTACTTCGCGAGTGTTGTCTCCGCGGCAATTTGCCATCTGCTCTACACGAGCTGGGTGGGCGGCCCAGGGCTTCCCACGGTCGGAGCCTCGGGGGGCATCTACGGCATTCTTCTCGCGTACGCCATCTATTTCCCGAACCGCCGGGTCATCCTGCTGATCTTCCCGTATCCGATGCCGGCGCGCGTGTTCGTCACGTTGTTTGCCGCGCTCGAGCTGGTATTGGGCGTATCCCAAACCGCCTCCGGCATCGCCCACTTCGCGCACCTCGGTGGCATGCTCGGGGGCTTTCTCATGATCCAGTACCGGCGCGGCCGATTTCCGTTCTCGCGCTGGCGCTGAGCCCTGCGAAACGCTCGCGGCCTAATCACGCGCGCCCCGTAAACTCCGCGCGTGACTGCTCCTGAGTGGCTCTGGATCCCGATCACGCTGTGGGCGGCGTTTGCGCAAACCCTGCGCAACGCCGCGCAGCGCCATCTCACTGCCGAGCTCGGCACGCTCGGCGCGACTCTGGTGCGCTTCCTCTACGGCCTGCCGTTCGCCGCGCTCTGGCTGTGGCTGGTGGCACGCTTTGGCGCCTATTCGCTGCCGGCGATGAGCGGCGGATTCGCGTTCTGGGTCACGCTCGGCGCGGTGAGCCAGATCGCGGCCACCGCCTTCCTTCTGGCGACGATGCAGGAGCGCAACTTCTCGCTCGGCGTCGCGTACTCGAAGTCCGAGATCATCCAGGTCGCGATCTTCGGCCTCGTCTTTCTCGGCGACCCGATCGGCCTGGCGACCGGCCTCGCCGTGCTGCTCGGCACCTTCGGCGTGCTGCTCCTCGCACCGGCCGACAAGGCGCGCCCGCTTGCCTCGCTCGCCGCCGGCTGGACCTCGCGCGCCGCGCTGCTCGGTCTGGCTTCAGGCGCCGGCTTCGCCCTGTCCGCGGTCGGCTACCGGGGCGCGGCGCTCGGTTTGGATGGCGCGCCCTTCCTGATGGCCGCGGCGAGCACCCTGGTGGTCGCCCAGCTGGTGCAGACGCTGCTGCTCGGCGGCTGGCTGCTGTGGCGCAGCCGCGAGGTGGTGCTGCGCGTGTTCCGCGCCTGGCGTGCGTCGCTGTTCGCCGGCTTCATGGGGGCGGCGGCTTCCGCGGGCTGGTTCACCGCGTTCACGCTGGAGACCGCGGCGCATGTGCGCACCCTCGGCCTGATTGAGCTCGTGTTCAGCATGGCGGTCGCCCGGAGGTTCTTTCGCGAGAAGCTCACCCCGCTCGAGCTGACCGGCATCGCCCTTCTCGCAGGCGGGATCGTGCTGGTGACGCTCGGCTGAACCGCCTTCGCTTAACGCTCCCTCACAGGTCAAGCCGATGCTCTCCTTTAAAACCTCGATCTCCACTTTCTGGCAGGAAAACGACAGCTATATTGCCGTCTACGCGGCATTCGCACTGATCGCCTGCCTGGTCATCAGCGGGCTCGAGTTCCACAACCAGACGTCGAGCGCCCCCTATACCAAGTTCCTGATCAAGGCCGTCGCACTGACGCTCGGCACCACCGCGATCTTCACCCTGTGGATGTTCGTCATCGGCTGGCATTCGCGCCTGCTTGGCGGCGAGGTCGTCACCAGCCTGGCCATCGGCGCTGTCTGGTACGCGGCCCTCTACTTCCTCAACGCGTCACTGCTCGACGGGTTGGCGCTGTCGCTTGCGAAGGCCCGCTTCTATGGGCACCTGACGGTCGTCGTCCTGATCCTGCCGTGCTTTGCTTTCTACGCCTTCATCGTTGCGTTGGGCTCGGCCTGGAAGAACTAGTTGCTGGCACGGGGTACCGTGCCGCGCCCGGGGAGACCTGTTCCGCCGCCCGGCAAAGGTCTAGAGTATGTGCCGCGCCGCGGCAGTCGCCCGCGGGCGGGACGGGAGGCACGCCATGGCCGACTGGAGACTCAAAGGGCAGTACTTCAAGAACTGCAACTGCATCGCGCATTGCCCCTGCGATACGGCCGGCGTGCCCGCGCCGCAGCCGTTCTGCGAGGGCCTGAACGGCATGCACATCGAGGAAGGCTTCTTCGGCGCGGAGCGCCTCGACGGCCTCGATTTCGCCTTTACCTATCACTTTCCCGGTGCGCTGCATGAAGGCAATGGCACTGCGCAGCCGTTCATCACGGACCGCGCGACACCGGCACAGCGCGACGCGATCCTCGCGATCCTGTCCGGCAAGCACGGCGGGCCGATGTTCGAGATCTTCGCCTCGCTCATCAGCAACGGTCTCGAGCCGCAGTTCGTGCCGATCGAATGGGCGTTCGACAAGGCGCGCCGCCACGCGCGCCTCGTCGTCAAGGGCCACGGCGAGGCCGTCGCGGTGCCGCTCGTCGTGCCGGCCACCGGCGCGGAACAGCGCGTCATCGTTCAGATGCCCGACGGCTTCGAGTACCACGAGATCGACATCGCACAGACTGCCGTGCTGCGCGGCACGGGCGCGATCCGCTTCGAGCACAAGGGCAGCAACAGCAACCTCGCGTTCGTCGACCACAGCCCGCGCGGTCTCGCGTAGCCGGCCGCGGCCCGCTTCAGCCGGCGAGCGGCCGGTAGCGGATGCGGTGCGGGCTGTCGGCGTCCTCGCCCATGCGCGTACGGAAGTCGGCGACATAGTCGGCGAAGTTGCCCTCGTACCAGACCACGCGCGAATCGCTTTCGAAGGCGAGGATGTGCGTCGCCACGCGGTCGAGAAACCAGCGGTCGTGCGAGATGACCACCGCGCAGCCGGGAAAGTCGAGCAGCGCCTCTTCGAGCGCGCGTAACGTCTCGACGTCGAGGTCGTTGGTCGGCTCGTCCAGGAGCAGGACGTTGCCGCCCGCGCGCAGCACCTTGGCGAGGTGCACGCGGTTGCGCTCGCCCCCGGAGAGCTCGCCGACGCGCTTTTGCTGGTCCGCGCCGCGGAAGTTGAAGCGCGCGACGTAGGTCCGGCTCGGGGTCGAGTAGTCCCCGACCTGGATCAGGTCCTGGCCGTCGGAGATCTCCTCCCACACGGTCCTGTCGGGATCGAGCGCCTGGCGGCTCTGGTCGACATAGGCGAGCTTGGCAGTCTCGCCGATGCGCAGCGTCCCGGCATCGGCCTTTTCCTGTCCGACCAGCATGCGGAACAGCGTCGTCTTGCCGGCACCGTTCGGCCCGATGATGCCGACGATCCCGCCGCGCGGCAGGCGGAACGACAGATCGTCGAACAGCAGGCGATCGCCGAAAGCCTTTCTCAGGCCTTCGGCCTCGATGACCAGGTTGCCGAGATGCGGACCGGGCGGAATGTAGATCTCGTTGGTTTCATTCCTTGCCTGGAATTCCTGGGACTCGAGCTCTTCGAAGCGCGCGAGGCGCGCCTTCGACTTGGCCTGGCGCGCCTTGGGGTTCGCCCGCACCCACTCGAGCTCGGCCTTCATGGTCTTGATGCGCGCGGCTTCCTGTTTGGCCTCGATCTCGAGGCGCTGCTCCTTCTGCTCGAGCCAGGACGAGTAGTTCCCTTCCCAGGGAATGCCGTGCCCGCGGTCGAGCTCGAGGATCCAGCCCGCCACGTTGTCCAGGAAGTAGCGATCGTGGGTCACCGCAATCACGGTGCCCGCGAAACGCTCGAGGAACTGCTCGAGCCAGCGCACCGAGAGCGCATCGAGATGGTTGGTCGGCTCGTCGAGCAGCAGCAAGTCGGGCTCCGACAGCAGCAGGCGGCAGAGTGCGACGCGGCGCCGCTCGCCGCCCGAGAGCTTGGTGACGTCCATGTCCCAGGGCGGCAGGCGCAACGCGTCCGCGGCCACCTCGAGGCGGTGCTCGATGTCGCTCGTGCCGAGCTGCGCTTCGAGCCGCGCCTGCTCCTCGGCGAGCTTGTCGAAGTCGGCGTCCGGCTCGGCGTAGGCGGCATAGATCTCTTCCAGCCGCGCCTTCGCCGAGAGGATCTCGCCGAGCCCGCCCTCGACGTTGCCGCGCACGTCCTTGCCGTCGTCGAGCTCGGGCTCCTGCGGCAGAAAGCCGATTTTCAGCTTGGGGTCGGAGACGAACTCGCCGTCGTAATCCTGGTCGACGCCCGACATGATGCGCAGCAGCGTCGATTTTCCCGAGCCGTTTAGGCCGAGCACGCCGATCTTCGCGCCGTGAAAGAAGTTGAGCGAGATGTTGCGCAGGATCGTGCGTTTCGGCGGGACCACCTTGGACACCCGCCGCATGGTGTAGGCGTACTGCGCCATCAGCGTCCTCCGCCGGAAGGCGGCGGACCGCCCGGGATGTCGGCGCACAGGCCCTTCAGCACCATGTCGGTGTAGCTGACGATGCCGATCACTGCGCCATTCTCGATCACCGGCGCGCGTGCCAAGCCGAACTTGTCGAACAGGCGAGCGCAGTAGCGGATGTCGAGGCTCGGCTCGACCGAGATCACCGGCTTGGCCATGATCTCGTAGACGTTGACCCGCTCGGGCGCGCGGTCCTTCGCGAGCACCTCGCGCGCGATGTCCGACAGCAGCACGATGCCGTACTCGTCGTCTTCGTTGCGCTTGTTGACGATCAGCGTGTTGGTGTCGACGTACTTCATCATGCGCAGCGCATCCGCGACGGTGGTCAGCCCGTCGACCATGTCGACCCCGACCTTCATCACGTCACGTACACGGATCACGCGGATCACTTTGCCTGCCTCGCTCATAGCTCCTCCTCGACCTGCTTCGACAACGTGCGCATCTGGTGGCGCACGCCGATCGCGTCTTCGACGTCGATCTGGAAGGCGATCCCGGTGCCCGGCGAGCTGTCGAATCCGCCCACCTCGGCGATGCGCTCGAGGATGCGCCGGCTGCGGTGCTCCTCGACGAGCAGCAGCAGCACGTCGCGCCGCGCCTCCAGGCTCAGTCCGAGAAAGGTTTTCTGCGGCTGGATGCCTTCGCCGCGCGCCTGGTTCAGCACGGTCGCGCCGGTCGCACCCGCCTCGCGCGCTGCGTCGAGGACCGCATCCGACTTGTCGTCCTCGACCATCGCGATAATCAGCTTGAAATGCATCTGCGCGCCTCCTTCGTCATGTCCTCAAAACGGTTGGTCCTGCAGCGCCCTTGCCTGGCGCAGCCGTGCCGCGCGCCGCGCGCGCCACTCGCCCAGCTGCGCGTAACCCATGACGCTCATTATCGGGAACAGGCTCGCGAAGGCGATCAGCCCGAAGCCGTCGAGCAGCGGGCTGCGGCCCGGCACCGTGCTCGCTAGCCCGAGCCCGAGCGCCGCGACGAGCGGCACCGTTACCGTCGAGGTGGTCACGCCACCCGAATCGTACGCGAGCGGGACGATCGTGCGCGGTGCGAAAAACGTCTGAACCACCACCACGACGTAGCCGGCAATGATGTACCAGTGCAGCGGCGTGCCGCTGACAATGCGGAACGTGCCGAGCGCAATGCCCAGGGCGACACCGATCGCGACCGCGCTGCGCAGCCCCCGCACGGTGATGGTCCCGCCCGACACCTCGGAAGCCTTGATCGACACCGCGATCAGCGCCGGCTCGGCGACCGTGGTGGCGAAGCCGATTGCGGCGGCAAAGGCGTAGACCCAGGCGTAGTCGCGCCAGCCGGCGGCCGCGCCGACGAAGGCCGGGTCGGTGAGCGCCTTGGCCATCTGGCGGCCGAGCGGAAACAGCGCCCTCTCGAGCCCGCCGAGGAAAAGCATCAGGCCGACGACGACGTAGCCGACGCCGAGCAGGGTGCGCTTCAGGTGCGGCAGCGGCCGGCGCAGCACGAACAGCTGAAAAACGAACAGGATCGCGACGATCGGAACCACGTCGAACAGGGTATCGACGACCGCACGCGCCAGCTGCTCGAGCGCGCTCATCCGAGCACCATCCCGTAGCCCAGCACGAACACGATCGGCGTGAGCGAGGCGAACGCGATCAGGCCGAATCCGTCGAGCAGCGGGTTGCGTCCGCGGATGCTCTGCGCGAGACCGACGCCGAGCGCGGTGACCAGCGGCACGGTGACCGTCGAGGTCGTCACGCCGCCCGAATCGTAGGCGATGCCGATGATCTCGACCGGGGCGAGCGTTGTCATGATCACCACCAGCAGGTAGCCGGTCATGATGAACCAGTGAATCGGCCAGCCCTTGAGAATGCGCACGACACCGATGACGACCGCGGCGCCCACCGAGAGCGCGACCGTCAGGCGCAGGCCGTAGGCATAGCTCGCGCGCGCGGCGTCGCTCGCCACGATCGCGCCGTCCTGCGCCGCCACTTTCGCCGCTTCATCGGCGATCGCGGTCAATGCCGGCTCGGCGATCGTCGTGCCGAAGCCGAGCGCGAACGAAAAGAGCAGCAGCCAGGCGACGCTGCCCTTCTTGGCGAATCCATAGGCCATCGCCTCGCCGATCGGAAACAGCCCCATTTCCAGCCCGCGCACGAACAGTGTCAACCCGACCAGGACGAGCACCGCGCCAGCGAGGATTCCGCCCAGGTCCGGCAGCGGCGCGCGCACCACGGCGATCTGGAAGAAGCCGACGACGAGCACGATCGGCGCAAGATCGCGCGCGCTGCCGAGCAGGCTCCGGAGCAGGTCGTGCAGCAGCTGGCGCATCGCGGCGCGCATTTTACGCAGCCGGATCGCCGACCGACTTGAGCCAGGCGAACGCTGCGTTTAGGCTGTGCCCCGATTTCGCACAGCGATCGGCAAAGGAGCAAGCGGATGTTCGATCTGAAAGGCAGGGTCGCAATCGTCACCGGGGGCAACGGCGGTATCGGCCTCGGCATGGCCAAGGGCCTCGCCGTCGCCGGTGCGAGCGTGGTGGTGGCCGCGCGCAACAGCGACAAGTCGCGCGCCGCGGTCGATGCGATCAACCAGGTCGGCGCCGGGCGCGCGCGGGCGATCGAGGTCGACGTCGCCGACGAAGCATCGGTCAACGGCCTCATCGACGAGACCGTGAAGTCCTGCGGCCGGCTCGACGTCCTGGTCAACAACGCCGGCATCAACATCCGCAAGCCGCCCGACCAGCTCACACTCGCCGAGTGGCGCGAGGTGCTCGACACCAACCTGACCAGCGCCTACCTCTGCTCGCACGCGGCCTACCCGGCGATGAAGAAGGCCGGCGGCGGAAAGATCATCAATATCGGCTCGATGATGTCGATCTTCGGCGCGAGCTTCACGCCGGCCTACGCCGCCTCGAAGGGCGGCATCGTGCAGTTCACCCGGTCCTGCGCCTGCGCCTGGGCGAAGGACCACATCCAGGTCAACGCCGTGCTGCCCGGCTGGATCGACACCGAGCTCACCGTCCGCGCGCGCCAGCAGGTCGAGGGCCTGCATGAGAACGTCCTGCGCCGTACGCCGGCCGCGCGCTGGGGCGTGCCGGACGATTTCCGCGGCATCGCGGTGTTCCTCGCCAGTCCGGCGTCGGATTTCGTCACCGGCACCGCGATCCCGGTCGACGGCGGTTACTCGATCCAGGGCTGAGCGCCGCGTTGACGACGCGCAAATTCCGTGCGCCGCGCACGACCGGAGCCTGGGCCCCCGCGCTCGCGCTCGCTGCGCTGCTCGCCGGCTGCGCTTCGACCGCGGTCGTGGAGAACGCGCCGGCCGAGTCCACGCCGCCACCGCGAAGCTATTCGCTCGCCACCTCGAACCCGGACAGGCAGGCGAACGACATCCTGCTCAACCTCGCGTTCTCCGGCGGTGGCACGCGCGCGGCGGCCCTGTCCTACGGCGTGCTGAAGGCGCTGCGCGACACCGAGCTGACGATCGGCGGCCGAACGCGGCGGCTGCTGGACGAGGTCGACGCGATCACCTCGGTGTCCGGCGGCAGCTTCACCGCCGCCTACTACGGGCTGTACGGCGATCGAACGTTCACCGACTTCGAGAAAGTATTCCTGCGGCGCGACGTCGAGCAGGCGCTGATCTCGCGCGTCGTCAGTCCCGCCAGCGTGCTCGACAGCGCCGGGCGCACCGAGTCGGCGATCAAGGACTACGACGAAAACGTGTTCCACGGCGCGACCTATGCCGATCTGGCGCGGGCCAACGGTCCTCTCATCGTGATCAATGCGTCCGACCTCGGCCACGGCGTGCGCTTCTCCTTCCTGCAGGAATACTTCAATCTGCTCTGCTCGGACCTGTCGACGTTTCCGGTGGCGCGCGCGGTGGCCGCGTCGTCTGCGGTGCCGGTGCTGTTCAGCCCCGTGGTCGTGCGCAACTACCCGGACTGCGGTGCCACCCCGCCGCCCTGGCTGGTCGAGCTGCGCCGGCGGACCGCGGGAGACGAGCGCGCGACGCAGCTTGTCGACGGGCTCAGTTCCTACTTCGACAAGGACAAGCGCAAGTACATCCACTTCGTCGACGGCGGGGTCACCGACAATCTCGGATTGCGCGCCACCTTCGACATCATCGAGACCACCGGCGGGCCGGCGGCGTTTCTGCAAAAGCTGAGCCGGCGGCCGCCGCGCGAGATCGCGTTCATCGTGGTGAACGCGGCAACGGAGCCCGAGATGGCGATGGACGGCAGCGATCAGCCGCCCTCGCTGATCGAGACGATCCAGGCAATGAACGACATTCAGGTGCACCGCTACAGCAGCGACACGATAGAGCTGATGAAGCAGAGCCTGGCAGAGTGGGCCAAGACGCTGTCGGCGCCGGAGCGGCCGGTGACGGCCTATTTCATCCAGCTTTCGTTCCGCGACCTCGCGCCGGAGCGTCGCAAGTCCTTCAACCAGATACCGACGCGCTTCGTGCTCAGCAACGAACAGGTCGACCGGCTGATCGCCGTCGGCGGCGAGCTGCTGCGCGCCAATCCCGAATTCCAGCGCCTGCTCGCCGACATCGCGCGCTAGGCGGCCGCGCGCCGTCTACCAGCGCAGCGTCACCCCGGCGAGCAGACCGCTGTCGATCGCCGGCTTGCTCAGTCTGTAGCGGTAGCCGATGTCGAGGTCGATGTTTTTCGACGGCGTCCAGATCGCGCCCACGCGCAGACGATCAAGCGGCGTGCTGTAGCCCGGCACCGGATTGGTCTCGCTGCTGACATCCGCGACCAGCTTGAGCGGCCCGATCACCTGCCAGGTCATCGCGCCTGCGACCTGCCAGAGCGATGTCTTCGCGCCGATCGTGTTGCGGAAGTCGACGTAGCCGACATGCGCGTGAAATGCGAGCACGCCCGGCTCGTAGGAGGCGATCAGCAGCGCGCCCCAGTCGACGCGCCCCGAGCCGAGAAACTTGTCGGCATCACCGGTGGGCAGCGTGACGCCAGGCTTCACCGCCAGGCTGAACGCGCCGCGCTCGAAGAAGCGCCACTTGACGTTGATCGACAGATCGTTGATGCCGCGGGTCAGCACGCGCCGTCCGCCCTGTTCGTCTTCGTCGAGGCGCAGGTAGGGCATCCCGATCTGGAGGTCGGCCGGGTCGACGAAGCCGTAGCTGTAGGTGGCGGCCAGCTGGCCGCCACGCACGTCGACCTCGCCGATGCGATCGCGAATCCCGTCGTAGGTCAGCTCGAGCTGCGAATTCCCCTTTCCTTGGGTGCCCGTGTCCTCGGTGAGAAGCGGGTGCGCTGCAAACGAAGGCCCCGCCGATGCTGCGATGGCTGCAGGAATGCCGAGGGCCAGCGACGCCACCCGAAGAAATAGGTAACCTTCTGTTCTCATTGCGTATTGTTCTTCTCCGGTGCGAGGCGGAGGCAACGATAGACGACCAGAACGATGGCGTCAACGCTAATGAGAATTATTATTGTTATGTGAACTTTCGAATTTCCTGCCCCGACTGGGCGCCCATTCAGTCCGCCGGCTCGAGCCGCACCAATTCCCCCTCGGAATAGTCGGTAAGCAGATACAGATACCCGTCCGGGCCGGAGCGAACATCGCGAATCCGGCCGAGCACGCCCTTGAGCAGGCGTTCCTCGTGGACCACCTTCTCGCCCTTCAGCGTCAGGCGCACCAGCGTCTGATCCTTCAGCGCCCCGACGAACAGGTCGCCTTTCCAGCGCGCGAACCGTTCACCGGTGTAGAACGCCATTCCCGAGGGCGCGATCGAAGGCACCCAGTAGTACAGGGGCTGCGCCATCCCCTCCTTGTGCGTGCCCTCTCCGATCTTCGTGCCGATGCCGTAGTTCACGCCGTAGGTGATCACCGGCCAGCCGTAGTTCACGCCCGAGCGAATGATGTTGACCTCGTCGCCGCCCTGCGGCCCATGCTCGTGCGTCCAGAGCATTCCGGACACGGGATGGAGCGCCGCGCCCTGCATGTTGCGGTTGCCGAGGGTGTACTTCTCGGGTTTCCACCCAGGCTTGCCGACGAACGGGTTGCCCTGCGGCACGCGCCCGTCGTCGTGCAGGCGGATCACCGAGCCGGCGTGATCACCCGGCTTTTGCGCGCGCGCCATCTCGCCCCGGTCGCCGAGCGTGAGATAAACGAAACCCGCGCGGTCGAATACGATGCGCCCGCCGAAATGACGCCCGGTGTTGCCCTTCGGATCCTGGCGGAACAGCACCTCGACGTCTTCGAGGCGCGTTCCGGTGAAGCGCCCGCGCGCGAGCTCGGTACCGTAGCCGTCGGCCCCGCGCGCCGCGTAGGCGAGATAAACGAGCCGGTTGTGCGCGAAATTCGGATGCAGCGCGACGTCGAACAGTCCGCCCTGGCCATGCTCGGCGACCTCCGGCAGTCCCGCGACCGGCTGCGCCGCGAGCTTGCCATCGCGGATCACGCGCAGGCGTCCGGGCCGCTCGGTGACGAGCATCCCGCCGTCGGGGAGGAAGGCCAGGCTCCAGGGATGATCGAGGCCCCTGGTCAGGCGCACGACGCGAAACGCCTCTGCCTCGGAGCGGAAGGTCTGCGCGGCCGCGCTCGTCGCCGCGACCAGCGCGACGAGCGCGAAGGTCGCCGCCGCGCGCGTCACGCCGGGCGGTGCTCGCCCAGAGCGCGCGCCACCCGGTCCAGGAAATCGAGCTCCATCAGCGGCTTGATGATGTAATCGTTCGCGCCCAGTTCGCGCCCGCGGGCCACGTCGCGCTCGCGCGAGAAGCTGGTCATCATGACCACCGGCAGCTCGCGCGTGCGCGCCTCGGCGCGCAGCTTCTGCAGGACCTCGAAACCGGTGACATGCGGGATCATGACGTCGAGCAGCAGGAGATCGGGCAATGGATCCGCGGCGAGCTGCTCGAGCGCTTCGCGCCCGTCGGCGATGCTGCGCACCGCGTAGCCGTCGCGCTCGAGCCAGTGCGTCGCCAGCTCGACCAGGTCGGCGTCGTCCTCGACCAGCAGGATCGTCTTCCTTTTGCGCGCCTCGCTCACTTCGCCCCCGCCCTGTGCGCAACCTCGAAATAGCTGCGCGCGCTCGCCGCGAGCAGCCTCGGCACGTGAGTGTAAATGTAGCGTACCCCCTTCGCGAGCGCATCGCCCAGTTGTTCCGCGGTCGCCGGCATGCCGGCGATGCGATTCGCCGCGCGGATGCGCGCCAGGCAATCGTCGATCGCCGCCGCGACTTCGGGCGCCTTCGGATTGCCGGGATGGCCCATCGACTGCGACAGGTCGGAGGGTCCGACGAAAAACACGTCGATCTCGTCGACCCGCAGGATCTCGTCGAGATGCTCGAGCGCCTCGCGGTCCTCGATCTGTGCCGCGATCAGCGTCTGTGCGTTCGCCGAACGCACGTGATCGGCCATCGAACCGCGCGCGTCGTAGGCTGCCGCGCGCGTGCCCGCCGCGAGGCTGCGCTCCCCGAGCGGGTGATACTTGACCGCAGCGACCGCCGCGCGCGCCTCGGCCGCATTCCTCACATGCGGGACCTGCACGCCGGCGACACCGCGATCGAGCACCTGCAGGATGTGTGCCGGGCTGCTGCTCACCGGCCGCGCGATCGCGGTCATTCCGGCGGACTCGGCCGCCATGGTCATCAGCTCGACGCTCTCGAGGCTCAGGGTCCCGTGCTCGCAGTCGAGCAGCACCCAGTCGAAGCCATAGGCGCCAAGCATCTCGACGAGCTGTGGCGAGGGAATCATCACCGACACGCCGAACGCCGGCTCGCCGGCGTGCAGCTTTTCCTTCATGCGGTTCGGTTTCATCGTTGCGCCGGCTGCGTCGCGTCGAGGCGCCGCTCGAGAAAGCGGATCACCGGCTCCATGGAAGGCGGCCGCGCGGGAAACGCCGCGCCCATATCGAGCGCGACGGAGCGCCTGAACAGGGACTCGGTCGCGGCCGTCATCAACGGCTCGATTCCCATCTCGCGCAGCACCTTTTCCACCTGCACCATCTCGTGCCAGCGCCTCTCATGCGCCACCGCGTGGCTGCACACCCAGTTGGCCGCGACCTTCTCGAAGCGCTCGCGCCCGAGCAGCTCGACGACCTCCGCCCAGAGCTCGCTGCGCATCCCTGCGCGCTCGCCGGCGACGAGGAATTCGATCAGCAGCGCTTCCAGCCCTTTCGAGAACACGCTGCGCAGCATCTTGTAGGTCGAGGCCTTGCCGATCTCGTCGCTGTAATGACGGACGTTGAGGCCGAATTCCGCGGCAAGCGCGCGCGCCGTCGCCGCGCCCGCCGGGCCGCCGAGCAGCAGCTCGGTCCGCGCGCCGCTCACTCCGACCGCGCCGAGCAGTGCCCCTTCTACGAACGCCGCGCCGCTCGGCTCGACGATCGCCGCGATCTCGCGCTTGACCGCCGGCTCGGTCGCATTGAGGTCGATCCAGCTCTGCCCCGGCGCGAGATGCGCCCGGCAGGCAATGGCCGCCTCGCGCGCCACGTCGGTGGTCACCGTCGAAAACACGTAGCGCGCGCCGCGCAGCGCCTCGTCGAGCGCGCCGAACGCGACCGCTATGCCGTCCGCGCGCGCCTCGAGACGCGCGCGGCCGTCGGCCGTGTCGAGCACACGGTCGTAGGCCGTGACCTCGGCGCCTGCGGCGGCGAAAGCCTTCGCAAAGGCCGCGCCCACCTCGCCGAATCCGACAAACGCCACGCGCATCGCGGGGAAATCCGTGCAGAGTGATCGTTGCCGACATCATACCGTCGGCGCCGCGGCGCTCGCGGACCGATCTGTAGAATGCCTGCCATGCCGCAGACTCGGACCGCTGTCATCGTCGGCGCCCTCGGCGTGATCGGGCGCTACCTCGTCGAGAAATTCGCGGGTCTGCCCGACTGGCAGGTCGTCGGCCTGTCGCGCCGCAAGGGGGAGGACCGCGACCGGGTGCGCTACCTGTCGATCGATCTGGGCAATGCCGAGGAGGCCTCGTCCAAGCTGCACGGCCTGAGCGAGGCGACGCATGTCTTCTACTGTGCGTTTCAGGCCACGGGCACGCAGGCCGCCGACTACGCACGCGGCACCGCTGTCAACCTCGCGCTACTCGAGAACTCGGTGCGCGCGATCGACGCCGTGGCCGCGAACCTGCAGCGCGTGGTGCTGATTACCGGCACGAAGTACTACGGCTCGCATCTCGGCCCGTTCAAGACGCCGGCGCGCGAGGACGATCCGCGCCACATGCCGCCGGACTT
>JAJDNJ010000217.1 GCA_022340705.1 Betaproteobacteria bacterium
CGACTGCCCGATCTGCGACCAAGGGGGCGAGTGCCAGCTCCAGGACCTCGCGGTGGGCTACGGCAAGGGCGCGTCGCGCTACACCGAAGAAAAGCGCGTGGTGCTGCACAAGGACATCGGCCCGCTCGTCGCGGCCGAGGAAATGACGCGCTGCATTCAGTGCACGCGCTGCGTGCGCTTCGGCCAGGAAATCGCCGGCGTCATGGAACTCGGCATGATCGGTCGGGGCGAGCACGCCGAGATCGTCGCCTTCGTCGGCAAGACGGTCGATTCCGAGCTTTCGGGCAACATGATCGATCTTTGCCCGGTGGGCGCGCTGACCTCCAAGCCGTTCCGCTACAGCGCGCGCACCTGGGAGCTCGCGCGGCGCAAGTCGATCTCGCCGCACGACGGTTTCGGCTCGAATCTCGTCGTGCAGATCAAGCAGAACGAGGTCAAGCGCGTGCTGCCCCTGGAGAACGAGGCGATCAACGAGTGCTGGCTGTCCGACCGGGACCGCTTCTCGTATGAAGGACTGAACAGTAGCGAGCGGCTCGCGCGCCCGATGGTGCGTGACGGCGAGGGCTGGAAAGAGACCGACTGGCAGACGGCGCTCGAGCGCGTGGTCGAGGGCCTCAAGCGCGCCGGTTCCGATATCGGCGTGCTCGCCAGCCCGCAGGCCACGCTCGAGGAGCTGGCGCTCGCCGCACGCCTCGCGCGCGGAATTGGCGGTGGCGCCGATTTCCGCCTGCGCCAATCCGATTTCAGCGCCGACGGCAAGCGCGGCGGGGTACCCTGGCTCGGCATGCCGATCGCCGAGCTCGACGCGCTGGACCGCGTGCTCGTGGTGGGCTCGTTTCTACGCAAGGAGCATCCGCTCGTTGCCCACCGCCTGCGCCAGGCGGCGAAACGCGGCGTGCAGGTAAACGTCCTGCATTGCGCGGACGACGATCTGCTGATGCCGATCGCCAACCGCGCGATCGTCGCGCCCTCGGCGCTGCCCGCGGCGCTCGCCGGTCTGCGCGACGGTCCGATCGGCGCGAGCCTTGCCTCGGGAAAGAACGCCGCGATTCTGCTCGGCAACTTCGCGCAGCAGCATCCCCAGGCCGCGAGCATCCATGCGCAGGCGCAGGCGCTCGCCGAGGCGCTCGGAGCCCGGCTCGGCCTGCTCGGCGAGGCGGCGAACAGCGTCGGCGGCTATCTGGCGGGGCTTCCCTGCGGCGCGAATGCGCGCGAGATGCTCGCGCGCTCGCGCAAGGCATACCTGATCCTCGGCGCGGAGCCTGAACTCGACTGCGCCGACCCGCAGGCTGCGCTCGCGGCGCTGCAGACGGCGGACTTTGTCGTTGCGCTTTCGCCGTTCTGGCACCGCGCTGCGGACTACGCCCAGGTGCTGCTGCCGATCGCCCCCTTCACCGAAACCTCCGGCACCTTCGTCAGCATGGAAGGTCGCGTGCAGAGCTTCCAGGGCGCGTTGCATCCGCTCGGCGAGACGCGTCCCGGCTGGAAGGTGTTGCGCGTGCTCGGCAACCTGCTCGGACTCGAAGGCTTCGACGAGGAGTCGAGCGAGGCGGTGCGCGACGCCTGCCTGGCGGGCGCCGGCGTGGCGGGTGTGGCGGCGCGGCTTTCGAACCGCATCGACCTTGCGCCGCAGGCGAGCGGCGCGGTCCCCGCGGGAGGCATCGAGCGCATCGCCGACGTGCCGATCTACTTCGCCGATCCGCTGGTGCGACGCGCGCCTTCCCTCCAGCGAACAACGGATGCGCGCGCGCCGCGCGCCTGGATGAACGCCAAGCTCATGCGGCGGCTCGAGATCACCTCCGGCACGCCGCTGCGCCTGCGCCAGGACGGCGGCGAGGCGACGCTCGCCGCGGCGCTCGACGAGCGGCTGCCCGACGACTGCGTGCGCGTGGCCGCCGCACATTCCTCGACCGCGGGGCTCGGCGCGATGTTCGGCACGCTCACGGTAGAAAAGGACACGGTGGAGAAGGCCGCCTAGATGGGCACCCTCAATACGCTGCGCGTGTTCTCCGAGTCACAGCTCGGCCCGGACTGGGGGCCAGCGATCTACACGTTGGTGAGCTCGCTCGTGTTCATCGTGCTGATCGTCGCGCCGCTCATGCTCTGCGTCGCCTACCTGACGCTCTGGGAGCGGAAGCTGATCGGCTGGATCCAGATCCGCATCGGACCGAACCGGGTTGGACCGCTCGGCCTGCTGCAGCCGATTGCCGACGGGATCAAGCTGCTGTTCAAGGAAATCATCCTGCCGGCGCAGGCCAGCCCGGCGCTGTACATCATCGGTCCGATGCTCGCGATCATGCCGGCGCTCGCCGCCTGGGCGGTGATGCCCTTCGCGCCCGAGGTGGTGCTGGCCGACGTCAACGCGGGGCTACTCTACCTGCTGGCGATGACTTCGCTCGGCGTCTATGGGGTCATCATTTCCGGCTGGGCGACGAACTCGAAATACGCCTTTCTCGGCGCAATGCGCTCGGCCGCGCAGATGGTGTCCTACGAGCTCGCGATGGGCTTCGCGCTGGTGGTCGTGCTCATGGTCTCCGGCAGCTTGAACCTGACCGACATCGTCGCCGGCCAGGCCAAGGGCCGCTTCGCGTCGATGGGGCTCAATTTCCTGTCGTGGAACTGGCTGCCGCTGTTGCCGATGCTGCTCGTGTACTTCGTCTCCGGGGTCGCGGAGACCAACCGCGCGCCGTTCGACGTGGTCGAGGGCGAGTCGGAGATCGTCGCCGGCCACATGGTCGAGTACTCGGGGATGGCCTTCGCGGTGTTCTTTCTCGCCGAGTACGCGAACATGATCCTGATCGCGACGCTCACCACGATCCTGTTTTTCGGCGGCTGGCAGGCGCCGGTCGAATCGGCGCTGTTCGAGCTGGTGCCGCCGTTTGGCTGGCTGTTCCTGAAGGCATTTCTGGTCGTTTCGATGTTCCTCTGGATACGCGCGACCTTCCCGCGCTATCGCTACGACCAGATCATGCGCCTCGGCTGGAAGGTCTTCATTCCGCTGACGCTGGTCTGGATCGTCGTGGTCGGCCTGTGGATGCAGACGCCGTGGAACATCTGGACATGAGGAGAATGGCATGACGCGCGTGGTCGAGTTCTTTCGCGCCTTCCTGCTGCTCGAGCTGTTCCGGGGCCTCGCGCTCACCGGACGTTACCTCTTCGCGCGCAAGATCACGGTGCAGTTCCCGGAGGAAAAGACGCCGCTCAGCCCGCGTTTCCGGGGGCTGCATGCGCTGCGCCGCTATCCCAACGGGGAAGAGCGCTGCATCGCCTGCAAGCTCTGCGAGGCGGTCTGCCCGGCGCTCGCGATCCACATCGAATCCGATCAGCGTGCCGACGGCACGCGCCGCACGACACGCTACGACATCGATCTGACGAAATGCATCTTCTGCGGCTTCTGCGAGGAAGCCTGCCCGGTCGATGCGATCGTCGAGACGCGGATATTCGAGTACCACGGCGAGCGCCGTGGCGACCTTTACTACACGAAGCCCATGTTGCTCGCGGTGGGCGATCGCTACGAGGACGTCATTGCCGCGGACCGCGCCGCGGACGCGCCGTACCGGTAGGGCGCCGGGCCGGGGACCGGGGAGGGCGCCCAGCGCTGAAAAACAATAAATGTTCGAAACCATCGTTTTCTACGTCTTTGCCACGATCCTGCTGATCGCCGCGCTGCGCGTCATCACGGCGCGCAACCCGGTGCACGCAGCGCTCTTTCTGGTGCTCGCGTTCTTCAACGGGGCGGCGATCTGGCTGCTGCTGCACGCGGAGTTCCTCGCCCTCGCGCTGGTCCTGGTCTACGTCGGCGCGGTGATGGTGCTGTTCCTGTTCGTGGTCATGATGCTGGACATCAACCTCGAGCAGCTGCGCGAGGGCTTCTGGAGCTACCTGCCGCTGGGCGCCGTGGTTGGCGTGCTGATGGCGTCTGAAATGGGGCTGCTGCTCGCGAGCCGCTATGCCGGCTTCACCGGGCGTCCGCTCGAGCCGCCGCCGGGCGTCGGCAACACCCGGATGCTCGGGCGCCTGATCTACACCGACTACGTCTACGCTTTCGAGATCGCTGCCGTGATCCTGCTGGTCGCGATCATCGCGGCGATCGCGCTCACGCTGCGCAAGCGCAAGGACACGCGGCGCCAGGACCCGGCCGCACAGGTACGGGTGCGGCGCGAAGACCGGGTAAAGCGGGTCTCGATGCCCGCGGAGAAGGACCAGTGACGCTGTCGCTGTCGCATTTCCTGGTTCTCGGCGCGCTGCTGTTCGCGATCAGCGTGGTGGGCATCTTTCTCAATCGCAAGAACATCATCGTCCTGCTGATGGCGATCGAGCTGATGCTGCTCGCGGTCAATCTCAACTTCATCGCGTTCTCGCACTATCTCGGCAATCTGTCGGGCCAGGTGTTCGTGTTCTTCATCCTGACGGTTGCGGCGGCCGAGTCGGCGATCGGACTCGCGATCCTGGTGGTGCTGTTCCGCAACCTGAACACCATCAATGTCGAAGACCTCGATCGCCTGAAGGGCTGAAGCGATGATCTCGATGAAGACCGTTTATCTGCTCGTGCCGCTGGCGCCGCTCGCCGCGAGCATCGTCGCCGGACTGTGGGGGCGGGTCGTGGGCCGCGCGGGCGCGCACTGGTTGACCATCCTCGCAGTTGCGCTGTCCTTCGCGCTGTCCTGCGTCGTGCTGTCCGACGTGCTCGCGGGTAACAGCTTCAACGGCACGGTCTACACCTGGCTCACGATGGGCGACACGCGCCTCGAGGTGGGCTTCCTGATCGACCGCCTTTCGGCACTCATGATGGTGGTCGTGACCTTCGTCTCGCTGATGGTGCACGTGTACACGATCGGCTACATGGCGGACGATCCGGGCTACCAGCGCTTCTTCTCCTACATCTCGCTCTTCACCTTCTCGATGCTGATGCTGGTGATGAGCAACAACTTCCTGCAGCTGTTCTTCGGCTGGGAGGCCGTGGGTCTGGTGTCCTACCTGCTGATCGGCTTCTGGTACACGCGCGAGAGCGCGATCTACGCGAACCTGAAGGCATTTCTGGTCAACCGCGTCGGCGACTTCGGCTTCGTACTGGGCATCGGCCTGATCCTGGCGGCTTTCGGTACGCTCGACTACGCGAGCGTGTTCGCCAAGGCGCCGCAGATGGCCGACACGATGATCGACGTCTGGCCCGGCTCGCCCTGGCTGCTGCTGACCGTGGTGTGCCTGTGCCTGTTCGTCGGCGCGATGGGCAAGAGCGCACAGTTTCCACTGCACGTCTGGCTGCCCGACTCGATGGAAGGCCCGACGCCGATCTCTGCCCTGATCCACGCCGCGACGATGGTGACCGCCGGGATTTTCATGGTGGCGCGCATGTCGCCGCTGTTCGAATGGTCGGAGACGGCGCTCTCCGTGGTGCTGGTGGTCGGGGCGCTGACCGCCGCATCGATGGCGCTGGTCGCGATCACTCAGTTCGACATCAAGCGCGTCGTCGCCTACTCGACACTCTCGCAGCTCGGCTATATGACCGCGGCGCTCGGCGCCTCGGCGTATTCCGCGGGTATCTTCCATCTCGTGACGCACGCCTTCTTCAAGGCGGTGCTGTTCCTCGGCGCCGGATCGGTGATCATCGCGCTGCACCACGAGCAGGACATGCGACGCATGGGCGGGCTGCGCAAGTTCATGCCGATCACCTATTTCACCGTGCTGATCGGCGCCCTGGCGAACGCCGGGCTGCCGCCGTTCTCCGGGTTCTTCTCCAAGGACGCGATCATCGAGGCAGTGCACGAGTCGACGGTCGCGGGTGCCGGGTTCGCATTCTGGCTGCTCCTGGCGGCGGTTTTCGCCGGCGGGGTGTATTCGTTCCGCCTCGTATTCATGACCTTCCACGGCCACCCGCGCATGGACGCGCATCTGCGCGCGCACCTCAAGGAATCGCCCAAGGTGGTGACCGTGCCCCTCGTACTGCTCGCGATTCCCTCGGTGGCGGCGGGCTGGTGGATCGGCAGCGTCGTGATGGGCGACTACTTCGGCACGAGCCTGTTCGTGCGGCCGCCGCATGACGCGATCGCGAAATTGACCGCCGGCTATCACGGCCTGTGGGAATTTCTCCTGCATGGTCTGGCCGGAAACGCGTTCTGGCTCGCGCTCGGCGGCGCGCTGGTGTCCTGGTACCTGTACACGATCCGCGTCGACCTGCCCAAGCGCATCGCCATCGCGTTCGGCCCGCTC
>JAJDNJ010000221.1 GCA_022340705.1 Betaproteobacteria bacterium
GCCGAGACGTGGTCGGGGACGATCGACGGGTTGCCGACCGCGCCGAAGAAGATCGCATCGAAGCTGCGCAGAATATCGGGTGCGTCCTCCGGGCACATGCGGCCGTGCTGCTTGTACCAGTCGCAGCTCCACGGGAACTCCTGCCAATCGAAGCGGATGCCGTGCTTGGCGCCCGCGGCCTCGAGCACGCGAACGCCCTCGGGCACGGTTTCGCGGCCGATGCCGTCTCCGGGAATGACTGCGATACGGTACGTCGTCATGACGAGCTCCAGCGGTAAGGGGCCTGCGCGCTCCGCGCGCGGGCGCAAATTTTAGCAGGCGCTAGAATCCGGCCATGCGCTTCCTTGCCCTCGATAGCTCGACCGAATGGTGTTCCGCGGCGCTCAGCTGCGACGGCGAGGTCGCAGCGCTCGAGCGGCGCGCGGATCATCGTCACGGCGAGCTGCTGCTACCGATGGTCGAGCACCTGCTTGCGCAGGCCGGCCTCGGCACGCAGGCGCTCGACGGCGTCGCGTTCGCTGCGGGCCCGGGCGCGTTCACCGGGCTGCGCATCGCCTGCGGGCTCGCCCAGGGCCTTGCGTTCGCGCGCGATCTTCCGGTGCTCGGCATCTCCAGCCTGGAGGCGCTGGCAGAGGTCGCGGGGGCCGAGCGCGTCGTCGCCTGCCTCGATGCGCGCATGCACGAGGTCTACTGCGCGGCGTATCTGAGGCGGGACGACGGCTGGGAGGTTATGCGCGAGCCCGCCTGTCTGCCGCCGTCCGAGCTCGAAGCCCTGCCCGCGGGCGATTGGATCGGGGCGGGCGGCGGTTTCAAGGTGTACCGCGAAATCCTGACGGCGCGTCTTGGCGGTGCGCTGAAGCAGCTGTTGCCGGACCTGCGCCCGAACGCCTACGCCATCGCCCGCCTCGCCGCGGCGCGCTTTGCGCGCGGCGAAGCGGTCGACGCCGCGGGCGCCCTGCCGCTGTACCTGCGCGACAAGGTTGCGCTCACCCGCGCGGAGCGTGCCGCACGATGAGTGCGGTGCTCGAACGTCCGGCGTCCGGCGCTCCGCGGCTTGCGCGCATGCAGCCGGAGGATCTCGACGCGGTCGTCGCCATCGAGAGCGCGATCTACAGCCACCCCTGGACACGCGGCAATTTCATCGACTCGCTGCGCGCAGACTATGAGTGCTGGGTGTGGCGCGAGGCGGACACGCTGATCGGCTATTTCATTCTGGTGACGGCCGCGGGCGAAGCACATCTGCTGAATTTTTCGGTCGCTGCGCAGCATCAGCGGCGCGGCTGCGGCAGCGCGATGCTCACGTGGGTCCTCGAGCATGCGCGCGAACGGGGCGCGCGCAGCATCTTTCTCGAGGTGCGCCCAAGCAACGCCGGCGCGCAGCGCCTCTATCAGCGATTCGGATTCCGTCGCGTCGCGCTGCGGCGCGGCTATTACCCCGCGGCCCAGGGGCGCGAGGACGCGCTCGTCTACGTGCTGCGCCTGTGATGCCCCGGCCCGATCGCAGGCGGCTGCTTGCCGAGATGGGCCTGGCGCCGCTCTGGCGCCTGCGTCGCGCCGATTCGGTGGCGATGCCGCTCGCGCCGCATCCGGAACCGCATGCGGAGCACTCGCTGCCCGAGTCGAGTGGAGCTGCCGCACGCCTCGCGCCGATGGTGCCGACCGAGGGCGCTGCGCGCGAGGCGTCGATCGGCGCGATGGATTGGGTCGCTCTCAAGCAGGCGGTCCCCGCCTGCACCGCATGCGGCCTGCACGCGGGTCGCAAGCAGGCGGTGTTCGGCGTCGGCGACGAGCGCGCCGACTGGCTGCTGGTGGGCGAAGCGCCGGGCGCGGAAGAGGACCGTCTCGGTGAGCCCTTCGTCGGTCAGGCGGGACGCTTGCTCGACGCGATGCTCGATGCGCTCGCGTTAAAGCGCGGACAGAACGTCTATATCGCCAACGTGCTCAAATGCCGTCCACCGGGCAACCGCAATCCGGAGGCGGGCGAGGTCGCGCAGTGCACGCCGTTCCTGCTGCGTCAGATCGCGCTGATCGAGCCGCGCCTGATCGTGGCGATGGGCCGCTTCGCGGCGCAGACGCTGCTCGCCACCGACGCGACGATTGCCAGCCTGCGCGGCCGCGTGCATCGCTACGCGGGCGTGCCGCTGATCGTCACCTATCATCCCGCCTACCTGCTGCGCAACCTGCCGGACAAGGCGAAGGCCTGGGCCGATCTGGTGTTCGCGCGCCGCACGCTCGCCGAACTTCGCGCGCGTTCCTGAGCTTCGGCCCGCGCGCTGAGGCCGCAGTCTCAGGCCGTGCGCTCAGTGCGGCACGGGCTCGACGTCGAGGCGCAGGTCCTGGCGAAACTGCGTCTCGCCCGAGGACACCGCGAGCGTCACCAGGCGCGAGCCGGGCGTGTCGAACTGCAGCTCGCTGCGAAAGCTGCCGGGAAGGCGCTCGGTCGACTCCGCCAGCACCCGACCGTCCGCGGCGCTTAGCGTGCAGCGCGCTTCGCCGCTCCCCGCGAGCAGCGCTTGGATGCGGAAGGCCGCGCCGACCGGGCGGCGGTAGGCCTGGGGATCGCGGTTCGCATTGAACTGCAGTCCATTGATTCGCACCATGCGTACCAGCGGTGGGTTCATCGCACGCCTCCGTTTCGGGGTCGCTAATATAAACGACGATGCTCTCCGAACTCTCCAGATCCTTCACGCGCATCGACGCGCGCATTGCGCAGTGGGAGGGTCGTCTCGCGGAGGACGAGGCGCCGGCGCTCGGGCCTCTGGTGCAGGACGCGATCGGCGCGGCGCGCGCGCTCATCGATGCGGTGCTCGCCGCAAGCGGCAGGACGCCGCCGCCTGCCGACGCGGACCTGCTCGATGCCTTCAAGCAGCTGGCGCGCGGTGCGCCGAGCTGGAACGCGATGCGCGACAACCTGCGCGAGCTGGTCTACTACCGCAACTGCCTGGCGCTCGGCCGTGGCGACGCCTTACCGGCCGCGCCGCAGCGCATGGCCGTGCGCACACTGCGCCACGTATACCTGTACATGCGCTCGCGCTGCGAGACCGAAGGCTTGTTGTGAGCCGGCTGCTCACGGGGCGGGCCAGCACGCGCGGCACGCGCGACTACGTGGCGCGCTTCGCTGCGTCGCTGCCGCGCGGGCACTTTTCGGATTTTGGCGAAGCGCGCCTGAAGCTGTCCTCGCTCGGCATCGGAACCTTTCCTGGCGCAGCGAGCGACGCGGTCGACGCCGAGTGCGCGGCGCTGGTCGCCGAGGGCTTGCTCGGTGGCGTCAACGTGATCGACACGGCAGTGCACTACCGCTACGGGCGCGCGCTCGGCGCGGTGCGTGCGGGCCTCGAGCGCGCGTTTGCCGCCGGGCTCGTGCGTGAGCAGGTCTTCGTTGCGGTGAAGGGCGGATTCGTGCTGCTTCCCGACGGACCGCCGGCGGATTTCGCCGCCTGGTTCGATGCGAATTGCGCCGCGCGCGGGCTCGGGACGCGCGACGAACTCAGCGGCATGAATCTGCTTTCGGCGGAGCACATCGCCTGGCAGCTGGCACATGCGCGCGAAGCGCTCGGACTCGAGACGATCGACGCCTTCGTGGTCGACCAGCCCGAGGTCCACGTCGCCGTCATCGGCAAGGAGGCGATGCACCGCAAGCTCGAGAGCGTGTTCGGCGCGCTCGAAGCCGCCGCACAGCGCGGCTGGATCGGGGGCTACGGGGTGGCGAGCTTCGACAGCTTGCGCGTGGAAACCGACGCGGAGCAGTTTCAGTCCCTGACCTCGCTGCTCGGCCTTGCCGAGCGCGCCGCGCGCGCGCTGGACGGATCCGCCGGCACACATCACCTGCGGCTCGTACAGCTGCCCTTCAATCCCGCGATGACCGAAGGCTTCACGCGTTTTTCGCAGGCCACCGGTCAGGGCAACCTGGCCTCGACCCTGCAGGCGGCGTACCAGTTGCGGCTCTACGTGATGACCAGTCACGCGCTCGGCAAGGGGCGCTTTGCGACCGACGATCCGCTCGCCGAGGGGATTCCGGGCCTGGCGAGCGCGGCGCAGCGCGCTCTGCAGTTCGCGCGTTCGACGCCGGGGGTCGGCACGGCACTGGCCGGCCTGCGCACGCCGGCGCAGCTCGCCGATCTGCTCGCGGTCGCGCGCGTGCCGCCGCTCGCGCGGGAGGCCTACGTCAGGCTCTATCGGCGGGCGTGACGCGCAGCCCGGGCGCGGTGTCGGCGACCGGATGCGAGACGTGCGTGTCCTCGGCACGCGCGAAGGCGAGCAATCGCTCGACCTCGGTCGCGTGCACGCGCCGGTTGTGTCGGAACCACCAGAGGACGAGCGTCATCGTTGCGGCGACGAACAGGCCGAACACCGCGATGACCGTATAGATCGAAAAGCCGAGCCAAAGCAGCAGCGAGTAGAGCGCGATCATCACCAGAATCGAGCTGTTCTCGTTGAAGTTCTGCACCGCGATCGAGCGCCCGGCGCCGACCAGGTGATGGCCGCGGTGCTGCAGCAGGGCGTTCATCGGCACGACGAAGAAGCCTGCAAGCGTGCCGATCAGCACCATCAGCGGGACCGCGACCCAGACGCTGGTGACGAAGTTCATTGCGACCACGACGATTCCCATCGCGATGCCGAGCGGAATGACGCGCACCGAATGATCGAGCGAGATGCGCAACGACGCGATCACCGCACCGATCGCGATGCCGAGCGCAGTCACCCCCTGCAGCATGGCCGCCTTGGACAGGTCGAAGCCCAGCGTGGCGCGCGCCCATTCGATGACGATGAACTGCAGCGTCGCGCCCGCGCCCCAGAAAAGCGTGGTCACCGCCAGGGAAATCTGACCGAGGCGGTCCTTCCACAGCGTCACCACGCAGTGCGCGAAATCCTTCAGCGTCTCGAGCGGGTGTGCCGGCAGCGGCTTGAGCTTCACGCCGGTGCGCGGGACGTGCAGGTTGAAGTAGGCCGCGATGCCGTAGACCGCGACAATCAGCGCAATCGCAGCCTCGGGCGGCGTGTCGATATGCGTGTCGATCAAAGGCAGGTCGATCGCGAGCAGGCGCGCGGAAATATTGGCGTGCAGCAACAGGCCGCCGAGCACGGTGCCGAGAATGATCGAAGCGACGGTGAGGCCTTCGATCCAGCCGTTCGCGATCACCAGCTTGTGGTGCGGCAGGTACTCGGTGAGGATGCCGTACTTGGCCGGCGAATAGGCTGCGGCGCCGAGCCCGACCAGCGCGTACGCCGCCAACGGATCGACTTCCCAGAGCATGAGCACGCAGCCGACGATCTTGATGCTGTTCGAGATCAGCATCACCATGCCTTTCGGCAGGCGGTCGGCGAACGCGCCGACGTAGGGCGCAAGCGCGACGTAGGAGATGACGAAGAAAAATTTCAGGTACGGCGTCAGCCAGCTCGGCGCGTCCGACGCCATGAGCAGCGCGATTGCGGCCACGAGCAGCGCATTGTCGGCAAGCGACGAGAAGAACTGCGCCGCCATGATGATGTAAAAGCCGAGAGTCATGGCGGGCGGGTTATAGCATGCGGGCTCGACGCCTAGTGCGGGCTGCGTTTGCGCCGCGCGATGTCCGCGAGCAGGCGCTCCTGCTCGGCAAAGCCGGTCGCGCGCGGAGCGGCTGCGTCCTGCGCATCTTCCCCGTCAACGAATCGGCCGCGATAGCCGGACGGCGCACCCAGACCGGCGCCGAGGTAGGTTTCGATGCGCAGCGCCTTGTTGAGGCGCGTGACACGTCGATCGATCCACCACAGATCGGCGAGCGCCCAGGCGAACAGGGCGACAGCGGCGCCGACACCGACACCGGCCCAGCCGACGTTGAGGACCAGGACAAGCGTTGCCAGGCTTGCCAGGCAGCAGGCGATGCCGCCGGCCGGGTTGCGCAGATAAAAACGGTGCGCGCCGAGCGCAAACCCGAGCCACAGCAGGTAGGCGACGCGCCGGCTGCGCAGCTGCGAAGCCAAACGGCGGTTGGCGGCCTGCAGACCTCCACCGTCGAGGTCGATGCGTTTCCAAGCCTCGCTCATATCCGACTATAAGCTACCCATATGGGGAGGACTATGGTTCAATAAGGCAAGTCTTAGGGTCGATTGAATAGATTAATTCCCCATGGCCGACCGGCGCCTCCAGGTGTTTCATGCCGTTGCCAAGCACCTGTCGTTCACCAAGGCGGCGGAAGCGCTGTTCATGACCCAGCCCGCGGTGACCTTCCAGATCAAGCAGCTGGAGGAGCATTTCAACACCCGCCTGTTCGAGCGCGGTCACGGGCGCATTTCGCTCACTCCGGCGGGGGGCGTGGTGCTCGATTACGCCGAGCGCATCCTCGCGCTCTCGGCCGAGCTCGACACCCGGCTCAAGGAGATGACCGGAGAGGTCGGCGGATTGCTGATGATCGGTGCGAGCATGACGATCGCCGAGTTCCTCCTGCCGCGGGTGCTGGGCGAGTTCAAGTCGAAGTATCCCAACGTGCTGCCGCGGCTGATCGTCGCGAACTCGGAAACCGTGGAAAGCCGGGTGGCCGAGCATACCCTCGATATCGGTTTCATCGAAGCGCCGTCGCATCTCGCGACGGTGAGCACCGACGTGGTCTGCGACGACGAGCTGCAGGTCGTCTGCGCGCCCTCGCATCCGCTCGCACGCCAGAAGAGCGTCGGCCCCAAGCAGCTGACTCAGTATCCATTCATCAGCCGTGAGGCGGGCTCGGGCACGCGCGAGGTGACCGACCGCTACCTGCAGAAGGCGGGCGTCGAGCCCGAATCCCTGAGCGTGGTCATGGAGCTCGGCAGCCCGGAAGCCATCAAGGGCCTGATCGCGACCGGGCTCGGCTATTGCATCATGTCGCGCGTCATCGTCACAAGCGAGCTCGCGCTCGGCAGCCTGGTTTGCGTACCGCTCGCGCCGCGGCTGCAGCGGCAGCTCTCGGTCGTCTACCCGAAGGAGCGGTTCCGCTCGCAGCTCGTCAGCACCTTCGTCGAGTACGCCAAGCAGCGCCTGTCCTCGTCGCAGACTGACTGAGACTGCGCGCTGCCGGTCCGCCGTGACCTGCGGTACTGTTCGGCCCTGATCGCCTGACCCCGCCACGCCGTGAAGCGATTTCTCGCCGTTCAGCACAGTTTCTCAGAGTTCTTCGGCGCGCTCGAGCCGCAGTGGGAGGCGCGCGATATCGCGTTCAATTATGTGCGACCGGTCGCCGGACAGGACGTGAGCGGGACGCCGTCGCAGTTCGACGCGCTCTGGCTGCTGGGCGCGGCCTGGCCGATCGCGGATGCCGAGCGCTGCCCTTGGGTCGCCGACGAGATCCGCCTGCTGCGCGCCTTCCAGAAGGCGCGGCGCCCCGTGGTCGGGCTCGGCGGCGGCGCGCACGTGCTTGCGGCAGCGTACGGCAGCCGGGTGCACGTCGAGCCGGCGCACGACGCCTACTTCTCGACGGCGCGCGGGCTGAGCGCGGACGATCCGGTCGCGCGGGCCGTCGACGGGCAACGCGTGCTGGTGATGGTCAACGGCCGCGCGGATCTCGATGCCGCGCTCACGCCGGTGGCGACCGACGCGGCGGGACGCTGGATCGCCTTCCGTACGCCGGTGCCGGGCTACGGACTGCTGTTCCGGCCCGAATTGAAGCCGGGTATGCTCGAAGACATGGTGCTGGAAGAAGATCGCGAAGTCCCCGGCGACATCGGCGCGTTGATCGAGACCGCACGCGCGGAATGGGCCGCCTTGCAGGAAACCACCGACCGCGTGGTGGTCGCGCTCGTCCAAGCGCTCGATCTCATGCACGAGCGGCGCAAGGCGCCGGTATTCCACCTTTCCGTACAGCGCTGAGCGTCCATGCCGCGACCGATCCGCGCCACGATCTCGAGCGCCGCGCTCAAGCACAACCTGAAGATCGCGCGACGCTTCGCAGCCGGCGCGAAGGTGTGGGCCGTGATCAAGGCGAATGGCTACGGACACGGCCTGCTGCGTGTGGCCAAGGCCTTTGAGGCGGCCGACGGCTTCGCGCTGCTCGATTTCGTCGATGCGCTGCGCCTGCGCGCGGCGGGGGTGCAGAAACCGATCCTGATGCTGGAAGGGTTCTTCACACCGCAGGATGTGCCGTTCCTGGAGAAATATGCGCTCACGCCGGTGATTCACTGCGTCGAGCAGATCGCGATGCTCAAAGGCAGGGATCTCGGCGGACAGATCGATGCCTATCTGAAGATCAACAGCGGCATGAACCGGCTCGGCTTCTCGCCGGACAATATGCTGCTCGGCTGGAACACGCTGCAGGACGATCCGCAAATCCGGTCGGTCACGCTGATGACGCATTTCGCGGACGCCGACGGCGAAAGCGGCGTGCGCGCGCAACTCGACTGGTTCAAGCAGATCACGCACAGTCTCGAGGCGCCGCACAGTCTGGCGAATTCCGCCGCGTTGCTGCGCTACGCAGACGAGACGCGCGCCGACTGGGTGCGGCCCGGAATCATGCTCTACGGCTGTTCGCCGTTTCCGGACCAGAGCGCCGAGGCGCTCGGCCTCAAGCCGGCAATGACCCTGTCGAGCGAGATCATCGCACTGCAGCGGCTGCAGCCGGGCGAACGGGTGGGCTACGGCTTCAGCTACGAGTCGGCGGGTGCGATGACGATCGGTGTCGTGGCCTGCGGCTACGCCGACGGTTATCCGCGCCACGCACCGACCGGGACCCCGGTGCTGGTCGCCGGACAGCGCGCGCGGGTCGTCGGGCGCGTGTCGATGGACATGATCTGCGTCGACGTCACCGGCATGTCCGGCGCGCGGGTCGGTGCGCCGGTCACGCTATGGGGTGACGGCCTGTCGGTCGACGAGATTGCGATGCACGCCGGTACGCTGAGCTACGAGTTGCTCTGTCGGCTCGCGCCGCGCGTGCCCGTCGTGGAAACCTAAGCGAGATCCGCGGCCTTGGCACGCGCGAAGTCGGCGAAGTTTGCATACGTGTGTTCCGACTGCGGCGCCAGCGCGCTGCAGTGGTTCGGCGCCTGCCCGTCCTGCGGAGCGGCGGGAACGCTGGTCGAAACTCGCGCCGAAAGGCCAGGGGCGCCGCGTCATCGCGGGCTGGCCCCGGCGAGCGCACCGCAGCGTCTCGAGCGGATCGAAGCGCGCGAGGCGGCACGCATCCCGATCGGCTTCGAAGAGCTCGACCGCGTGCTCGGCGGCGGCCTGGTTGCCGGGCAGGTCGTTCTGATCGGTGGTGATCCGGGCATCGGCAAGTCGACGCTGCTGCTGCAGGCGCTCGCCGCGCTCGCCGGGTCCACGCCGCGCGCCGCCACGCTCTACGTCAGCGGCGAGGAATCGGTCGAGCAGCTTGCGTTGCGCGCGCGGCGCCTCGCGCTCGAGGCGGGCGGCGTGCAACTGCTCGCCGAGATCCAGCTCGAGCGCATTCTCGAGGCGATCGAATCGGCGCGGCCGCAGGTGGTCGTGATCGACTCGATCCAGACCCTGTATTCCGAAGCGCTGCAGTCCGCGCCGGGCTCGGTCGCCCAAGTGCGTGAATGCGCAGCGCAGCTCACGCGCCATGCGAAGCACAGCGGCTGCGCGGTCCTGCTGATCGGCCACGTCACCAAGGAAGGGGCGATCGCCGGGCCGCGCGTGCTCGAGCACATCGTCGACTCGGTGCTGTATTTCGAGGGCGATCCGCACTCGAGCTTCCGTCTCGTGCGTGCGATCAAGAACCGCTTCGGTGCGGTGAACGAGCTCGGCGTGTTCGCGATGACCGAGCGCGGGCTGCGCGCGGTGAGCAACCCGTCGGCGCTGTTTCTCTCCCACCATGGCGCCGACGTGGCCGGCGCCTGCGTGCTGGCGACGCTCGAAGGCACGCGCCCGCTGCTCGTCGAGATCCAGGCGCTGGTCGACGCCGCACAGGCGCCGAGCCCGCGGCGTCTGTCGGTCGGTCTCGAGCAGAACCGGCTGGCGATGCTGCTGGCGGTACTGCACCGTCACGCGCGGCTCGCGACCATCGACCAGGACGTGTTCGTCAATGCCGTGGGCGGCGTGCGCATCGGCGAGCCGGCTGCCGACCTCGCGGTGTCGCTCGCGGTGGTCTCCTCGCTCACCGACCGGCCGGTGCCGCGCGATCTGGTCGTGTTCGGGGAGGTCGGCCTCGCCGGCGAGGTGCGCCCCGCGCCGCGTGGCCAGGAGCGCCTGCGCGAGGCGGTCAAGCTCGGCTTTCGGCGGGCGATCATGCCGCGCGCGAACCGGCCGAAGGGCGCGATTGGCGGGCTCGAGCTGATCCCGGTCGAGCGCATCGAACAGGCGGTGCAGCTGTTGCGCGATCTCTGAGCGCCGCGCGCCCACCCGGACGGGTAGTGTTCCTGGCCGGGCCGGGGGAGAATAATCCGCCTGACGGCCGATCGACCCCGGGGAGGCGCATCGCGATGGCCACGCGCAAAGCCGGCAGCGTGAACAGCGTGAACAGTGCGAGCGCCGAAGCGCGCGCGCCCGATTCTCCGATCAGTCCGTTCGAGTTGCTACAGCGGCTCTGCGCGCGGCACGATTCGATCGACGCTCTGCTCGAGGACGCCGCCGAGATCGCGCTGGCGTTGCTCGGCGCGGAAATCTGCGCGATTGCCTGGCTCGACGAGGACAAGCCGATGGCGCGCCTGCGTGCGTGGCGGCGGCGGGACGCGCGTCCGCCGAGCGCAGACGACGAGGCGCGCATCGATCGGTTTGTCGCCGGCATGCAGGCGTCGGCGGGGAGTGCGAGCGCACGCGCAGCCCCGGGCAACGAACGCGCGCGCGCGCTGCAGATCGGTGCGCGGACCGTCGGCTACCTGTACGCGCGCGCCGAGGCGAAGCGCGGAACGCGCGGCCCCGCGCTCGACCCGGCGCTGCTGGATGCGGTCGCTGCGCAACTCGGCATGGCGATCGAGACACTCCACCTGCGCCAGCTGCTCGCCTCGCGCTACGCGACGATCGCCTTGAGCCGCAGCGGGCACGGCGAAGGCGGCGAAGCGGGTGCACTCGACGTCGGTATCCTGTCGGCGGTGACCCATCCGGAGAAGGTGGCGCGCATCATCGCGCGCTCCTTCTACAAGGACCTGCGCAAGGCGGGCTTCGAGACCAAGCAGATCCTGGTGGTCGCGACCGAGCTGATCGACAGCCTGAACACCGCGTTGCGCCGCACGAAGGCGAAGACCACGCCGGCCCAGGTTGTCGAAGACCCGGTGCGCGAGCCCTGAAGCGCTCAGCGCCGTGCGATCAGCAGGCCGGCGACGATCAGCCCGAGACCCGCGACCGAGCTCGCCGAGACCGCTTCGCCGAGCACGCGATCGATCAGCACCAGCGAAAGGAACGGCGACAGAAAGATGAGCTGGGCGATGCGTCCGGCGTGCGCGGTGCGCCGCATTGCGGTCTGCCACAGCACGAAAGTGACGCCCATCTCGATCAGCCCGACCCAGGCGCCATAGCCCAGCGCCCGCGCATCGATCGCCGGCAGGCCCTCGATGGCGGCACAGGCAAGCCCGACCGCCGGTGCGCCGACCGCAAAGCTGCCGGTCATCAGCGCCAGCGCGTCGATCTTCAGGCGCACGTTGGCGAGCCAATACAGCGCCCAGACCAGCGTGCTCGACACAGCGAGCACGACGCCGAGCGTATCGACACGCGCCATGCCGTCGAAGCGACCCTGCGCGAGCAGCACGACGACGCCCGCGTAGCTGACGACGATGCCGAGGAGCGTGCGCCGGGTGAGCGGCTGCCGCAGGATCGGCACCGCCAGGATCGCAAGCACGATCGCCCAGGTGTAGTTCAGCGGCTGCGCGATCTGCGCCGGCAGCCGGTCGTAGGCTTCGAACAGGATGAAGTAATAGAGGAAGGGATTGAGCAGGCCGAGGCCGGCCACGCGCAGCCAGTCGCGCGCACCGAGTTCGGAGAGCGCGCGCCAGCGCCCGGTGGTGAGCAGCATGCTCGCGAAGAAGGCGAGCGAGATCAGCGCGCCGAGCCACAGCAGCTGCAGCGGCTGCAGCACGCGCAGGCCGAGCTTGAAGCCGGTGGCCACGGTCGACCATGCAAGCACGGCGGCGAGCGCGCAGGCGAGCGCAAGGCGTTCGTTGTGCGCGGCGCTCATGCCGGCGCGTGGGCGAGGTCGTCGAGCACCGCCTGCGCGGCGCGCAGACCGCTGCGCACCGCGGCCTCGAGCGTGGGCGGATACTCCGGATCGCTGTAGTCCCCCGCGCGGTAGACCCCGTCGAGCACGGTGCGCGTTCCCGGACGCAGTGCGCCCGGCGTGCAAGCAACGGTCGCGCGCTTCTCGGCGATCACCTGCGCGCCGACGAGCGGCGGAAGCGCCGGGAGCGCTGCGCGCAGCTCCTCGGCGCAGCGCGCTGCCAGCACGTCGTGCGCGAGCGCGAGATGCGGTCCCCGTGCGCTGATCACGCAGGCAATCCGACCCGGCTCGTCGCAGAGCGCGTCGCGGTCGAAAACCCATTGCACGAGAGCGCCGTCGAGCCCGAGCATCGGGCGCGCCAGGCGCAGGCGCTCGCTGAACTGCAGGTAGACGGTGACGATCGGCTCGTAGCTGGACTCGAACGCGAGCGCGGGCGACAGCGTGTTCAGCTGATGCGGTCCGACGGCGACGATGACACGCGCATGACGTGCACGCAGCGCGTCGAGATCGCGCACCGGGCTGCGCAGGTGTACGCCGCCGCCGCGCGCCTGCACGTAGGCGGCCGCCGGCTCAGGAAACAGCCGGCTGAGGTCGACGCGCGGCAGGAGCAGGTCGCTCGCCCCTGGCGGTCCGGCGAGCGTGTCGCGCAGCACCGCGAGGAATGCGCGCGCCGAAGCGCGCTCGGGCGCGATGTTGAGTGCCGCGACGCAGAGCGGACACCAGAGATAGCGTCCGATCGTACCGTCCTGGCCGTAGCCTGCGAGCAGCGCCGCGACGCTGCAGTCCGCGCTCAGGCGAAAGTCCTGCGCGCGCAGCGCGCGCAGGAAGCGCAGCGCGCCGAGGCGCTCGCCAAGGCGCGGGCCGCGCGCAAGGAGCAGGCCCGCAAGCAGGCCGAGCGGCCCGGGCAGCGGCAGCTCGCGCAGCGCAAAGCCGCGCGTGTAGCGGATCTCGAGCGGGATGCGCAGCAGCGCGTCCTCGGCGACGCCGACGCGACGCATCAGACCGAGCAGCTCACGGTACGCGCCGACCAGCAGATGTTGGCCGTTGTCGTAGGCATTGCCGCGCGTGTGCACTGCGCGCGCGCGGCCGCCTGTCACGGGGCCGGCCTCGAAGACTTCGACCGCGACGCCGCGCTCGGCAAGCGCCACTGCCGCCGCCATGCCGGCATAGCCCGCGCCGACGATCGCGACGGGCGCGCCGCCTGTCAGGTGGCCAGCCACGTCTTGCAGGCGATCCAGAACTTTCTGAGCGGCGTCAGCGAAGTGCGCTGACTGAGCACCTTGAAGCCGTCGCGCGCGATCTCATCGAGCAGCGTCCGGTAGATCGCCGCCATGATCAGTCCAGGGCGCTGTGCGCGCCGGTCGACCGCGGGAAGCGCGGCGAAGGCGCGAGCATAGGTGTCGCGCGCGCGCGCGGCCTGCGCTCGCATGAGCGCAAAGAAGGCGTCGGATTCGCGCGCCGCGAGGATGTCGGCCGCCGGCACGCCGTGCGCCTTCAGCTCGTCCATCGGCAGGTAAATCCGGTTCTTGCGCGCGTCCTCGCCGACGTCGCGAATGATATTGGTCAGTTGGAACGCGAGGCCGAGCAGGCGCGCGTACTCCAGCGTGCGCGGATCGCGGTAGCCGAAGATGCCCGCCGCGACCAGGCCCACCACGCTCGCTACGCGGTAGCAGTAGCGCTCCAGCGCGGCGAAATCCGGATAGCGCGTCTGGGTAAGGTCCATCTCCATCCCGGCAATGATCTCGTTCAGGTGCTCGGCCTGGATGCCGAACGGCTCCAGCGCCGGCAAGAGGGCGCGGGTCACCGGGTGCTCGGGCTGGCGCGCGTAGAGCCGCGCGACTTCTGTGCGCCACCAGGCGAGCTTGGTCGCCGCGAGCTGCGGATCGGCGCACTCGTCGACCACGTCGTCGACCTCGCGGCAAAAGGCATACAGCGCAGTGATCGCGCGGCGGCGCTCGGGCGGAAGGAACAGGAAGGCGTAATAAAAGCTCGAGCCGCTGCCGGCTGCTTTTTGCTGGCAGTACGTGTCGGGCGTCACAGGGCGCGGCCGAGCAGCAGCGGCCAGTCGAACCAGCGCAGCCGGGGGCGATTGCGGAACATGTCGGCACCGGCCGTGGCGAGCTTGTCGAGAATGCGCAGGCCGCCCTGCACCGTGACGCGGATCTCGAGGCCGATGCGCCCGGGCAGGCGTCGGCCGAGCGGAGCTCCGGCGAGGAGCATCGCCCGCGTGCGCTCGATCTGAAAGCCGATCAAGGCGCGCCAGGCGTCGTCGCAGCGTGACTCGGCGATATGCGCTTCGCCGACGCCGAAGCGACGCATCTCGTCGCAGGGCAGATAGATGCGCCGCTTGGCGTAGTCGATGGCCACGTCCTGCCAGAAATTAGTGAGCTGCAGACCCGAGCAGATCGCGTCCGAGGCGCGCAGGTTGTCCTCGCTCGCGCGCTCGAACAGGTGCAGCAGGAGGCGACCGATCGGATTCGCCGAGCGCCGGCAGTAGTCGATCAGTTCGGCGAAGTCCGCGTAGCGGTGGCGTGTGACGTCCTGGGCGAAGGCATCGAGCAAGTCGTGAAACAGCGCGAGCGGCAGCCCGTGCGCGGCGACAACCTTGGCCAGCGCGCGCAGCACGGGATCCGCGGGCATGCCGCCCGCGGCGATCGTCTCGAGCCCTTCGCGATAGGCCTGCAGATGCGCGAGCCGCTCGTCGGGCGACAGTGTTCCTTCGTCGGCGAAGTCGTCTGCCGTCCGGGCGAATTGGTAGATCGCACGCACGGGCTCGCGCAGCGCCGGCGGCAGCAGCAGCGAGGCGACCGGGAAATTTTCGTAATGGCCGACGGACACTGCTTGATTCTAAAGGCGAATCGTCGCCGCCGCGCCGGGGTCGAGGACCCGTTCGCGGTTATAATTCGGCGGTCACTTTTTACCCTCGCTCGACGCGCGAAGGTGGCGGAATTGGCAGACGCACTGGATTTAGGTTCCAGCGCGGCAACGCGTGTGGGTTCGAGTCCCACCCTTCGCACCAGCGCCGATGGGCGGGCAACCCGAGGAAGTAGGTAGGCAGGCATGGCAGTCAACGTAGAAACCATCGGCACCCTCGAGCGGCGGGTGACCATGGCGGTTCCGGTCGATCAGATCGAGCGCCAGGTCGACGCGCGCCTGAAAAAGCTCGCGCGCGACGTGAAGATGCCCGGGTTCCGGCCCGGCAAGGTGCCGCTCAAGCTGGTCGCACAGCAGTACGGGCCGCAGGTTCGCTCGGAAGTGCTCGGCGACGCGGTGCAGAGCGCGTTCAGCGACGCGATGAAGGAAGCGAACCTGCGCGTCGCGGGCTACCCGAAGATCGAGAAGAAAGACGGTTCCGACGAATCCGCACTCGAATTCAGCGCGACCTTCGAGGTGTACCCCGAGGTCAAGCTGGGCGACATTACGAGCGCGCTGGTCGAGCGCCCGCAGGTGAGTGTCGACGATGCCGCGATCGAGCGGACGCTCGAGGTCCTGCGCAAGCAGCGCGTGCGCTATGAGCCGGCGGCGCGCGCGGCGCAGCCGGGCGATCGCGTGACAGTGGACTTCGAGGGGCGGATCGACGGCGTCGCGTTCGCGGGCGGTAAGGCGGAGGGTTTCGCCTTCGTCCTGGGCGAGAAGCGCATGCTGCCGGAGTTCGAGGCTGCGGTGAGCGGCATGGCGGCGGGCGAGACCAAGACCTTCGAGATGCGCTTCCCCGACGACTACCAGGGCAAGGAGGTCGCGGGCAAGACCGCCGAGTTCACCCTGACGCTGAACGAGATCAGCGAGCCGCAGCTGCCCGCGGTCGATGCCGAATTCGCCAAGACGCTGGGCGTCGCAGATGGCGACCTCGACAAGATGCGCGCCGAGATCCGGGCGAATGTCGAGCGCGAGGTGAAAAAGCGGGTCGACGCGCGGGTCAAGCAGCAAGCCCTGCAGGCGCTAATCGATTCAACGCCGCTCGAAGTGCCGAAATCGCTCGTCGAGATGGAGTCGCGCCAGCTGGTCGAGCGTGCGGCGGCAGACCTGCAGTCGCGCGGTCTGAAAATCGAGAAGCTGCCTTTCGACCCGGCCGCGTTTGAATCGTCGGCGAAGCGCCGCGTCGCCCTCGGCCTGATCATCGCGGAGCTTGCGCGCGCCGAGGGCTTGCAGCCGAAGCCGGCGCAGGTGCGCGCCCTCGTGGAGCAGGAAGCGCAGAGCTATGAGAGCCCGGCCGAGGTGGTAAGATGGTTTTACATGCAGCCGGAGCGTTTGTCCGAGATGGAAGGCCTTGCGCTGGAGTCGAACGTGGTCGATTGGGTGCTGGCGAAGGCGAAGGTCAGCGACAAGCCCATGGCATTCGAGGAACTGATGGGAGCCGGCGAATGAGCGCCTTCGAGCCGCGCGGGCTGGGCCTTATCCCGATGGTCATCGAGCAGTCGGGGCGCGGCGAGCGTGCCTACGACATCTATTCGCGGCTGCTCAAGGAACGCGTGGTGTTTCTGGTCGGCCCGGTGACCGAGGTCACTGCGAACCTGATCGTCGCGCAGCTGCTGTTTCTCGAATCCGAGAATCCCGACAAGGACATCTTCTTCTACATCAATTCGCCGGGTGGCTCGGTGTCTGCGGGCCTGGCGGTCTACGACACGATCCGCTTCATCAAGCCGCACGTCAGCACCCTGTGCGTGGGCCAGGCGGCGAGCATGGGGGCGCTGCTCCTCGCGGCAGGCGAGAAGGGCAAGCGCTATTGCTTGCCGAATTCGCGCGTCATGATCCATCAGCCCATGGGGGGCTTTCAGGGTCAGGCGTCGGATATCGAGATCCACGCGCGCGAGATCCTGTTTCTGAAGCAGCGCCTGATCGAGATCCTGGCCGAGCACACCGGGCAATCGATGGAGAGGATCGGACGCGATACGGATCGCGATAACTTCCTCTCGGGTCAGGAAGCGGTACAGTACGGGTTGGTAGACAAGGTGCTGGTGTCGCGCGAGGCCGGTTAAGCATCCCGGGGCGCATCGGCAGGGCTCACGTAAGAGGAGCGTTGAATGTCAGAAAAGACCTCGTCGGGCGAAAAGCTGCTGTACTGCTCGTTCTGCGGCAAGAGCCAGCACGAAGTGCGCAAGCTCATCGCAGGGCCGTCGGTGTTCATCTGCGACGAATGCATCGAGCTGTGCAACGACATCATCCGCGAGGAGACTGCATCCGATCGCGGCGGCAAGGGCGTCAAGTCCGACCTGCCGTCGCCGCACGAGATCCGTCAGATCCTCGACCAATACGTGATCGGTCAGGACCAGGCCAAGAAGATCCTCTCGGTTGCGGTCTACAACCATTACAAGCGCCTCAAGCACCTGTCGAAGAACGACGAGGTCGAGCTCGCCAAATCGAACATCCTGCTGATCGGGCCAACCGGATCCGGCAAGACGCTGCTCGCGCAAACGCTCGCGCGCCTGCTCAACGTGCCGTTCGTGATCGCGGATGCGACGACCCTCACCGAGGCCGGCTATGTTGGCGAGGACGTCGAAAACATCATCCAGAAGCTTCTGCAGAACTGCGACTACGACGTCGACAAGGCGCGCCGCGGGATCGTCTATATCGACGAGATCGACAAGATCTCGCGCAAGTCCGATAACCCGTCGATCACGCGCGACGTTTCGGGCGAGGGCGTGCAGCAGGCGCTGCTCAAACTGGTCGAGGGAACGATCGCGTCGGTACCACCGCAGGGCGGGCGCAAACATCCGAATCAGGATTTCGTTCAGGTGGACACGACGAACATCCTGTTCATCTGTGGCGGAGCCTTCGACGGACTTGAAAAGATTGTGCGCAACCGCACGGAAAAGACCGGGATCGGCTTCGGCGCGGAAGTGCGCAGCCCGAACAACGCCAAGGCGACATTCGATCTGCTCAAGAGCGTGGAGCCGGAAGATCTGATCAAGTACGGTCTGATTCCCGAGTTCGTCGGCCGACTGCCGGTCGCGGCGACGCTCGAGGAGCTCGACGAGTCCGCGCTCATCAAAATCCTGACCGAGCCGAAGAACGCGCTGATGAAGCAGTACCAGCGCCTGTTCGAGATGGAGGGCGTCGAGCTCGAAGTGCGGCCCGGTGCGCTCGCCGCCGTGGCGCGCAAGGCGCTCGCGCGCAAGACCGGCGCGCGCGGCCTGCGCTCGATCCTGGAGAACTCGCTGCTCGACACCATGTACGAACTGCCGGCGCTCGAGAACGTATCCAAGGTCGTGGTCGAGGAGCAGATGATTACCGGGGAGGGCAAGCCCCTGCTGATCTACTCGGACGCGCAGAAGGTCGCCGGAACCTCGGCCTAGTGATCCGGCCCGGTTGGCGCAGTGTTCGTCGCGCCCGGCATTGCGTCACAGTCGAAACCGCGCATTCGGTTGATTAATGGGGGCTTTCCGCGTTGCGGGAAGGCGCCCATGCGTGTAGTCTTTTCCCGTGATTCCCGGGCTGGCAAGGCTTGAAAACCATCGAGTCGGCGCCATGTCCCATTGATCGTCCGCCCCTAGCGAGCCATTTACATGTCCCTGGTACCTGAGTCGACCGCTGCGCCTGCCCAGTACCCCTTGCTGCCGCTCCGCGATGTGGTGGTGTTCCCCCACATGGTCATTCCGCTCTTCGTCGGGCGCCCCAAGTCGATCAAGGCGATGGAGATCGCGATGGAGTCGGGCAAGTCGATCCTGCTCGTCGCCCAGAAATCGGCAACCAAGGACGACCCCGGCCCGCAGGACATGTACGAAGTCGGCTGCGTGTCGAACATCCTGCAGATGCTCAAGCTCCCGGACGGCACCGTGAAGGTGCTCGTCGAAGGCGGCTCGCGCGCGCTGCTGCGCCAGGTGACCGACATGCGCACGCACTGGGTCGGCGAGGCGGCGCTGCTCGCGGCCGAAGGCGCCGAGGCGCCGGAAGTCGAGGCGATGCGCCGCGCGCTGCTCTCGGCGTTCGACCAGTACGTCAAGCTCAACAAGAAGATACCGCCGGAGATTCTCACCTCGCTCAGCGGAATCGACGAGGCGGGCCGGCTCGCGGACACCGTGGCGGCGCATCTGCCGCTCAAGCTCGAGCAGAAACAGCAGGTTCTCGAGATGGTCGACGTCAAGTTGCGCCTGGAGCACCTCCTGTCGCAGCTCGAGACCGAGATCGACATCCTGCAGGTGGAAAAGCGCATCCGGGGACGCGTCAAGCGTCAGATGGAGAAGAGCCAGCGCGAGTACTACCTGAACGAGCAGGTCAAGGCGATCCAGAAGGAGCTGGGCGAGGGCGAGGAGGGCGCCGACCTCGAGGAGATGGAAAAGCGCATCAAGCGCGCGCGGATGCCGAAGGAAGCGCGCAAGAAGGCGGAGGCCGAGCTGAAGAAGCTCAAGCTAATGTCGCCGATGTCGGCCGAAGCCACCGTGGTGCGCAACTACATCGAGACGCTCACCAATCTGCCCTGGCGCAAGCGCTCGAAGATCTCGAAGGACATCAAGGCGGCGTCCGAAATTCTGGACAAGGACCACTATGGCCTCGAGAAAGTCAAGGAGCGCATTCTCGAATACCTGGCGGTGCAGAGCCGTGTGGAGCAGATGAAGGCGCCGATCCTCTGTCTGGTCGGCCCGCCGGGCGTGGGCAAGACCTCGCTCGGGCAGTCGATCGCGCGCGCGACGAACCGCAAGTTCGTGCGCATGTCGCTCGGCGGGGTGCGCGACGAGGCCGAGATCCGCGGGCACCGGCGCACCTACATCGGATCGATGCCGGGCAAGATCCTGCAGAACATGTCGAAGGTCAGCGTGCGCAATCCGCTGTTCCTGCTCGACGAGGTCGACAAGATGGGCATGGACTGGCGCGGCGATCCGTCGTCTGCGCTGCTCGAAGTGCTCGATCCGGAGCAAAACCATACTTTCGTCGACCACTACATCGAGGTCGAGTACGACTTGTCCGAGGTCATGTTCGTCGCGACCGCGAACACGCTCAACATTCCGCCGGCGCTCGCCGACCGGATGGAGGTGATTCGTCTTTCGGGTTACACCGAGGACGAGAAGCTCAACATCGCGACGCGCTACCTGTTGCCGAAGCAGATGAAGAACTGCGGCCTCAAGTCGGGCGAGCTGACGGTGAACGACGGTGCGATCCGCGACACCATTCGCTACTACACGCGCGAGGCGGGCGTGCGCAGTCTCGAGCGCGAAATGTCGAAGATCTGCCGCAAGGCGGTGACTCAGCTCGTGGTGGACAAGAGCAAGAAGGGCGGAAAGCGTCGCATCACGGTCACTCCGCGCAACCTCGACAAGTTCCTTGGGGTGCGCCGCTACACCTTCGGCATGGCCGAGAAGGAAAATCAGATCGGACAGGTCACCGGGCTCGCGTGGACCGAGTTCGGCGGCGAGCTGCTGACGATCGAGACGATCACGATGCCCGGCAAGGGGAAGTCCATCACCACGGGCAAGCTCGGCGAGGTGATGCAGGAGTCGATCCAGGCCGCGCTGTCGGTGGTGCGCAACCGCTCACGCCGGCTCGGCGTGAGCGAGGACTTCTACCAGAAGAACGATATCCACATCCACTTGCCGGAGGGCGCGACGCCGAAAGACGGGCCGAGCGCCGGCATCGGCATCGTCACGGCGATGATCTCGGTGCTGACCGGCATCCCGGTGCGCGCCGATGTGGCGATGACCGGGGAGATCACCCTGCGCGGCGAGGTGCTCGCCATCGGCGGCCTCAAGGAGAAGCTGCTCGCGGCGGTGCGCGGCGGGATCAAGACCGTGCTGATTCCAGAGGAAAACACGAAGGACCTGGCGGAGATCCCGGAGAACGTCAAGAATCGCCTCGAGATCATCCCGGTGAAGTGGATCGACAAGGTGCTCGACATCGCGCTCGCCGCAAAGCCCAAGCCCCTGCCGGAGCCGGCGCAGGCGGTTCCCGTGCCGGACAAGGACGAGGGCCAAGCAGGAACGGGGATTGCAACGCATCACTGAGACGTTAAATTCCAAATGAGAGGAGGGCTCAAGTGAACAAGGCCGAAATGATCGACGAGATCGCGCAAGCCGCCGAAATTTCGAAGTCGGCAGCGGAACGGGCAATCGACGCGCTGGTCGGCGCGGTGAAGACCAGCTTGAAAAAGGGCGACGACGTGACGCTGGTAGGGTTTGGAACGTTCTACGCAAGCGAGCGCGCCGCGCGCACGGGGCGCAATCCGCGTACCGGCGAGGCGCTGCAGATCGCGGCGTCGCGCGTACCGAAGTTCCGCGCTGGCAAGGCACTAAAGGATGCGATAAACTAAAACGCTTTTTGCGCGCATGCACGTGAAGACCTGCAAGCGTGCAAATGGCGGCGCCGATGGCCGGTCGCACGGGAAAGTTTTCGGAGTGCGGACCGGACCGCGGTGCGGGTGATCAGAGGGTGCTTAGCTCAGTGGTAGAGCGTCGCCCTTACAAGGCGAATGTCGGGAGTTCGACCCTCTCAGCACCCACCAGGCAGTCGATCGCGGACCCCCGCTGCGGGGCGGCGATCAGTAAGAAAAGGAGTGGTAGTTCAGTCGGTTAGAATACCGGCCTGTCACGCCGGGGGTCGCGGGTTCGAGTCCCGTCCACTCCGCCAGACTTCAAGCGAAGGGCGAACTCCGGTTCGCCCTTTTCACTCCCGGGGTCCCATGCATGTTTGAGCTGGTTCAGAAAAACAAGCGCCTGATTCAGGTGCTGATCATCCTGATCATCATTCCGTTCGCCTTTTTCGGCCTCGAGGCCTACACGCGCGCGAAGCGCGGGACCGACGTGGCGACGGTCGAAGGCGAGGGCATCACGGCGCGCGAATTCGGCGACGCGCTGCGTGCGCAGCAGGATCGCCTGCGTGCGGCCTTCGGCGGTCAGTTCGATCCGAGCGCCTACGACACCCCCGAGATGCGTGAAGCGCTCGTCGAGGCGCTGATCGCCGAGCGCCTGGTGGCGATCGAGGCGGTCAAGTCGCGGCTGCTCGTTTCGGACGATGCGCTGCGGCGCGTGATCGCGGCGATGCCCGCGTTCCAGAGAGGCGGGAAGTTCTCCAAGGCGGATTACGAGGCGCTGTTGCGCGCGCAGAGTTTGTCCGAGGCCCAGTTCGAGGCGCGCCTGCGCTACGACCTGACCGTCGGTCAGCTGCGCCAGGCGGTGTCCGCAACCGCGATCGCACCCAAGACGGTCGCGGCGCGGATCGACGCGCTCGAGGACGAAAAGCGCGAGGTCTCGGAAGCGCTCGTGCCCGCGGGCCTATACCTCGACAAGGTGTCGGTCACGCCCGAGCAGGCGAAGGCGCACTACGAAGCGCACAAAGCGGAATATCGAGCTCCCGAACGGATTCGGGTCGAGTACGTCGTGCTCTCGGCCGAGGCGCTCGGCAAGGCAACCTCGGTGTCGGACGCGGAGCTGAAGAAAGCGTACGCGGAGGCGGGTAGCAAGTATCGCGTTGGCGAGCAGCGGCGTGCGAGCCACATCCTGATCAAGCTGGCGCCCGATGCGGACGAAGCCACGCGCAAGGCGGCGCACGAGAAGGCCGAGAAGATCCTCGCAGAAGTGAAGGCGGCGCCCGAGCAATTCGCCGAGCTCGCGAAGAAATACTCTCAGGACACGGGCTCGGCGGCGCAAGGCGGCGATCTCGGCCTGTTCGGCCGCGGGATGATGGTCAAGAGTTTCGAGGACGCCGCCTTTGCGCTCAAGGCCGGCGAGACCAGCGGCATCGTCGAGACGGAGTTCGGTCTGCATATCATCCGCGTCACGGAAATCCAGCCGGAGCGCGCGCGCCCGCTGGCGGAGGTGCGCAAGGAGCTCACCAAGATGGTGCAGGAGGAAAAGGGCAAGCGCCGCTTCGCGGAGCTCGCCGAGAGCTTCGCGAACCAGGTCTATGAGCAGGCCGACGCGCTCAAGCCGGTGGCCGAACGCCTCAAGCTCGAACTGAAAACCTCGGATTGGATTACGAAGACGCCGCGGCCCGAGTACGGGGTGCTCAACAATCCGCGCCTGCTGGCCGCCCTGTTCTCGCCCGATGCGCTCAAGGAGCGACGCAACACGGATGCGATCGAGGTGGGATCCGACACCCTGGTGGCCGCGCGCGTGCTCGAGCACGAGGCGGCGCGCGAGCGCGGCTTCGACGAGGTGCGCGCGGATATCGAGCAGACGCTGCGCCGCGAAGCTGCCGTCAAGCGCGCCACCGAAGCCGGCGAAGCCATCCTCGCGCGTCTCAAGAAGGGCGAGGCGAGCGACCTCAAGTGGGGCGCCGCGCAGATGGTCTCGCGTCGCGAACCCGGGGCACTCGAACCCGCGGTCTTGCGTACCGCAATGGCGCTCGACAGCGCGAAGCTTCCGTCCTATTTCGGCGAGATTCGCCCGGGCGAGGGCTACGCCGTGTACCGCTTGAGCAAGGTAATTGCCGCACCGCAGCCCTCGGACGACAAGCTGCGCCAGGATCTGGAAAGACTGCGCCAGCGCATCGCGGCGTCGGAATACGCAAGCTATGTCGCCAGCCTGCGCGAACGCGCCGACGTCAGCATCCACCGCGACAATCTGTTGCCCGCGCAGCAATAGCGCGCGGGCGCCGCGTCAGGCTTCCGCGTCGGCCATGCCGCCGACCACGTGGCTGAAGCCGGCGTCGACGTAGAGCACTTCGCCGGTCACGCCGGCAGCCAGGTCCGAGAGCAGGAACGCGGCGGCGTTGCCGACGTCGTCGATCGTCACGTTGCGCCGCAATGGCGCGTTGCGCTCGACGAACTTGAGGATCTTGCCAAAGCCCGCAATGCCGCTCGCGGCAAGCGTCTTGATCGGCCCCGCGGAGATGCCGTTGACCCGGATTCCGCGCGGGCCGAGATTGGCTGCGAGATAGCGCACCGACGCTTCCAGGCTCGCCTTGGCCAGACCCATGGTGTTGTAATGCGGCACCACGCGCGCCGCGCCGAGATAGCTCATGGTAAGCAGCGCGCCGCGGCGCCCGTCCATCAGGGGCAGCGCCGCCTTGGCGAGTGCGGGAAAGCTGTACGCCGAGATATCGTGCGCCTCGCGAAAGGCCTCGCGCGAAAGGCCGTCGAGCAGCTCGCCGCTGATCGATTCGCGCGGCGCAAAGGCGATCGCGTGGACGACCCCGTCCAGCCCGTCCCAGTGGTTGCGTAGAGAGGTGAACAGTTCTTCGATCTGCGTATCGCTTGACACGTCGCAGGGCAGCACGATCGATGTGCCGAATTCCTGCGCAAAGCCCTCGACACGCTCGCGAAAGCGATCGCCGACATAGGTCATCGCCAGCTCGGCGCCCTCGCGATGCGCGGCGCGCGCAATGCCATAGGCGATCGAGCGGTTGCTGAGCAGACCCGTGACGAGGATTCTTTTTCCGGAGAGAAGCGCCATGACCGCGCGATTATACTGTTCCGATGCGGCGAGCTCGTTGCCTTGCGTTCGGAGCGCTGCTGGCGCTCGCCGCCTGTGGGGTCGTGTGGAACGATCCCTATCCCGCGGACGAGGCCGGCAAGAATATTCTGTATACGGCCTTCATCGATCGACCAAAGCATCTCGATCCGGTTCAGTCGTACGCCGAGGACGAGGGGCGTTTCATCCAGCAAATCTACGAGCCGCCGCTTCAGTACCACTATCTCAAGCTGCCCTACGAGCTTGTCCCGCTGACCGCGACGCAGCTGCCCAAGCCGATCGAGCTCGAGGGCGGTCGCTTCACGCGCTACGAAATCCGCATTCGGCCAGGGATCCGCTACCAGCCCCATCCGGCCTTCGTGGAAGCCAACCGTCATCTCGCGCCACGGGTCATTGCGCGCCTTAAAACCCCCTATGCGCTGCCGCTCGGGACGCGCGAGCTGACGGCGGAAGACTACATCTACCAGATCAAGCGTCTCGCCCATCCGCGTCTGCACTCGCCGATCTTCGGCCTGATGGCGCAGTACATTCTCGGTCTCGACGGGTTTGCGGGAACGCTCCAGCGCGCGGACGCGCGCCCCGACGCCTGGCTCGATCTCAGGCCGTTTCCGCTCGAGGGCGTCGAGCTTGTCGATCGATATCGCTTCCGCGTAACGCTCAAGGGACGCTACCCCCAGTTCGTCTACTGGCTCGCGATGCCGTTCTTTGCGCCAGTCCCCTGGGAAGCCGAGCAGTTCTATCAGCAGCCCGGCATGGCCGCACGCAACTTCACGCTCGACTGGTGGCCGGTAGGGACCGGCCCGTTCATGCTGGCCGAAAACAACCCGAATGCGCGTATGGTGCTCGTGCGCAACCCCCATTTCCGCGGCGAACCCTACCCTTCGGAGGGCAGCCGCGCCGACCGTGCCGCCGGGCTGCTCGCCGATGCGGGCCGGACGATGCCATTCCTCGATCGCGTGGTGTTCTCGCGCGAAAAGGAGAGCATTCCCTACTGGAACAAATTTCTGCAGGGCTATTACGACAGCTCGGCGATCCCGAGTGACACTTTCGACCGTGCGGTGCGCATTGCGGTCGGCGGAGAGGTGGGGCTCACTCCGGAGATGCGCGATCGGGATATCCGGCTGAGCACCTCGGTCGACATCTCGATCATCTACCTGGGTTTCAACTGGCTGGATGCGACCGTCGGGGGGGCATCGAACCGCGCGCGCAAGCTGCGCCAGGCGATCTCGATCGCGGTCGACTGGGAGGAGTACATCTCGATCTTCCTCAACGGCCGCGGGCGCGTGGCCCACGATCCCCTGGCTCCGGGGATCTTCGGGCAGCGCTCGGGGCGTGCGGGGATCAACCCGGTCACCCACGTCTGGAAGAACGGCCGCGCCGAGCGCCGCCCGATCGCGCAGGCGCGCAGGCTTCTCGCCGAAGCGGGCTATCCCGATGGGCGCGATCGCGAGACCGGGCAGCCGCTCGTGCTGGTGCTCGACACGGTGGGCCGCGGCCCCGGGGACAAGCCACGCTTCGACTGGTTCCGCCGTCAGTTCGCGAAACTCGCGATCCAGCTCGAGATCCGGGACACGGACTGGAACCGGTTTCAGGAGAAGATCCGCAAGGGCAGCCAGCAGCTCTACATCCTGGGCTGGAATGCGGACTACCCGGACCCGGAAAATTTCTTGTTCCTGCTCAACGGCCAGCAATCGCGCGCCGGCAAGCAAGGCGAGAACTCGAGCAACTACGTCAACGCCGAGTACGACGCCCTGTTCGATCGCATGAAGAACATGCCGAATTCGTCCGAGCGGCAGGAAATCATCGATCGCATGGTCGACATCGTCCGGCGCGATGCACCCTGGCTGTGGGGATTCCATCCCGTGACCTATGAGCTGTCGCAGAGCTGGCTGCTGAACGACAAACCGAACAACATGGCACGCAACAACCTGAAGTACCTGCGCGTGAACGTCGAGCGCCGCACGGGGCTGCGTCGCGAATGGAACCAGCCGGTGCTCTGGCCGCTCGTCGCGATCTTCGCCTTGCTCGCGGCGGCCGTGCTTCCGGCAATGGCGATTTATCGTCGCAGAGAGCGCATGGCGGCGCGTTCGGCCTAGATGCTCGCCTATATCGTTCGCCGGGCGCTCTACGCGATCCCGATTCTGATCGGGATCAACCTGGTGACGTTCGCGCTCTTTTTCCTGGTCAACACGCCTGACGACATGGCGCGCATGCAGCTCGGGGTCAAGCGGGAGACGCCGGAAGCGATTGAGAAATGGAAGGCGCAGCGCGGCTACGACCGGCCGCTGCTGTGGAATGCGGCCGCGCCAGGCGTGAAGAAGCTGACCGAGACGATCTTCTTCGCGAAATCGGTCAGACTGTTCGCGCTCGATTTCGGCCGCGCCGAAGACAACCGCGATATCGCGCGCGAGATCAGCACGCGCATGTGGCCAAGTCTGGCGCTCGCGCTGCCCGTGTTTCTGGTCGGTCTTGCGGTGAACGTCACGTTTGCGCTCGGCATGGCATTTTTCCGTGGCAGCGCACTCGACCTGTGGGGCGTCATAGTGTGCGTCACGCTGATGTCAATTAGCACGCTGTTCTACATCATCGGCGGGCAGTACCTGATCGCCAAGCTCTGGCGCCTGGTGCCCATATCGGGCTATGCGGGCGGTCTCGATGCGGTTCGGTTCTTGATCCTGCCGGTGATCATCGGCGTGGTGGGCGGTCTCGGCGCGGGCGCACGTCTCTACCGGACTCTCTTTCTGGAGGAGATGGGCAAGGACTACGTGCGTACGGCGCGTGCCAAAGGACTCGCCGAGCGGGTGGTCATGTTCCGCCATGTGCTGAAGAACGCCATGATCCCGATTCTGACCGGCGTCGTGGTCGTCATCCCGTCGCTGTTTCTCGGCAGTCTCATCACCGAATCATTTTTCGGGATTCCCGGTCTCGGTAGCTACACGATCGACGCGATTCAAGCTCAGGACTTTGCCGTCGTGCGCGTCATGGTGTTCATCGGCTCGGTGCTCTATATCCTGGGTCTCATGCTGACTGACATTTCATACACGCTGGTCGATCCACGCGTGCGTTTCGACTGACATGCCGTTTCTGCTGCCGAGCGACTATCTGGTCTGGCTGCTGGTGTTCTCGGTGGGGGCCTTCGCGTTCTATAGTGGACGCCGACCGCATCTCGCGGCACCCTGGGCGCGGGTGTTCCGCGGCCGCGCTGCGATGGCTGCAAGTGTGGTGCTGTGCGCCTATCTGCTGGTCGGGCTGCTCGACTCGTTGCACTACCGCCCCAAGCTTCCACCGGCCGAGCCCGGTGCGCCTGCGGTGTATTCGGTGGAGGTGCACTCGCTGCTCGATCGTCTGCTCACACCGCTGCGCACGCATCTCGAGAAGACCTACTCGGCACCGCTCGCGACGCGGCTGTATCAGAAGGAGCAGCTGGAGTCCGCCGACGGCGGACTGCGACGCGATTTTCCGCGGCTGCGCTACGGCGGAGCGCATCTCGAGAACGAGTCCGAGCGCGGCCGGGATATCGCGCTCCGCGCGCTTGCCGGCGGCGCCGTCGGTCTGATCGCATGGATTGTGTGTGTAGCGTTGGGGCGCCGCACGCTCGTGCGGCGCTGGCCTGGCGCCGCCTGGAGTTCGGCGGCTGCGGCGCTCGCGGTCGTCCTGCCGCTGAGTGGCGTCGCCGCGGGGCTCGCGACCGGCTACCACGTGCTCGGCACCGACCGCGTCGGCACTGACGTCCTGTATCAGGCGCTGAAGAGCATTCGCACCAGCCTGGTGATCGGCACCCTGACGACCCTCGTGCTTCTGCCGCTGGGGGTCGGGGCGGGCATCGCGGCCGGCTATTTCAAGCGCCGCGTGGATGACGCCGTGCAATATGTCTACACGACGCTCAGCTCGATTCCCGCCGTGCTGCTGATTGCGGCCTCGGTGCTGATGGTGCAGGTCTACGTGGACACGCATCCGGCGCTGTTCCCGACCTCGGCGCAGCGCGCGGACTTTCGCCTGTTGAGCCTGTGCGCGATCCTCGGTGCGGTCGGCTGGACGAGCCTGGCGCGGCTCGTGCGCGGCGAGTCGCTCAAGCTCGCCGAGCTCGACTACGTGCAGGCCGCGCATGCATTCGGCGTAACGCATACCCGCGTCCTGGCGCGTCACATTCTGCCAAATGTCGCGCACATCATTGTCATCACGCTGGTGCTCGAGTTTTCCAGCCTTGTGCTTGCCGAAGCGGTGCTTTCGTACATCGGCGTCGGCGTGGATCCGTCGACGATCAGCTTCGGCACGATGATCAACGCGGCGCGTCTGGAAATGGCGCGCGACCCGATGGTGTGGTGGTCGCTCGCGGCGGCGTTCGTCTTCATGCTTGCGCTGGTGCTCGCGGCAAACCTCTTCGCCGACGCGGTGCGCGACGGCTTCGATCCCCGCGTGCGTATCGGTCCGGCAGGCGGGGCGGGTACATGAGTCCGCTGCTCGCGCTCGAAGGCCTGAGCACCCGCATCGACACGCCGCTCGGAGGAGTGCGCGCAGTCGACGATGTCGACCTCGAGCTGCGGCGCGGCGAGTGTCTCGCGCTGGTCGGCGAGTCGGGTTGCGGCAAGTCGATGACCGCGCTTTCGGTGCTCCGGCTGCTGCCCGACGCGGCGCGTATCGCCGCGGGCCGGGTGTTGCTCGACGGACAGGATCTGCTCGGACTGCCCGAAGCGGCGATGCGCGCGGTGCGTGGCCGGCGGGTCGCGATGATCTTTCAGGAGCCGGCGACCGCGCTCAATCCGGTGCTCACGGTCGGGCAGCAGATCACCGAGGTGCTCGAGCGCCACGCCGCACTGCGCGGCGCGCCGGCACGCGCGCGCGCGGTCGCGCTGCTCGAACAGGTCGGCGTTCCGGATTCCGCGCGTCGCCTGGACGAATACCCGTTCCAGCTCTCGGGTGGGCTGAAGCAGCGCGTGATGATCGCGGGCGCGCTCGCGGTGGACCCCGAAGTGCTGGTGGCCGATGAGCCGACGACCGCGCTCGACGTCACGATCCAGGCGCAGATTCTGGAGCTTCTTGCGAGGCTGCAGGCCGAGCGCGGCATGGCGCTGCTGCTCATCACCCACGACCTTGGCGTGGTGGCGCGCATGGCGCAGCGCGTCGCAGTGATGTACGCGGGAGAAATCGTCGAGCTGGCAAGCCGCGAGGCATTCTTCCGGGCGCCGCAGCACCCCTACGCGCAGATGCTGTTCGAGGCGCTGCCGCGCCCCGAGCGGCGCGGCAGCGAGCTCGCGGTCATTCCCGGGCAGGTGCCGCCGCTGTCGAGCACCTTCGCCGGATGCCGCTTCGCCGAGCGCTGCCCTCTGGCTTTCGAGCGCTGCCGCAGCGAGCCGCCCGCGCTGCTCGGCGAACCGGGCGCGCACCGCGTGCGCTGCCACCTACGCGAGACGCTGGCGGCGGAACCGCGCGCGACGTTGCGCGCGTCGGGCGCGTCGGGCGGGCGCACGACCCTGGACGAGGCAACGTCTGGCGCACCGCTCCTCGATGTGCAGGGACTCAAGGTCCACTTTCCCATCCGGCGCGGTATCCTGCGCCGCACCGTCGGCTGGGTGCGTGCGGTCGATGGTGTCGATCTCGTCGTGCACGAAGGGCGCACGCTGGCGCTGGTCGGCGAATCGGGCTGCGGCAAGACGACAGCCGGCAAGGGGATTCTGCGGCTCATCGAGCCGAGCGCGGGCCGCGTCGCGCTGAGCGAGCCGGGTGGTCTGACGGAACTGACGACGCTTTCGCGCCGTGCGCTGCGCGCGCGGCGTGGTGCGATGCAGATCGTGTTCCAGGATCCCTTCGCCTCGCTCAATCCGCGCATGCGGGTGCGCGAGATCCTGGAAGAAGGCATGGTCAGCCTCGGACGCGGCGGATCGAATGGCGAGGCACGCGGGCGCCGCATGCGGATGCTGCTCGGGCAGGTCGGCCTGCCGAACGAGTCGCTCGAGCGCTATCCGCACGAATTTTCCGGAGGCCAGCGTCAGCGCATTGCGATCGCGCGTGCACTCGCCGTCGAGCCGCGCCTCATCGTCTGCGACGAACCGACCAGCGCACTCGACGTCTCCGTCCAGGCCCAAATCCTCAACCTCCTCAAGCAGCTGCAGACCGAGCTGGGCATCGGCTACCTGTTCATCACGCACAACCTCGCGGTGGTCGAGTATCTGGCGCATGAGGTCGCGGTGATGTACCTCGGGCGCATCGTCGAGCAGGGCAG
>JAJDNJ010000237.1 GCA_022340705.1 Betaproteobacteria bacterium
TGGCGCCGGTCGCCGCGGAAACGACGACGATGTTCTCGAAATCGGCGCGGTTGTAGTTGCGCCCCTTCGCGCGCAGCAGGATCGACTCGCCCGCAGCCTTGATGTCGCCGCTCGGCAGGTCGAGGCTCGAGCGGCGCACGGTCGCCGCGAGGTCCTGCAGCGTGAGACCGTAGGCGCGCAGCACGTCGTTCGGAACCTCGATCGAGACCTCGTAGTCGCGCACGCGGGCGACCTGGACGAGCGAGATCCCCGGCGTGGCCGACAGCTCGTCTTTCACCCGGTAGGCGAGCTCGCGCAGCACGGACTCGGAGGCGTCGCCGTAGAGCGCGAGCTCGACTACCCGCTGGCGGGTGACCAGTTGCTTCACCTCGGGCCGCTCGGCGTCGACCGGAAACGTGGTGATGCGATCGACCGCTGCCTTGATCTCGTCGAGCTTGCTCGGCACGTGGACGCCGCGTGACAGCTCGATGCGCACGACGCCGGTGCCCTGCACCGCAACCGAGGTGATCTGGTCGATCCCGTCGATGCCTTCGATCTGCTCCTCGATGCGCTGGACGATCGCTTCCTCGATCTCGTCTGGCGCGGCGCCCTGGTACTCCATGCGCACCTCGATCACGTCGAGCTCGACGAGCGGGAAGACCTCCTGCTTCATCGTCGCCATGTTGACGATGCCGGCCACCAGGATCAGGCCCATCAGTAGGTTCGCCGCCACCGGATGGCGTGCCATCCAGGCGATGAGCGCTTTCATTGCGCGGCGCGGTCCGGCGTGGGGTCGGCGGCCGACGCGGCGCGCGTGGGTGCGGATCGTTCAGCCGATGCCGCGCCGGAGTCCGCAGCCGGCGATGCGGCGGTCACCACGCGCACCGGCATGTCCTGGGTGACGACTTTCAGGTCGCTGACGATGACGCGCGCGTCTTCGGGCAGTCTGTCCGCAGTGACCACCGCGCGGTTGTCGGTCTCGGTCACAAGGCGCACCGGACGGATCAATACGCGGTCATCCGCCCCGACCAGCCAGAGCGTGCTCCCGTCGCGCAGCGCACGCCGCGGCACCACCGCGTAGCGCCCCTCGCGGCGGCCTTCGATCTCGACGGTGGCGTACATGCCGACCAGAAGTGGGGGTGCGGCGTCTACGACGCCGCGTGGCGGCGGCGTAGCCTGCGTCTCCGTCCGGACCGGCTTGCCGCGCGCGTACGGCGCGTCGATCGAGACGACGACGTTGAAGGTGCGCGTTCCGCTGTCCACCGCAGACTCGACGCGATCGACATGCGCCGCCCAGCGGTACAGGGCGCCGCCGTACTCCACATGCACCTCGGCAGGCGCACCCCGCCCACGACCCTGCAGCGCCCAGGGGTCGGCGATCAACGCGATGTCCCGATCGGTGAGCGAGACCGGAATCTCGAGCGCGTCGCTGGCGTAGATCCGCGCAAGCTCTTTGCCAGGCTGCACCGTGTCGCCGAGATCGACCTTTTCCGACAGCACGCGCCCCTCGAACGGCGCGCTGACGGCGCTGCGCTCGAGATCGAGGCTGCGGCTCTTCTCGACGGCCTCGGCGCGCGCGAGCGCAGCCTGCGCCTGATCGCGCGCCGCGACGCGCTCATCGAGCGTCTGGCGCGAGAGGAATCCCTTGGAGATCAGCTCGTGCGTGCGCTGCAAGAGCTGCTCGGCGAGACGCAGGCTCGCCTGCGCAGAGCGCCGCTCGGCACTCGCCTGCGCAAGCGCCGCGCGAAACGGCTCGGGATCGATGCGCAGCAGAGTTTCGTTCGCACCGAACGCGCCGCCGGTCACCAGGTTCGGGCTGACGAACACGAGCCGCCCCGACACCTCGGCGGAGAGGACGACCTCGACGCGCGGCTTGACCAGACCGTTGCCGGTCACGCTGAGCGCGCCGCTGCGAAACTCGACCGGCTCGACACGCACCAGCGGCAGCTGCTTGGCCGGCGCGCGCACCGCGGGCCGCGGCTTGAGCACGTTGAGCGCGACGAAGCCCGCGACTCCGGCGGCGAGAATGCCGAGAGCGACGAGGCGCCAGAACCAGCGCGAAGATGCAGTGGGCGTCGGAGTATCGTTCAAGGGGCGTGCCGCGTCGATTGGCCCGGCGGGCGAGCGCGCAATTCTATCCGCTGGCCACGGCGCAGCGCGTTTCCGCCCTGTAAAGAAGACTTCGCCGCCGGCTTCAGCTCATCCAGCGATGGCGCGCCTTGCAGGTCGCGAGCACCTCGTCGGGATCGCGCTTCCACCAGTTCGCGGCGGAAAAGATCTCTACCTCGTGGAAGCCGCGGTAGCCCGCACGCGTCATCCAGCTACGAATCCGCTTCAGGTCGATCACCCCATCACCCATCATGCCCCGATCGAGCAGCAGATCCGTCGTCGGAACCAGCCAGTCGCAGATGTGATACGCCAACAGGCGGCGCTTGCCGGCGCGCCGGATTCCGGCCTCGAGTTGCGGGTCCCACCACACATGATAGACGTCGACTGCGACACCGAGCGCGCATGGCTTCGCACCCGTTGCGCCGGGTTTTCTCGGTTCGAGTGCCTCGCACAGGTCGAGCGCCTGGGCGAGCGTGTTGACGCAGGCGCGGTCGGCCGCGTACATCGGATGCAGGGGCTCGATCGCGAGCGGCACCCCGGCGGCTCGCGCCTGCGGCAGGATCGCCGCGATCCCCTCTTTCACCTGCGCGCGCGCTCCCGCGATGTCCTTCGAGCCCGCGGGCAGTCCGCCGACGACCAGTACCAGACACTGCGCGCCGAGCGCATGCGCTTCCTCGATCGCGCGCAGGTTGTCGGCGATATTCGCCTTGCGCGTTCTTGCGTCGCGCGCGGGAAACATCCCGCCGCGGCACAGGCCGGTGACCGTGAGGTCGTGCGCACGAATCGCTCTCGCGGCGTTGGCGACGCCCATTGCGTGCAGCAGATCGCGCCATGGCGAGATCCCGCGGATGCCGCGCCGCGCGCAACCCTCGATCGCCTGGGCAAGGCCCCAGCGCCCGCGCGTCGTCGCGGTGTTGAGCGACAGCAGTCCTGCGGGCGGCGGCGCCAACTCAGCGGCTCCAGCCGAACAGTTGCTCGGCAAGCGCAGTCTGCGCCTCGAACATGTCGCGCCCCGTGGCGATCGGACAGCCGCGCTCGCGCGCCGCGGCAAGCAACGGCGTGATCTCCGGCTTGGTCGTGACGTCGGCCACCGCCGTCGACGGCGTCAGACGCGCGACGTCGAAGGGAAGCGCATCGCCCGGTCGCATGCCGAGCGGCGTCGCGTTGATGGCGAGATCGAATTCGGCCGGGTCGGCTGCGCCGGATTCGCAGGCCAGGCGCGAGTACTGCGCGCGCAGCGTTTCGACCAGCGCCGCGCAACGCTGTGCATCGATGTCATGCAGCCGCATGCGCGCCACGCCCGCCTGCGCGAGCGCCAGCGCGATCGCCCGCGCGACCCCGCCGCAGCCCGCCATGTAGATGCTGCGCCTGGCAGGCTCGATGCCGCGTGCGCGCAGGCCCTCGACGAAGCCCGGGCCGTCATACATGTCGCCGAACCAGAGCCCGTCGGCCTCGCGCCGCGCGACATTCGCCGCGCCGACCTGGCGCGCGGCATCGCCCAGACGGTCGAGGTGGGCGAGCACCGTCTGCTTGTGGGGCATGGTGACGATCAGCCCATCGAGATTACGCACCGTCTTCAACGCCCGGATGAGCGCGTCGAATCCTGCCGGCGCGACTTCCATCGGCACGAGCACCGCATCGATACCGCGTGCGGCGAACACCGCGTTGTAGTACTCGGGCGAGCGCGCCTTGTCGAGCGGGTCGCCGAGCAGGACGTACAGGCGCGTCGCGCCGCTGATCGCCCGACTCATGAGCCGCGCGCGATTTCGCGGATCAGCAATCCGGTCGTCGACACGCGCACCTCGAGTTCCGCCGGGTGATCCGCGGGCACGAAGGTCGCGGAGCCGTATTCGGCGTCGAACAGCGGCGCGAGCCAGGCATGGCGCCGACGCAGCTCGAACAGGTCCACCGGCCGCTCGGCGCCGAGCGCGTGCACCGTGCGCAACGCGCTGCGCTCGTCCTCGATCCGGCGATAGCGGCCGGCGATGCGATCGAGCTCGTAGGCCGTGTGCAGGCCGAGCAGGTTGGCCGCCGGCGTCCATTTGAGGATGTGCGCGTCGACGTAGATCTCGTCCCCCGCAAGCGCGTAGCGCGCCTCGCGCCCGCCGGCAAACCGGACATGTGCGTCGAAACGCTGTTCACCGTGCGGCGTGACCGTGATGCGCGCGGCGACGACCTCCTGCGTCAGCGCCTGGTAGCCATGGACGCCGAGCACGAGCGCGACGGCGAGAAGTCCGGCGAGTGCGAGGGTCGATCCGAGCAGCAGCCGAATGACGAAGCCGAACGGCCGCCGCTGGATCAGGCGCAGGAAACCGAGCAGCACGACGATGAGGCCCGCGAGCGCGATCACGACGCCGATCACGAACAGCGGCGTACTGGCGAGCGTCTCGAGCGGGCTCATGCGCTGCGGATTCGCGTCCGGCCAGACGGAACTCGCCCGCTCAGGCCCGGAGCCTCGGCAGGTCGACCCAGCGACGTGCCTTCCAGCTCTTCAGCCCCGCTTCGGCGAGCTGCACGCCCTTCGCGCCCTCGAGCAGATTCCAGCGGAAACCGCCCTCGCCCGCGAGGTGCCTGAGGAACAGCGCCCACTGCGCCTTGAACGCATTGTCCGGAATCGCGTTATCGGGAACCTCCTGCCAGCTTTCCGGCGCGAGAAAGTCGATCGGCTGCGGAATGTCCGGATTCCACACCGGCTTGGGCGTGTTGACGCGCGACTGGGTGAAGCAGCGCCGCAGACCGGCGACCGCCGAGCCGTGCGTGCCGTCGACCTGCAGCGTGAGCAGATCGTCGCGCCGCACGCGCACGCACCACGAGGAATTGAAATGCGCGATCACGCCGCCGGCGAGCCGGAACGTGGCGTAGGCGGCATCGTCCGCGGTCGCGCGGTACTTCGCCCCGTTTTCGTCCCAGCGGTAGGGAATGTGAGTCGCGCCGAGGCAGGAGACCGACTGCACATCGCCGAACAGGTTGTCGAGCACGTAGCGCCAGTGGCACAGCATGTCGAGAATGATGCCGCCGCCGTCCTGCTTGCGGTAGTTCCACGACGGGCGCTGCGCCGCCTGCCAGTCGCCCTCGAACACCCAGTAGCCGAACTCGCCGCGCACCGAGAGAATGCGGCCAAAAAAGCCCGAATCCTTCAGCATCTTCAGCTTGAGCAGGCCGGGCAGCCAGAGCTTGTCCTGCACCACGCCATGCTTGATGCGCGCCTTCTTCGCCGCACGGTAGAGGTCGAGCGCCTCGGCAAGCGTCGTCGCCACGGGCTTTTCGCAGTACACGTGCTTGCCGGCCGCGATCGCTCGCTTGAGCAGCCTCGGGCGCAGCTGCGTCGAGGCGGCATCAAAGAACAGCGCGTCGGCCGGATTTCTCAGCGCTTTGCCCAGATCGGTGGTCCAGCGCTCGATGCCATGCGCACGCGCGAGCGCTTCGAGCTTGGCGGCGTTGCGCCCGACCAGAATCGGGTCGGGCAGGATACGCGTACCGTTCCTGAGCGCGACGCCACCTTCCTTGCGGATCTCGAGGATCGAGCGCACGAGATGCTGGTTGGTCCCCATGCGTCCGGTGACGCCGTTCATGATCACGCCGATACGCCTGGTCTTCACTGTTTCGCTCCCGGAATCTCGATGAATTCGATGGTCACCCCGTCCGGATCGCGCAGGTAGGCCACGCGCCGTCCCTTGTTCGGCCCGTCGTTGATCGGCACGGGCGGTGCGATCGGCTCGACGGCGTGCGTTTTCGCTGCGGCGATCGCCGCGTCGACATCGTCGACATCGAAGGCCATGTGCGCGAATCCCGCGTCGCAGGGCCGCGCCTCGACCCGACCGCGCGCGGCCGGAGCCTTGTACTCGATCAGCTCGATGGTGCAGCCTGGCCCCCGCAGGAAGGCGATCTCCATGTCCGCGCCCTCGACCCCAGTGATCCTCGACACGATCGCCGGATCGCGCGGCGCGCGGTTCAGGACCTGGAACCCGAGGCAATCGCGGAAAAAGCCGATGGCGCGATCGAGGCTGGACACGGTGAAGCTCGTGTGGTTGGTACCGAGTACGCGGTAGCTCATGAGACGAAGGCTCCTTCCGGCGCAGCGGCCGGCATTGCTTGCATCGAAGACCAGTCGGGTTCGGCGCCGGCGGCGAAGCCCGGGCAGCCGAGCGAGCCGAGCGCGATGCGGCCCTCGCAAATCGCCACCCGCACGGCACCATGGCTGCGCTCGTACAGATCGGGATGCGCCGCAAGAAATCTTTCCTGCTCGGCAGCCGGCAGCGCGGCCATGCCATTCACGTAATGGTGGCCATTGCGTTCGACATGCTCGATGCCGAGCAGCGTCACCAG
>JAJDNJ010000257.1 GCA_022340705.1 Betaproteobacteria bacterium
TGGCCGTTAGCGGACATCACCGTTTTCAGCCTGCCTAACTTCGTTGTATAAGCACTGGTCGTTGTGCCGCCGTCGATATGGCAAGAATCGTCGCGCTAGCCGGAGCCACGGGCCTCGTGGGGAGCGAGATCCTCCAGGGCCTGGTTGCCGACTCTTCGGTCTCGGAGATCCACGTCCTGGGCCGCCGCGCCGTCGGAGCGACGCCGAAAGTGATTTCGCACGTGGTCGACTTCCGGGCGCTGCCTGCGCTTCCGCACCTCGACGAGGTCTACCTGGCGCTCGGCACCACGATCAAGGTCGCAGGCAGCCGCGAAGCGTTCCGTGCGGTGGACTTCGACGCGAATCTCGCCGTCGCCCGCGCAGCATTCTCGGCCGGTGCACGCCGCGCAGGGCTCGTGAGTGCGATGGGCGCGAGCTCGAAATCGAGGATCTTCTACAGCCAGGTGAAGGGCGAACTCGAGGACGCTCTGACCACGCTTCCGCTCGAATGCCTCGTCATCGCTAGACCTTCTCTCCTTGCGGGAGACCGCGAGCGCCTCGGCCAGCCCGCACGCCGCGGCGAGAAGATCGGCGTGACCCTAAGCGAATACCTCGCCCCGCTGATCCCTGAGAACTATCGCTCCGTCGCGCCGATCAACGTGGCTAGGGCGCTCCTGACGCGCGTCCCGGTGGCGCGCGGCCGTCAAATTGTTTTGTCAGGTGCGATGCAACAAGGCTGAGCCAGCTCGGTTGTTCGGGTGCCCACGGCGGCCACGTTGTGCGCGATTTCGTCCGCTTCTGGCCAGTAGCCGCCAGCGGCGGCGCGCTCCTACCGACCCGTAGCGGCCCTTTGCCGGACGCGCATAAGTTGCGCTTGCGTGCTTGCTAATGTGTATCCCTCCCTCTCCGGGAGGCGTAAGGTCCTCGTGTGATCAGCGCTGGGAGGGGGCAGATCATGGGGCGATTCAGACGCAGGCAGTTTCTTGCCGCGCTAGCCGGAACTGCGATCTCCGTTCCCCTAATTCGGGGCGCGCAGTCCGCAGAGAATGTCCCGCGTGTCGGCTGGCTGTCGCCGGGGACGTCAAAATCGCACGGTCATCATCTGGTCGCGTTCAAGAAAGGCTTGACGGACCTCGGCTATCAAGTCGGAACGACGATTTTGGTCGAGGAGCGCTGGGCCAATGGAAAGCTGAACGCTGTGCCGGAATTGGCTCGCGAGCTTGTCGCACTGGATGTTCGGACGATCGTCGTTGGAAGCACACCAGTCACCGTGCGGGTCAGCAAAGTGACCAGCAGCGTACCGATTGTCCATGCGACCGGCGTGAATCCGATGATCGCTGGACTTGCCAACGATCTCGCGAAACCAGGAGGGAACGTCACAGGAATCACGACGCTCAGCGAATCTTTGGTTCCGAAACTTGTTCAGCTCGCGCACGAGGCAGTGCCACGGGCGCGCCGCGTTTGCGTCATTTACAACCCGACGAACACGAACGCTTCTTTCTTCGTTGATCAGGTGTACCAGGCAGGGGCATCTTACTGGGAGGCTGCGGCCGTCCCAATACGAGTCCGCGAGGACTTGCCGCAGATTTCGCGGGCACTCGAGGCGATGAAGCCGGACGCGGCGCTCGTGCTCCCTGATCCGATACTGTTGGCCTTGCGTCGAGACATCGTCAAGCGATTGAACGAGACGCGAACACCCGCGACGTTCGGCTTCTCGGAATTTGTCGAAGCCGGAGGACTAATGAGCTACGGCGTGTACTTGCCTGGGAATTATCGGCGCGCGGCGAGCTTCGTAGACCGAATACTGAAGGGTGCAGCGGCGGGGAATCTTCCTATTGAGCAACCGAGGGAGTTTGAGCTCGTCGTAAATCTGCGAACCGCACAGGCGCTCGGCGTGACACTCCCTCAGTCGATCCTTCTGCGCGCCGACCGAGTAATCGAGTGACCGCTCCTGGCCGCTAGCGGCACATTCGATTCCGCTCGCCCTTCCTAGAAACGATCCTGCGTCCAGCCGCCGGTCTAGGTTGACCTCGTCCAGTTCGCATCGAATGGCGAGATCGACGATCTGTTGATGGTTCAGTTCTACGATCGACTCGTGACGACGGCGCGGCCGAAGGCGAAAATCGGCGAGAGGGCTTTCTTGCTGCAAATAGTCGTCGCGCCCTGACATGCGAATCGCGTCGACGGCACCAGGTGCGCCTCGCCGGCTCCGGTGCGCGCCGGGGATCTTGGTGCGGCTAGATTTCCATCACGCGGATTTCTTTGGAAAGCCCCCTGAGCTCGCACCATTGCTCTACGAAGGCGACGACTTCTTCGAAGCTCTCCTGGGTGTGCGAGGTGGTCTTGCAGAAGCGGTCGTTGCGCGCATCGTCCATCCTCATGTCGGCGCACAGCCAGTCCATCGCGTCCTCCCAGGACTGGGATTTCGCGCCGACGACGGCGAACAGGCTTGGCTCCTCGTCGAGGACTTCGCGCAGCAGCGGTTCGTGTTGTTCGGAATAGGGTGTCGAGGAGCGGAGAACGATGCACTTCGCCATAGCGCAATCCGTGAGTTGTTATGCCGTCGCGGCCGAAGTGCCAACGGTAGCGTCTGGAATGCAGAACGCAAGAGCGTGTTCCGGCGCGCCGCCGCTCTACGCGCTTCTAGAGCGGTGAAAACGCGCGCATCTTGCAATCTTTTGCACGGCGCCGCGGGGTGCGCCGGCAGCTCAGATCCGGACGAAGTAGGGCACTGCGATCAGGCCGACGCCGATCGCGCAGAGCAGGTAGGTGTTGGAAACGAAGTAGGGATACACCATCAGCGCAAGGCCGCAGACCAGGGGCACGGGGGCCTTCTGCCGGCGACCGTAGACGAAGAACGCGAGCCCGAACGAGCCGAACAGCACGCACCACATGAGCCAGGCGGGATTCGTCGTCATCGGTCGTGGCCCGCGATAGCCTGCGCCTCGTGCATGTGTCTCAGTCTACGCCAGGGCTGCGCGCAACGACATCCCATTGTCCCGCAGCCACGCTCGCGAAAACCACGCCAACGCCGACGAGCTGAATCGCACCGAGACGCTCGCCGGCGAGAAGCGTGCCGAGCAGGATCGCGGTCAGCGGGCTGAGCAGGACCAGGAACGACACCGATACGCCGATGCGGCGCACCCCGTGGAACCAGACCCAGTATGCGAACCCGGTGGTGACCACGCCGAGGTAAGCGAAGCCTGCGAGGTTGCGCGCGCTGAGGGTCGAGGGAAATCCTTCGAAGGCCGTGGCCAGGAGCAGCAACAGCAGCCCGCCGGCAACAAGCTGCCAGCCGGTCGAGAGCAGCAGCGGCACCGGACTCGGCCAGCGGCTCGCATACACGGTGCCGGCCGCCATGCAAAGCGCGGCGCCGAAGGCCGCCGCGACGCCCACGGCGTCGAGCGCGGCGGCAGGCTTGAGCACGATGAGGCCGACGCCGCCGATGCCACTGAGCGCGGCGCAGACCGTGATCCACGACGGCCGCCGCCCGGACAGCGCCCAGGCGAGCAGCGCGACGAACAGCGGCTGCATGGCGATGATGATGGCGGCGATGCCGCCCGGCAGGCGGTAGGCGGCGACGAACAGCAGCGCGAAGAACACGCCGATGTTGAGCTGGCCGAGCATGTTGGCGCGCCACCACCAGGCGCCGCTCGGCAGCCGGCGGTAGGCGGCGACGATCAGCAGGCCGATGGGCAGCGCGCGCAACGCGCCGGCGAGCAGCGGCCGGCCGGGCGGAAGGAACTCGGTGGTGACCAGGTAGACGCTGCCCCAGACGACGGGAGCGAGCGCGGTCAGCAGAATGGCGCGGATCGATCAGCTCCCACCGACGCGCCGCTCGCGTCCCGCCCAGTACGGCTCGCGCAATTCTTTACGGCGCACCTTGCCGACCGGGCTCTTGGGCAGCGGCTCGGTGCGCAGCACCACCTGGCGCGGTTTCTTGTACGAACCGAGCCGCTCGGTGCAGAGCGCGATCAGCTCGCGCTCGCTGACTGCGGTCTTGCCGTCGATCACGCAGACTGCGGTCGGCGTTTCTCCCCAGCGCTCGTCGGGAACGCCGAATACCGCCGCCTCGATCACGCCCGGGTGCGAGGCGAGCACGTTCTCGAGCTCGGCGGGGTAGATGTTGTAGCCGCCCGAGATGATCATGTCACCGGCGCGATCCAGCATGTAGACGTAGCCGTTGGCGTCGATGCGCCCGATATCGCCGGTCAGCACCCAGCCGTCGACCAGCCGCTCGCGCGTCGCCGCGGGATCCTCCCAGAAACCGCTCATCTGGCCGTCGCAGCGCACCACGATCTGGCCGGTTTCGCCGGGGGGCAGAGGGCGGTTGGCTTCGTCCCGGATCTCGAGCTCGGCAAAGGGCAGCGGCATGCCGCAGGCGCGCAGCGGCTCCGAGCCCTCGATCTCGGCGAACCACTGCTGCGGCCCCATCATGGTGATCGGTACGGCCTCGGTCTGGCCGTAGCCCTGCCAGAGCCGGTCGCCGAAGATCTCGCGCGCGCCGAGCGCGGTGGCGTCGGTGATCGGCGCGCCGCCGATCTGCAGGCACTTGAGCTTCGGAAACTCGCGCGGCGCCTTGCGCGCGGCCTGGTTGAGCATGTTGAGCATCGTCGGCACGAGGAACATGTAGCCGATGCCCTGCGCCGCCATGAGCTCGAGCGTGGCGGCGGGATCGAAATGATCGAGGAGCACGTTGCAGCCGCCGGCGAGCCACATCGGCACGAAGAAGTAGCCCGAGCCGTGGCTGATCGGACCGACGTGCAGGCAGCTCTCGCCGGGCATGACCGGTGGAAACAGGTAGAACCAGTCGCGTCCCGCGGCGAGCCAGGCGCGGTGGGTGTAGGCGACGCCCTTCGGCAGGCCGGTGGTGCCGCCGGTGTGGCGGATGATGGTGTTGTCCTCGGGACGCACCCGGACCGCGGGATCGGCCTCTGGCTGGCGCGCGAGCCAGCGCGCGTAGCCTTCGTCGCGTACCACGACGTGCTCGAGCGCGGGAACGTCGCCGCGCAGCGGCTCGGCGTCGGCGGCGTAGCGCCCGGAAACGACCAGCGCGCGGCAGCCGGTGTGCGCGAGCATATGGCGGTGCGCCTCGCGCGTGTTGCGCGGATAGAGCGGCACGCGCACCAGGTTCGCGGCCATCGCGCCGAGAAAGATGTCGGCCGCCTCGACGCTGTTGTCCTCGAGCACGCCGATCCGGTCGCCGGGCCGCAGGCCGAGCGCGAGCAGGGCATTGGCCAGGCGCAGGCCGCGCGTCCAGGCCTGCGCGAAGCTCAGGCGCTGATCACCGTGGACGATCGCAGTGCGCCCGGCGAAGTGCGCCGCCGCGCGGCGCATCAGTGTGCGGCAGTCCATCGTGCTGCGCGACTAATCCACGAAGCGCAGCGCGCCGCGCTTGCGCAGTCCCTTTTCGTCCCAGAACTTGCGCGCCTTGCCGCTCTTCACGAGGGCGAATGTTTCGGCCTCCTTCTTGCGCACCAGATCGAGCCGCGCGGCAACGGCGCGCGCTTCGGCGAGCGGCACGACGACCACGCCGTCTCGGTCGCCGGCGACGATATCGCCCGGCTGCACGGTCACGCCGCCGCAGCTCACGCCGAGGTTGATCTCGCCCGGGCCGTTCTTGAAGCCCGAGTTCGGCGCCCAGCCGCGCGCGAAGACCGGGATGCCGGCCTTGAGCAGGCCGGGCACGTCGCGCACCAGGCCGTCACAGACGATCGCGGCGACGCCGAGCTGCCTCGCGCGCAGCGCCCACAGGTCGCCGATCACTCCCGCGGACTCGTCACCTCCGGTGGCGATGACGATGACGTCGCCCTTCTTCACGTAATCGAGAATCGCCATCGCCGCCAGGTTGTCCATCGGCGGGCAGAGCGCGGTGACCGCCGAGCCGACGAAGTGCATGCGCGGATCGATCGGCTTGACGCGGTGATGCAGGCAGCCCTTGCCGTTGAAGGCGTCGGTGATGAAGCCGGTCGGGGCCCCGCGGAAGGCGCGCAGCAGCGCCGGCGCCGGGCGCTCGAACTTGCGGCGGATGGTGAGTGCGAGGGGATCTCCGATCATCGCCGCCTCCTTGCGGACAATCGCATGCCTGTTTCTAGGGGACGATCCGTTCGCGCCGGAACTGCGTGAGCAGGCGCAGGAACATCTCTTCGCTGTCGACCACGTCGTGAAAGCCGTGCTGGCGCGCCTTGGTAGTGCTCGTCATCACGTCCCAGTCGCAGCCGAAGACGTAGTCGCCGAACGGCCAGGCGACGATCTCTTCGTAGCGGTAGGGCTGCAGGCCGTGATCCTTCACCAGACGGTCCCAGAGCGGCCCCTTGTCCGCCATGTGCGCGACGAGCGATATCGTCTGCGGTTCCGCGTAGGGCATCTCGAAGATCTCGGCGATCTTGGGCCACAGGTTGATCCAGCGGAAGTAATCGCCGTTGGTGATGTTGTAGGCCTGGTTCGCACAGCGCGGCTCGAGCGCGGCCCAGTGGACGGCCTTCGCGAGATGCGTCGACTCGGTGACCTGGTAGATCGCGCGGTACGCGCCCGGCTTGCCGGGAAAGCGCAGCGGCAGGCCGAGTGCTTTCGAGATCGCGGCATACACCGCGATCACCGGAACGATGCTCATCGGCGTGCCGGGGGCGAAGCCGCAGAGCGTCTGCGGGCGCAGCTCGGTCCAGGACCAGCGCTTGCCGCGCTGGAATTCGGTCAGCCAGTCGATCTGATCGAAATAGAAGTCCGGCGGCATGTGGCGCGGATCGTCCTCGCGCGCCGGCGTCTTGAACGGGCCGAGATGCGAGCCGTAGTACTTCGTGCCGGTAATCAGCACCACGCGCTGCAGGTTCGCGGCCACGGCGTCGATCGCGCGCACCGAG
>JAJDNJ010000252.1 GCA_022340705.1 Betaproteobacteria bacterium
GAGCGGATAGAACAGCGACGAATCGACCGCTTCACCGAAGATTGTCGATCCGATGGTGCGCGTCCATAGCCACTTGCCGCGCGTGAGGATCTTCATCTTGGCGAGCACGTAGGAATTGACGAACTCGCCGCAGAAGTAGGCAATCATCGATGCGCCCGCGATGCGCCAGGTCGTCCCGAAGGCGATCTCGTAGGCCTGCTGGTGCTGCCAGAACGGTGCCGGCGGCAGCGCGACGACGACCGCCGCCATGAATGATGCGAAGCCCAGGCCCGCAAAGCCCGCCCAGATCACACGCCGCGCGCGGGCATAACCGTAGACTTCGGTGAGCACGTCGCCGAACACGTAGGAAATCGGGAAGAACAGAACGCCGGCGCCGAACGCCACGCTGCCGACCAGCGGCAAATCGACCTGCGCGATCTTCGCCGGGCCGATGAGGTTCGAACAGATCAGGATGGTAACGAAGGTCGCCATCACGAAGTCGTAATAGCGATAGCTGCGACCCTGCGTCGTCATAGTAGCCTCAGGGAAGCTTGGGCGCGTAGTCGCGCGCGTCGTCGTCGAGTTCGACGCGCATTGCGTCGAGCATGCGCCCGACCATGCAATAGAACGCCCCCGTGATGCACAGCTCGACGTATTCCGAGTGATCGAAGAACTTCGAGACCTCGGTGTAGACCGCGTCGCTTACCGCGCCCGCGGTGACGGCCTCGGTGAGCAGCAGCGCCGCGCGCTCGCGCGCGTCGAACTCCTTCGAATCGCGCCAGTTCGCGAGCGCGGCGATCTGGGCTTCGCGCACGCCCGCCTTGCGCGCCATCTTGAGGTGCTGCGCCCACTCGTATTCCGAGCGTTGCAGCTGGCCGCTGCGCAGAATCATCAGCTCCCGCAGCACACGCGGCGTGCGGCTTTCATGGCGGATCGAATTGGCGAATTCGGTCCACGCCGCCACCAGTGCCGGGTGATTCCCGAGCGCGCGGTAGAGGTTGACCGGTCGACCCCAAAGTTCTTCCAGGCGTTTCGCCAGCTTGGGTTCGAATTCGGCAAACGGGACGCGTTGCATGGGAAAATCCGCCGGATCGAACAAAGCCGCCTTATAGCACGAACGCATGAGCTCGCCGCGACCATGGCCTGACGCGACCGCTGCCGCGCTCGCCCGCGAATTCGACCTCGCTCGCGCGCCGGCCGAGTTCATCGACGATCCCTACCCCTACTACGCCGCGCTGCGCACGCACGACCCGGTGCACGCGATGCCCGCCGGAGTGCTGCTCACGCGCTACGAGGACATCCTCGGCGTATACCGAGATCCGCGCGCGAGCTCGGACAAGAAGATCGAGTTCAAACCGAAGCTCGGCGATTCGCCGCTCTACGAGCACCACACGACCAGCCTGGTATTCAGCGATCCGCCGCTGCACACGCGCGTGCGGCGGCTGATCATGGGCGCGCTCAATCAGAAGGCCATCGCGCGCATGGAAATCGACGTCGTGCGGCTCGTCGACGCGCTGCTCGAGCGCATGGCTGCGGCGCGCGACGTGAACTTCATCGATGCCTTCGCGACCGAGATTCCGATCGAGGTAATCGGCAACCTGCTTGGGGTGCCGCGCGACGACCGCGCGCCGTTGCGCGGCTGGTCGGTCGCAATCCTCTCCGGGCTCGAGCCGACGCTCACGCCCGAGATGCTCGAACGCGGCAACCGCGCAGTGACCGAGTTTCTCGATTACCTGAAGACGCTGGTTGCCGCACGCAGGCGAAAGCCCGGCGACTACGACACCGACGTGCTCACGCGTCTGATCCAGGGCGAACAGGACGGCGAGCGGCTGACCGAGAAAGAGCTGTACCACCAGTGCATTTTTATGCTCAATGCAGGGCACGAGACGACGACCAATCTGATCGGCAACGGCCTGTGGCTGCTGCTCACGCACCCCGAGGAGCTGGCGCGCCTGCGCGCCGATCCGACGCTCGTGCCAAGCGCGATCGAGGAAATGCTGCGCTACGAAGGGCCGATCCAGCTCAACAACCGCCGGCTCAAGGCAGCGATGGACATCGGCGGCAAATCGCTCGCCGAAGGCACGTCCATCACCATCGCGATCGGCGGCGCCAACCGCGATCCGGCGCAGTTCCCCGATCCCGACCGCTTCGACGTCGGGCGCAAGCCCAACCGCCATGTCGCCTTCGGACAGGGTGACCACGCCTGCTCGGGCATGAACGTCGCGCGCATGGAAGGGCGCGTCGCCTTCAGCCGTCTGCTCGCGCGCTTTCCGAAGATCGAGCTCATAGGCAAGCCCGAGCGCGACCGGCGGATCCGGTTTCGGGGATTTCGCAATCTGCCGATTCGCGTATCGACATAGCCACTGTTGCGCCCTCTAATCAAGGTCTACCATGGTGCTCGCCATCGGAAATCCATCTCGTGATCTTGTTGCTTGCCGGCGCTTCATCGGCGAGCAACAAGATCACAAGACGAAGCCGCCCTCGATAACCGGTAGCGCGTATCGGAAGCACTGTTTGTCTCGTGTTCTGAGTGATTGTCGAAGAAGCACCGACAATCACTCAGAACACGAGAGTGCATTTCCGATAGCCATTGTTCTCGGGAATCCTACTTTCTAAATCGCCTCTTTCATTCGGACTCCGATGGACCTCGCTTTCTACTCCGCCACCAAGCTCGCGCGCATGATCCGCGCGAAGAAGATCGGCTGCGTCGAGCTGCTTGACCATTACGTCGCACGCATGCGGCGCTACAACCCGGCATTGAATGCGATCATCGCCACGCGTCTGCCTGCCGCGCGGCGCACAGCGATCAAGGCCGATGCGGCCCTGCGCAGACGCAGCGCGACGCTCGGACGGCTGCATGGGGTACCGATGACGATCAAGGAGTCCTTCGACGTGGTCGGCATGCCGACGACTTGGGGGCTGCCCGAGCTGCGCAAGCACCGGGCGAAAAGGAACGCAGTCGTCGTTCAGCGCTTGCTCGATGCCGGCGCGAACCTGTTCGGCAAGACGAACGTGCCTGTGCATCTCGCGGACTGGCAGACGTTCAATCCCGTCTACGGCACGACCAGCAATCCCTGGGACCTAGCGCGCACACCGGGCGGGTCTTCGGGCGGGTCGGCCGCGGCGCTCGCCGCGGGTCTGTCGGCGCTCGATTACGGCAGTGACATCGGCGCCTCGATCCGCAACCCGGCGCACTACTGCGGCGTCTTTGGTCACAAACCAACCTACCGCATCGTTACGCCGCAGGGTCAGACGACATACGGCAAAGTCTCCGAATCCGACATCTCGGTGGTCGGCCCGCTCGCGCGTAGCCCGGACGACCTCGCGCTCGGGCTGGCCGTGACCGCCGGACCGGACGCGATCGACGGCAGCGGATGGAAGCTCGCACTGCCGGCGGCGCGCCAGACACGGCTGCGCGATTTCCGCGTCGCAGTGATGCTCAGTCACCGGACCGCAGACGTCGACGAATCGGTGCAGCAACTGATCCGCAAGGTGGCGCGCTTTACCGGCAAGCGCGGCGCGAAGGTGAGCTTCAGGGCACGGCCGGACATCGATCCGGAACGAGCACATCGGATCTATGTTCAGCTGCTGCGCTACGCGACCTCGGGCCGCCAGCCCCAGTCCCAATACAAGCGGTTCGTGGCGCGGCGCCCGCGGCTACATGCGAACGACTACAGTTACGAGGCACAGTTCGTGCGCGGCACGACGCTCGCGCCACGCGAGTGGAGCGCACTGAACGAGCAGCGGCATCGTATGCGCATGGCCTGGGCGAAATTCTTCGAGGACTGGGATGTTCTGCTCTGCCCGGCCGCGGCCACGGCCGCGTTCCCGCATATGCACGCGGGCGAGCGCTGGGAGCGCATGATCCGAGTGAACGGCAGGCCGCAGCCCTCGACGACGCAGATGTTCTGGGCCGGCTTTTCGGGGATGGTGTATCTGCCGAGCACCGTCGCGCCGATCGGCCTCACCCGAGAGGGCCTGCCCGTCGGCGTGCAGATTGTCGGGCCGCAGTACGCCGACTACACGACGATCCGGTTCGCCCAGTTGCTCGAGCGCGAGTACTACCGCTTTCAGCCCCCGCCTGGTTACTAGGAGGTTTGGGGTCAGACCCCTGTGGATAAGTTGCTTCGACTCCCGCAAACTAACGGCTCTCGAAACTTATCCACAGGGGTCTGACCCCAAGGAACCTGCGGAGACCACGATGCCGCTTGTGATGTCGAACGATTCGCGCGCTGCTGCGCCCGCGCCGCTGACCGAGGCGGAAAAAGCCGCGCGCGTGCAGCTCGCCGCGGCCTACCGGGTGTTCGACCATCTCGGCTGGACCGAGATGATCTTCAACCACATCACGCTGCGCGTGCCAGGGTCCGGGCGGCATTTCCTGATCAACCCGTTCGGATTGCACTACCGCGAGGTGACCGCGTCGAACCTTGTGACGGTCGATCTCGATGGCAACCCTGTCCGGCCGAGCCCGCATCCGATCAACCGAGCCGGTTTCGTGATTCACAGCGCGATCCACCGCGCTGTTGACGAAGCGCATTGCGTGATGCACACGCATACCACGACCGGGATGTCGGTTGCCTGCCTCAAGTCCGGCCTGTCACACGACTCCTTCTACGGGGCGCAACTCAAGGGACGCGTCGCCTATCACGACTTCGAAGGCGTGACGGTGAACCCGGACGAGCAGTCGCGCCTGCTGGCCAACGTCGGCGACAAGAAAGCCGTCATCCTGCGCAACCACGGACTGCTGACCTGGGGACGCACGCTGCCCGAGGCGTTCATGTGGCTCTGGACGCTGCAGCGCGCCTGTGACATCCAGATTACCGCCTCGAGCGCGGGCGGCATGATCCCGCTCGGCGAGAAAGTATTCGAGCAGACCGTGCGCGAGGCCGGACCCGACGAGCCCGCGGTCTGCGAGGCGGTATTCGCCTCGCTCGTGCGCACGATCGAGGCAAAGGACCCGAGTTACAAAAGCTAGAGTGGTCTGCGGGGCGCCGGCCCCGACGGCCTAGAAGCGCTCGACCCAGGGCCTCAGCTCGACCTCCAGGCTCCACGCGCTGCGCGGCTGCTTGAGCACAGCAAGGTAGGTCTGCGCGATCGCGTCCGGATCGAGATAGCTGTCCGGCGCATCGGCCGCCTCGACCCGTCCGGCGCCCGCGTTGCGCACAGCGCCATCAATCACGAAATGCGCGACATGGATGCCTTTGGGCTGCAGCTCACGCGCCATCGATTGCGCGAGGCCGCGCAGCGCGAATTTGCCCATTGCGAACGGCGCCGATTGCGCGTAGCCCTTCACGCTCGCCGATGCGCCGGTAAAGAAGATCGCCCCGCTGCCGCGCGGAACCATGCGCTTGGCGGCCTGCTGCGCGACGAGAAATCCGCCATAGGCCGAGGTGCGCAGTGCGCGGTCGACCTCAGCCGGTTTGAGATCGACCAGCGGTCCACGTGCGCGAGCGCTCGCGTTGTAAAGCACGACCTCGGGCGCCCCGAATTCGTGGTCCACGCTCGCGAATAGCGCGGCAACCTGCTCCGGCTCAGCCGCGTCGCACGCGAGCGCCGACGCGCCAATTTCCTGCTCGAGCTCCGCGAGTTTCGCCGTCGATCGCGCCGCGAGCGCGACCTTGTAGCCCTCTTTTGCCAGCAGGCGCGCGAACGACGCGCTGATCCCGCTGCCCGCACCGACGATCAGAGCCGATTTGACCATAACGGGGTCAGACCCCTGTGGATAACTTCTTCATGCCGCCTCCAGCAACAGGCGCGCGAGGCCTTCGGGATCGTCGAGCATCACATCGTGGCCGGTCCGGGTCGCGTGGACGGTCCACGCCTTGTCCGCCTTGAGCTTTTCGTAGAACGCGTGGAACGGTGACGGATTCCAGTCCTGCGCCCAGATGTACGTGCGCTTCTTCACTTTCGCATGCGCGCCAGTCAGGCGGATGCGCTCGAGAAAGCAGGCGATCGCCATCGGTACGCATTTTTCGTCGACCCAGGCCCGATCCGCCTCGTTCACATTGAAGCGCTCGGCCGGCGTCGGCGGCAGGCGGCCGCCGGCGGAGAGCGTAGCCTGCAACGCCATTTCGCGCCGCTCGGGCAGGAAGTAGTCCCAGACCGCCTTGCCGTTTTCCGGGACGAAGGCGTCGAGATAGACCAGCGAGCGGATGCGCTCCGGCATCGCGTCGGCCACTCCGGTGATCACCATGCCGCTGTAAGAATGACCGCACAGTACGACGTCCGACAGGTCCTCCCACTTCAGCACGTTGCAAACGTCGAGCACGTGCAGGCTGAGATTCACCTCCTTGCCGGCGAGATGCGCGCGCTCGCCCACTCCCGTGAGCGTAGGCGTGAACACGTCGTGCCCCTGCCCGCGCAGGATCCGAGCCGTGCGTGCGTAGCACCAGCCGCCATGCCAGGCCCCATGCACCAATACGAATGTCGTCATACGGCGAAAAGACAGGACAAAAAAGCAAAAATGGGGTCAGACCCCTGTGGATAAGTACAGGGCGCTCAATCGCGCGTCAACTGATCGATCGAACGACCGTTGCTCTGGCATGGCGCGCCCCCTTCGTACCGTGTCGCCAGGGGTTCCGCTGCACGTTGTGCAGCGCGGAAACAACCGTGCGACCTGCTTCTTCGCCAGCGAGGATTTCGATCGCTATCTGCGCTTCCTGCTCAGTGCTGCGGATGAAGAGCACTGCCGCGTGCACGCGTATTGCCTGATGTCCAATCATGTGCACCTGCTGATGACCCCCGAGAACCAATCTGCGTGCGCGCGATGCATGAAGACCGTCAACCAGCGTTACGCGCAGCATGTGAACCGCATTCACGAACGAACAGGCACACCATGGGAGGGACGCTACCGCTCGAGCGTCGTGTATTCGATGCGCTACGTGCTTGCCTGCTACCGCTACATCGAGCTCAACCCGGTGCGCGCAGGCATTGTGCGTCACCCCGCGAATTACCCGTGGTCCAGTTACCGGACCAATGCAGAGGGTCTGGCGAGCCCACTCGTCCGCCCGCACGGGTGCTATGCGGCGCTCGGGCGCGACCCGGAGACACGCCGGACTGCCTACAGGGCACTGGTCGACGAGGCGCTCGCGGCGCCGTTGATTGCTAACATTCGCACGGCGGTCGGCAGCGGAAGAGCGCTGCGCGACAATCCATATCCAGACTTCGTAGATTTATCCACGGGGGTCTGACCCCGATGGAGGTGAGCATGGACCTGTGGGAAAACCCGATTCAGACCGACGGCTTCGAGTTCGTCGAGTACGCCGCACCCGACCCCACGGCGCTCGGCGCGCTGTTCGAGGCGATGGGCTTCAGCGCGGTGGCGCGTCACCGGCACAAGGACGTGACGCTCTACAAGCAGGGCGACGTCAATTTCATCATCAATGCCGAGCCGCGCTCCTTCGCGCAGAACTTCGCCCGGCGTCACGGCCCGAGCGTGTGCGCGATCGCGTTTCGGGTCAAGGACGCCAGGGGCGCATTCGACAAGCTCGCTCAGGCAGGCGCCTGGGGCATCGAGTCGCAGGTCGGCCCGGGCGAGCTCAGCATCCCCGCGGTGAAGGGCATCGGCGATTCGCTCATCTACCTCGTCGACCGCTACCCGGAGAACGACTACGGCCACACGATCTACGACGTCGATTTCAAGCCGCTTCCCGGGTTCGAGGCGTTCTGGCGCGGCCGGGCGCCCGCGCCGGCCGGCGCCGGGCTGACCTACGTCGATCACCTGACCCACAACGTTCATCGCGGCCGGATGGCCGAATGGGCCGAGTTCTACGAGCGGCTGTTCAACTTTCGCGAGATTCGCTACTTCGACATCGAGGGCAAGCTCACCGGCCTCAAGTCGAAGGCGATGACCAGCCCCTGCGGCAAGATCCGCATCCCGATCAACGAGTCGTCCGACGACAAGAGCCAGATACAGGAGTACCTGGATGCCTATCACGGCGAGGGCATCCAGCACATCGCGCTGCATACGAGCGACATCTACCAGACCGTGGACGCCCTGCGCGAGCGCGGCGTCGTGCTGCTCGATACGCCGGATACCTACTACGAGCTGGTCGACAAGCGCCTGCCGAACCACGGCGAGCCGCTCGAAGAACTGAAGAAGCGCGCGATCCTGATCGACGGCGGCCCGAAGGGCGGGCTGCTGCTTCAGATCTTCACCAAGACCGTCATCGGCCCGATCTTTTTCGAGATCATCCAGCGCAAGGGCGACGAAGGCTTCGGCGAGGGCAACTTCAAGGCGCTGTTCGAATCGATGGAGCTCGACCAGATCCGGCGCGGGGTGCTGCGCGGCGCCTAAGCTCTTTGGGGTCAGACCCCTGTGGATAAGTCTCCTGCCTGTTGGACCTCGCTTACTGACTTATCCACAGGGGTCTGACCCCGCCGCTCCAGAAACAGCGCAAGCCAGCCGAGCGCGAGCAGGACACAAAACAGAAAGGCGTTCGCCGGAATCTGCAGGTTGAAGTCCACCGTGCTGTGAATCGCGAGCGCGGTCACGCCCATCACGACGCCGAATGCGACCCCGCGCGCGAGCGGATCGCGCCGGCGCGAGAGCGCGAGCACCGCGGCGAAGAACGACAGCAGCACGATCGCGCCGAGCAGCAGGATTCCGGGGAACCCCGTCTCGGTAGCCATCTGCATGTAGTCGTTATGAACATGGTCGTAGTAGGGCAGGATGTCCGCGCCGCGGTACCTCGGGTATGCGTTGTAGAACGTGCCGCCGCCGGTGCCGAACAGAGGGTAGTCATCCAGGATCTTCACCGCATAGATCGCCGGGTCGACGCGCTCGCGCACATCCCCCGCGGTGGTCTGCTCGATGCGCTGAATCGTGCGGTCCACGCCGAACCAGGCGCCGATGATGAACACGTCGATGACGATCAGGCTGGCGATGAAGACCACGGTGCTGCGCGTCGCGTGGCGCGAGAGCGCGAGCGCGATCACCCCGGCGACCAGCAGACCGACGAAGAATGCGGTGTTGCCCATGCGCGAGCGGGTCATCACGAGCGCGACGACCATCACGATCAGCAGGATGCGCAGCGGCCCCTTGCGGCTGAGCACCACCCGCGCCGCGTCGCGCAGGAACTGCTTCCAGCTGCGCGGCCCCGGATCGTCGAGCTGCGCGATCATCAGGCCGACGCCCACGGCGAGCGTCATCTCGAGCATCCCGGCGAGATGGTTGCGGTTGACGAAGAACCCGCTTGCCTGCGACGCGTGCGCGATCGGGGTATCGAGCACCACGAGATTCGTGCCCGAGAGGTGCATCAGCGCGCCGTAGATCGCCTGGATGAGACCCGCGGCGACGATCACGCTGCACAGCCAGACCAGCCGGCGGCGCGTGCGCACGAGCGCCAGCGTGAGCGCGAAGGCGAGCGCCCAGGCCAGGCTCTTCAGCCAGAACACCTTCGTCGCGTGCGGGTCGATCGAGAGCGTCGCGGACGCCGGTCCGCCGGCGAGCGCGTGCAGCTCGGCGGCACGCGGCGAGAGCGCCGCCACCCAAGCCGTCGGAAGCGGGATCCATTGCACCGCGAGCCACCCGAGCCACAGCGCGAACAGCAGCAAGGCGGGCCAGGCGGCACGCATCGCGGGAGGCACATCGGCCGCGCGCCCCGCGACGGCGGCGAGCCATAGCACGCCGACCAAGTAGATCCCGACCTCGAGCAGCGCCCACGCCCAGGGCCGGTTGCTGCCGAGCGGGATGGGCGCCCAGACGATGAGCGCGGCGAACAGCCAGAACGCGGCTTGCTCGAGGCCGCCTGCCAGGCGCCTCATGCGCCTTCGACGATCCGGCGCGGGTTCGTCTCGACCAGGTCGCGCGCCGCCCGCTCGCCGATCACCGAGGCGGCCTTCTCGATCCCCGGCCTGAGCCGCGGCGGCCTCGCCTCGGTATCGTGCGCGTCGGAGGCCATGATCGTCACCCAGCCGCGCTCGAGCATCTCGAGCGCGCGCGCCTGGCATTGCGGGCCGAATTCACCCGCGACCGCGTCCGCGGTGAGCTGCAGCAGGCAGCCGGCCTCGACATAAGGTTGCAGCTTGGCGAGATCGCGCATGATGTCCTTGTTGCGCTCCGGATGCGCGATCATCGAACGGATTCCGCGCTCGCGCAGCCAGGCGACCAGCTTGTCGCCGCCCACCGGCATGTGGCCATGCGGGAACTCGAGCAGCATCACCTGCTCGCCCGCGTAGCTGCCGAGAAACGGCACCCGCTCCGCCTCGACATAGGGAACGATGTCGTAGTCGCAGCGCACCTCCGCCGCGAATCCGACTTCGAGCGCGATGCCGGCTGCGCCGAGCGCGCTTCGGTACGCCTCGACCGCCGCCTCGATCGATGCGCGATCGTTCTCCCAGCGCCCGACATGCAAGTGC
>JAJDNJ010000255.1 GCA_022340705.1 Betaproteobacteria bacterium
CCGCTGATCGGCCCTCATCCCGAGTACAACGCCTTCCTCAACCGAGTGCAGAAGGCCTGCGCGGGCAAGCAGATCGGAAACTGGGCGGTCAACGACCTGATCGACGAGACCCAGAACTTTCAAGGCGACTTCTTCTACACCCAGACGCGGCGCCTGTACTACGGCAGGACGAGCCCGCAGGACTACGCCACCGGCGTGAGCTCGTTCCTCGACGGCTGGCCGAGCGATCCGGGGGTGAAATGCGTGCTGCAGGAATACGCGCAGCACAAGAGCCAGCAGCAGCTGGCGGCGCCGCCCTCCGGCCCGCCGGGATCTTCGGCCGGACCGCTGATCGGCCCGCACCCGCAATACGACGCCTTCCTCGGCATCGTGCAGAAGGCCTGCGCCGGCCAGAAGATTGGTCCGGTCGCGCGCGTCGACAACCTGATCGAAGACACCGCGACGCCGAACGGCAACTACTTCTACGTCATCACGCGCAAGCTGTACTACGGCAGGACGAGCCCGCAGGACTACGCCCTGGGGGTGAGCGCGTTCCTCGACGGCTGGCCGAGCGACCCGGGCGTGAAGTGCGTGCTGCACGAATACGAGCAGCACAAGCCGTAGAGCGATCGGCCGTCGCGCGGGCCGCGGCCCCGAATTCCGCTTTTACGTTGCGCGCAGACGCAGGGTGCGCGCGCGCCAGCCGGCGATGGCGGCGATCGTGCCGCAGACCGCCGCGATGACGAAGGGGATCGAATAGCTGCCGGTGGCGTCGAACAGGCGCCCGGCCATCCAGGGCCCGAGCGCGCTGCCGACCGCGCTGCCCATCAGGCCCATGCCGAGGATGAGGCCGAACTGGCGGCCGCGGAAGCGATCGCTGATCATCGCCGGAATCAGCGCGGCGGTCGCCGAGTAGCCGACGCCGAGCATCACCGCGAAGACGTAGGCCCCGATGAGCGAAGGCGCGACGCCGACCAGGGCGAGCGCGCCGACCGCGCCCACCAGGATCGCGATGCCGATCACGTAGATCACCTCGCGCTCGAAGCGGTCGGCAAGCCAGCCGCCGCCGGTCTTGCCGAAAATGCTCGCGATGCCGACGACCCCGACCACCGACGCGGCAGACATTGCCGCGATGCCGTGGTCGACGAGGAACGCCACCTGGTGAACATGCAATGTCTGCGAGCAGATGTTGCCGAAGAAGAACGCACCGAGCACGAGCCAGAACGCCTGCGTGCGGACCGCCTCGCCGAGCGTGACATCGCGCGCACCCGCACCATGGGTCTTCGCCCCGCGCGCGCCGTCCTTCTGGACGGTCGGCGTCGTGACGAGCTGCGCGGGGGCGGAAGCATCGCGTACCAGCAGAAGATTCGCCGGCACGATCCAGCCCGCGCAGATCAGGCCGAGAATCTGCCAGGCCGTGCGCCAGCCGAGCGACTCGATCATCGCCTGACAGAGGGGCACCACGAAGAGCATCCCGAGCCCGATGCCCGAACTGACGATACCGAGCGAAAGCGCGAGTCGGTCCATGAACTGGCGCTGCACCAGAACCACCGCGGGCACCCAGCCGCAGAGCGCGACCGAAACCGCGGTCAGCAGCCCGAAGCCCAGATAGAGGCGCTCGGGGGATGCGATGAAGCTGTTGCCGTAGAGCGCCAGACCGAGCGCGGCGCCGCCGAAGATCACCAGCCGGCGCGGCCCGACACGGTCGCAGAGCATGCCGATCACGGGGTTCGCCGCGCCGTGCACCAGGGTGAACACCGAAAAAGCGCCGGCAAGCACCGAGCGGCTCCAGCCGAATTCCTTGAGCAGCGCGACGAGAAAGACGCTGTAGGAGTACCAGACACCATAGGTCAGGCCGAGCGTCAGCGCGATCGCGCCGAGCGTAAGCGCGCGCCGGTTCATGCCAGTCGCACGAAATCGTTTGTCCGCAGGCCGGCCCCGCGTCAGGGGCGCACGCCGAAGCGCACCGGTCCCGTCTCGCGCAGCGGCGCGGCAAGTGCGGCGAATTCGCACAGCAGCGGCCGCGTATCGCGCGGATCGATGATCTCCTCGACGTCGAACTTCTCGGCGCTGCGCATCGGCGAGGCGAAGCGCCGCACGCGCGCCTCGATCTCGGCACGTTTGGCGACGGGGTCCTGCGCCGCCTCGATCTCGGCCTTGTAGGCGGCCTCGAGCCCGCCGGCGATCGGCAGTGAGCCCCACTCGGCCGACGGCCAGGCCACGCGCATGCAATAGCGCGTCGAGTTCTGATGCACGGCGCCGGCAACGCCAAACACCTTGCGCACCAGCACCGAGCACCATGGCACCGTCGACTGCAGCACCGCGGTCGCCGCACGCATGCCGAAGCGGATCGTCGCGTCGCGCTCCGCGTCCGGCCCGATCAGAAAGCCCGGAATGTCGACCAGATGGACGACCGGCAGGTGGAAAACCTGCGCCAGGTCGACGAAGCGGGTGATCTTCTCGGAGGCCTTGGCGGTCCAGGCGCCGCCGTACTGATAGGGATCCTCGGCCATCACCGCGACCGGCCAGCCGTCGAGCCGTGCGAGACCGGTGATCACCGAGCGCCCCCAGAGCCGGCCGATCTCGAAGAACGAGTCGCGGTCGACCAGCGCGCCGATGATCCTGCGCATGTTGTAGACCTTGCGGGGATCGCGCGGCACCGCGTCGATCAGCCAGCCCTCGCGCCGGCTGACCGGGTCGTCGCCCGCGACGCGCGCCGGCAGCTCGTAGACCGACGGCGGCAGATAGGACAGAAACCGCCGCGCGCGCGCGAAGGCCTCGTCTTCGCTGTCTGCTTCGTCGTCGACCGCGCCGTTGCGCGTGTGAATGTGGCTGCCGCCGAGCTCGTTCTTCTCGTAGGGCCGATGGGTGACCGCGACCACGGGCGGGCCGGCGACGAAAAGCTGGGACGTGTCCTTCACCATGACCGAGTAGTGGCTCGCCACCACGCGCGCCGAGCCGAGCCCGGCAACCGAGCCGAGCGCGAGGGCGACCACCGGCACCTCGCCCAGGTTCTCGGTCCAGGTATCCCACAGGAAGGCCTTCGGCATCGGCGAATAACCGAGCATTTCGAGGTTCTTCACCGAGCCGCCGCCGCCAGTGCCGTCGACGAGCCGAA
>JAJDNJ010000260.1 GCA_022340705.1 Betaproteobacteria bacterium
GGCGCAGGTGCATGCGGTGCGCCGTCCCGGGGTGAGTGCCAAGCTCTCGAGCGAGCAGGCAGGTGCCCTGCAGGCGGGCGACGTGGTCGTGCTGCTCGGCGTGCCCGCGGCGCTCGCTGCAGCCGAGGAGCGTCTGCTGCGTGGCGGCTAGAAAAGAAACGGGCCGGCACAGGGCCGGCCCGCGGGGGGTGCGCAGCGCGCCTTTGGAGTGCGCGCCTGCGCGCCTTGCTCTAGATCTGGCGGCAGATCACGTAAGTGTTCGTGCCTGTCTCCTGGTACGGAGACGTCGCCGTGTCAACAATATCCGGGTTCGCGGCGGTCTGCAGCTGCGCGCGGACCCCGCCAGAGTTAGAAAGGCCATCGTCCATCTGCGAGTCGACGGCAATCGCAATCTTGTCGGGCAGATTCGCCGAGCACATGATCAGCCCCGAGAAGCCGCCGACCCCACCAACGCCGAGCGCGGTGCCTGCGCCCCCGGCCATCCCGGTCTGGACCCCCATAATTCCGACCACCGCATTGAGCGGCTGCGTGACGCCCGTCCCGCCGACGAAGCCCGCCCGGCGCAGGTGATCCCACCAGCTGCAGCTCTCGACGGCAGCGGCGCAAGCGGCGCCGCCGTTGTTGTACTGGCCTTCGACCGCGCCATTGCCGTTGCCCGCCGTGGCCCCCCAACGGGTGTTCGCGTTGACGTCGTCGCCCGGGATGGCGCGGTACCGATCCTGGTAACCGTAGTAGGCGGCCGAGATGCCGCTGAAGTCGGCGATCACGTTCTTGATCTTGGCCTGCGTGATCATTTCCTGGCCCTTGAGGATGCCGCCGAGCAGCAGCCCGATGATGACCAGCACGATCGCGATCTCGACCAGAGTGAAGCCTTGCTGTTGTTTTCTCATACCGTAACTCCCGATTGGGTGCATGGTGCACTCACTACTCAGCACGTCTCGTGCCAGGAGCTAAGGTATTAATAATCAAGTGGTTATATAACGCTCCCTGCAGAGGATTGTCGAATTCTCGACAGAGGTGTCGCAACCGCGACGCTTTTTCCCTTATTGTCCTATCGCGGGGCCGGTGAGCGCTTTCTGCCCTGGATCCGCGCTTCGAGTTGCTCGAGGCGCTGTTTGAGAAACTTGGCCTCCGCCGGATCAGTGATCCGCCCGCTCGCCAGTAGGCCGCCGAGCATGATCTTGGCGGCCTCGAGCTCGTTCATGTCCTCGAGGATGAAGATCTCCATCTGGCGCGCCCAGGCCGGCACGCTCGGATCGGTGGTGTAGCGGTCGATCGCCGCGGCGTAGCGCCGCGCGAGCGGGAGATCCTTGAGGCGATGCTTGGCGAGCAATGCGGCATGGGCGAGCCAGCGCCAGCGCGTGTTCGGTGACTTGAGGAATTCTCGGTAGACGAACTCGAGCGCGAGTCGGGCCTTTGCGGGGTCCGGATTCTCCGCGTACACGCGGGCGGCTGCGAATAGCGGATATCCGCTGCGTGGGTCGGTGTCCAGAATCGAACCCAGCCACTCGATGAGCCGCACGTAGTCGAGGCGCTGATAGGGGATCGCGTTTGTCCCGCGTTCATCGAAAGACTGAAGGTAGAGCATGGCGAGACGCGCGATCGCAGCGTCCTCGCCGAACGCCGCGAGCCGCAGTGTGGCGGAATTCGGCGCGGGCGGCAGATCCGCGAATGCTTCGCGCGGCAAATCCGCCCGCAGGCCATGCCATGTCATCTGGGCCGCGAGCAGCACGGTGAACCCGGCGGCGAGGCCACGCGGCAGGCTCGACCAGGCACGCTCGTCGGCGCTCACAGGTTGCGCCGGTGCAGGTCGACGAGGCCGGCCGCCAGGATCAATGCGCAATAGATCGCGAGACCCGCAAGGCCGGCCAGGTATTCGCTGCCCCGCGGCGTGCCGTAGAGCAGCCAGTCGGTGCGCGTCACGGCATCGAGCCGCGGCAGGACGAAGGCAATGGCATCGATCACCGATTGCGCGGCACGCTGCGTCCAATCGCTCTCGAGCAGCGAGCTCTGCGCGATCGACTGGATCGTGCCAAGCGCGCGCGAGAGAAGGTAGAAGGCTGCGGTCGCAGCGACGGCCGGCAACAGCTGACCGAACGCCATCGAGAAGAAAAGCGCGAGCGCCGCGACCAGCGCGAGCTCAAGCGCGAGCGACAGCCCCCAATGCGCGACCGCATCCGGCGCGCTCCACAGCAGCAGCGGCAGGCTGAACGCGACGGCGACGATCACCGCGCCGGCCGCGTGCCCCAACCAGCGTCCGAGGTAGTGCGTCGCACGCGACAATGGCAGCGACAGCATCAGCTCGAGGCCCTTGTCGGCCACTTCGCGCGCCGTGCTGGCTGCGACCGCGAGCGCCACGAGGAAAGCCCCGCAGGCGCGCAGCAGCGCCGCGACGAGCGCGGCCTGAAGCTGCAGGCTTTCGGTTAGCGCGACTCGCGACAGGAAGGCGGCGAGCAGTACGGCGCCGACAATCGCCGCAAGACCCAACCAGGGCAGCCCGCTACGCCGCGCTTCGACGAGCAGGTTGCGAGCAAGTATGACTGCAGGATGCATGCGTGGCGGATGCTGTACCTGGCGCGCAGCGGGCCGTCCGTGCAGCGAAAGGCGCGGGTAGACTAGTCGGCACACCGTCCCTATGCAACCTTTGACCCCGGAAACGGCGCAGGCCTCGGGCAGCGCGCGTCCATCTTCCAGGCGCTTTGCGCGCGTGGTGCTCGATTTCAGCGACCGCCACGGCCGCGCGGTGCTGGTCGCGATGCTCCTGCTGTTGCACTTTGCGGCGCTGCGCGGCACGACCGACGTCTGGGCGCGCGCCCTGCTCCTCGCGCATCTTGGCCTGGTTCTGCTGTGGCAGCCTTTCGTGCGCCGCCAGGAGCGCGTCTCGATCGCGCAGACGATCGCGATCGCGTTCGTCGGCTTCGCGCTGCTCAGATGGCTAAACGCCTGGCTGCTCGCGGGCTGGGTGATTGCGCTGGCCGGAATCGTCGGAAGCGCAAGCTATCAGCGCACCGGGCGCTGGCAAAGACTCGCCTACCTGGTCGTGTTTGCTTACCTGGTTGCGCTCCTGGTCGTCATCATCCTTCCGGAGATCGCGCCGCGACCCGAGCTGTCGCCCGAGATCCGCGATCTGGCCGAGCATGGTCTGCCGGCGATCCTGCTCGCGGCGATGCTGCTGCCGGGCGGCGGGGAGCGCGGCCAGAGCCTGCAGCTGATCGATTTCTTCTACAGCCTGTTTCTTGTGCTGCTGCTGACGGTGATCGTGCTGGGCAGCTTTGCGTTCATGACGCTGGGGCAGAAGAGCTATCTCGAATCGTTGACCTATACGGTGCTCTGGGTAGGGGGCGGAGTCCTGCTGTTCGGGCTTGCGTGGAATCCGCCGGCGGGTTTTGCCGGACTGAGCGTGTTTTTCTCACGCTACTTGCTGTCGATCGGCCTGCCCCTCGAGCGCTGGCTGTATTTCCTCGCGGGGCTGTCGCAGGCCCAGCCGCGACCCGAGCGCTTTCTGGCCGAAGCGATTCAGGGTCTGGTGCGACTGCCCTGGATTGCGGGGGCGCGCTGGCGCTGGGCACGCGGCGAGGGCGAGGCGGGCGAGACGAGCCGCAACGCGGTGGAGCTCGCGAAGGACGATCTCAGTCTCGTGATCTATTCACATTTTTCGCTCAGCCCGGCGCTGCGCTGGCACCTCCTGCTTCTTGGACAGCTGCTCGCCGAATTTCACAAGGCCAAGCTGCGCGAGGAACAGCTGCAGAACACCGCCTATCTCCAGGCGGTGCACGAGACCGGCGCGCGCCTTGCGCACGAGGTGAAGAACATTCTGCAGTCGTTGAGCGCGTTGGCCGCGCTACGCACGGGCGGCGAGCCGGCCGACCCGGCGCGCGCTGCTGCGTTTCTCGAGCGCCAACTGCCTGCGATTCAGGCACGGCTGACCGAGGCGCTGGAAAAGCTGCGCCGCCCCGCGGTGACACCCGAACGTCTGGTCGAGCTCGACAGTTGGTGGGAGGCGATCGAGGCACGCTATCCGAATCCGGGAATCGACTTTGTCCGCGGACGGCTGCGTGCTGGGGTGCAGGTCCCGGGCCTGCTGTTCGATCACGTGGTCGACAACCTGCTGCACAATGCGCTTGCAAAGCGCCATGAGGACCCCGGGGTGCGCATCCGGGTCGTGCTCGATGCGCTCGAGTCCGGTGCACGCTTGTCGGTCGAGGACAGCGGCGCCGCGGTGCCCGAAGAGGTGGTGAGCAGTCTGTTGCACGCGCCGGTGCACTCGGACAGCGGACTCGGGATCGGTTTGTACCAGGCGGCAGGCCAGGCGGCGGCCCAAGGCTACCGGCTGGTACTCGAAGAGAATCGCGCGGGGGCGGTGCGCTTCGTCCTGCTGCCTGTGGCTTAGGGCAGCACGCCGGCCGCGGTCATGCGCCCGTAGAGCAGTCCGACGGGGATCCAGGCGGTCAAATCGTCGTATTCCCCGCCCGGCGCCGAACTCGGGTCCGGTGTCCGATAGACGAAAACGTTGTCGCCGTCCTGGTTCTCGGCTTCGTTCGCGCCTCCGGTGCCCAGCGCGCCGTTCTTGCCGACGGACAGCACCACCGCGACGACGGTGTTCTGGTTGGTGACCGACTGACCGGCCGCGCAGCTCGTGCCTCCCGGCGCGGCACTGCACACCACGAGGTCGCCGTCGTCGGGGCTACAGGCGACGCCGTTGGCCTTGAGAAAGGTCGATGCATTCGCCACGCCTGTTGCGGTCGCGTCGGTAAACGGTGGCGACCAATACGATGCGGAGTTCGAAGGCGGGCTGATCGCAGTCACCGCCGGACAGCCCGAGCCGGCTTTGACGGTTTGCGCCACGGCATAGCGAATCGGGTTGCCCCAGGCATCGATTGCGAATCCCGTGTCGCTCGTCGGCTGGAATCCGATCGCACGCGCGGGAAGGAAGCCTTGGGTGTAGCTGCTGCAGATGCCGCCGCCTGCCGGATTCTCGTCTCCGGCACTGCCCGCGGTGCAGGCCGGCGGGTTGGTGCAGGTCGCCGGGCAGGGCAGCCTGCCGTTCACAATCGCGTAGGCGAGCAGCAGCTCTTTCGCCTCTTCAAGCCTGCGCTGGGTGTCCGAGTGGTTGCGCCGGTCGACCTGGGCCGAGAAGGTGACCATCATCGCGCCGAGCAACAGACCGACGATCGCCAGGACGACCGCAAGCTCGGTGAGCGTGAAGCCGCGCGCGGACCGTACCGACGTCATCAATTCTGATCGACGACGATCACGCGATCGTTCACGCCCGCGGTGATGCG
>JAJDNJ010000267.1 GCA_022340705.1 Betaproteobacteria bacterium
GTCATCTAAAAAGGTTCCCTCGCAGGGCGGGGCGAGTCTAGCACCCACCATGCACCAATGTCGGGCATGCGCCTAAGGCGACGTTCCATACTGGTGCGCAGATGCTGTCGCGCAATCCCGCCTGCAGTCCAAGCAACTGAAAAAACGAGGAAAGGGTTTCTGGCACGAAAGCTGCGAAAGCGCCTCTGTCACGTTTCGTTCATCTCTTTCTTGTCAGGGAGAAGCACCATGCATAAGCCGTTATTGACCCTTGCGCTGAGCACCGCGCTCTGCGTCCCAGCGCTGGCACAGGCGCAGTCCAGCTCGCCGCATTCATTGAGCGCGAACCTCGGTTTCACCAGCAACTATATCTTCCGCGGCACCTCGCAGACTGGCGGCAAGCCGGCGCTTCAGGGCGGGTTCGATTACTCGCACGCGAGCGGCATTTACCTCGGCACCTGGGCCTCGAACATCAGCTGGCTCGAGGATTTCGGCTCGTACAACCATTCGAGCATGGAATGGGACTTCTACGGCGGTTACAAGGGCAGCTTCGGCAAGAGCGACTTCAGCTATGACATCGGGACCATCGGTTACATCTACCCCGGCAGCCGGAACGCGGGCGTGCCGAGCGCCGATACCTGGGAGATTTACGCCGGCCTCGGATGGAAATTCCTCTCGCTGAAGTACTCCTACGCGCTCACCAACTACTTCGGCGCAAAGATCAACAACCAGAACACCGACGGCACCTGGTATCTCGATTTCGGGGTCAACTACCCGATCGGCGAAAGCGGCGTCTCGTTTATCGCGCATTACGGCATTCTCGACGTGAAGCATGACGGCGACACGGCCTCCGCGACCAAGGCGTCGTACGACGACTGGAAGCTCGGCGTGAACTACGCGGTGCCGTCGGGAATGCTAAAAGATCTGAACCTCGGCGTGTACTACACCGACACCAACGCGAAGAAGAACACGGCGGGAGCGGGCTGGTGGGTTGACGGCACCGGCTACGACACTGCGAAGTCAGCCGTCGTCGTCTATGTCAACAAATCGTTCTAACCCTCACCTAGCGGAGGCGGGCGTGCGGGTTCCCCGCCGCCTGCGCCACAGGAGACCAGCATGAAATTCGTTACTGCAATCATCAAGCCCTTCAAGCTCGACGAGGTGCGCGAAGCGCTCTCGGGAATCGGCGTGCAGGGCGTGACCGTGACCGAAGTCAAGGGCTTTGGTCGGCAGAAAGGTCACACCGAGCTCTACCGCGGCGCAGAGTACGTGGTCGACTTCCTGCCCAAGGTCAAGATCGAGGTCGCCATCAAGACCGAAGTCCTCGACCAGGTCATCGAAGTGATCGAGAAGGCCGCAAACACCGGGAAGATCGGCGATGGAAAGATCTTCGTGTTCGACCTCGAGAAAGTCATTCGCATCCGCACCGGCGAGACCGATGCGGCGGCACTGTAGGAGAAGGAAATGAGAACGCTACTCGCAGTTCTGAGCGTGCTGCTCTCGGCCGGTGTCGCGCACGCGGCCGATGCCAAGCTCGACACCGGCGATACGTCGTGGATGCTCATCTCGACGGTGCTGGTCATCATCATGATCGTTCCGGGCCTGGCGCTGTTCTACGGCGGCATGGTCCGCTCGAAGAACGTGCTCTCGGTGCTGATGCAGGTCTTCGTCAGCTTTTCGCTGATCTCAATCCTTTGGGCGCTGTTCGGCTACAGCTTCGCCTTCTCCGAAGGCAACAGCTTCATCGGCGGGTTCGGCAAGGCGTTCCTGTCGGGGCTGAAGCCGGATACGTTGTCCGGCACGATCCCGGAGTACGTGTTCGTCTGCTTCCAGCTGACCTTCGCGGCGATCACGCCGGCGCTGATTGTCGGCGCATTCGCCGAGCGCATGAAGTTCTCCGCGGTGCTCTGGTTCCTCGGCCTGTGGCTGCTCGCGGTGTACGCGCCGATCGCGCACATGGTCTGGGGCGGCGGCTGGATCGGGGGCAAAGGGGCGATCGACTTCGCGGGCGGGACCGTCGTGCACATCAACGCCGGCATGGCCGGACTGGTGGCGGCGCTGGTGCTCGGTCCGCGCAAGGGCTACGGCAAGGTGGCGATGCCGCCGCATAACCTGACCTTCACCATGATCGGCGCGTCGCTGCTCTGGGCGGGGTGGTTCGGGTTCAACGCGGGCAGCGCAGTTGCCGCGAACGGCAGCGCCGGCGTCGCGATGGTCAACACGCAACTGGCGACCGCCGCGGCGGTGCTCGGCTGGATGTTCGCGGAGTGGATCGCAAAGGGCAAACCGAGCCTGCTCGGCGCGGCCTCTGGTGCGGTCGCCGGCCTGGTCGCGATCACGCCCGCCTGCGGCAACGCGGGTCCCATGGGTGCGATCGTGCTGGGCATCATTGCCGGCATCGCCTGCTTCTGGGCAGCGGTCTACCTGAAGAAGATGTTCGGCTACGACGACTCGCTCGACGCCTTCGGCGTGCACTGCATCGGCGGTATCGTCGGCGCGCTGCTCATCGGGATCCTCGCCTCTCCCGGCCTCGGCGGCCAGGGCTTCGGCGGCGAGAACAAGACGATCGGCGAGCAGTTATGGGTGCAGGTGCAGGCTGTCGGCTTCACGCTGATCTACGATGCCATCGTGACCTACATCCTGCTCAAGCTGATCGACATGATGATCGGCCTGCGCGTGACCGACGAGCAGGAAACGCAAGGGCTCGACGTCACCGAGCACGGCGAAACGGCCTACAGCGGGTAAGCAACCACCGGCCGCGCCGCGCGCGGCCCTTTCTGCAAACCGACGGGGCGCCCTTGGGCGCCCCGTTTCTTTTTCACTCCGGGCAGAGCTTGCCCAGCAGCACGAGCAACCGCTCGCGCTCGGCGCTCGACAGGCGCGCGGTGACGCGCATCTCGTGATCGGCAATGCGGCGCTTGACCCGCGCGAGGGTTACCCGACCGGCGCGCGTCAGCCAGAGGCCGTTGGTCCTGCGGTCGCTACCCTTGCGCCGCTCGAGCCATCCGCGCGACTCGAGCGCATCGAGCACTCCGACCATTGTCGAGCGATCGAGCGCCATCGCCTGCGCGAGGCGACTCTGGGTGACGCCGGGGTTGGCCTCGATCAACATGAGCAGGCCGGCCCGGCCTGGCGAAAGATCGGGGATGCTCGCGGCAAAGTCCCGAAACAGTTCCTGCTGCGCGCGCCGCAAACGGTAGCCGATCAAGCCTGCGAGATCGCCCTGAGATAGCCGCGCGGCGTCACGCGGTAAGTCGGAGCCGGGGCGTTTCATGCGCTGGATACGAGATTCATTTGCAATTCAAACAGTTTGACCTTCGAACGTTCACGGCGCTAGCATGCCAGAAGACGCCCCGAATGCCTCTACCCAGCCGAGGCCGGCTCCCGTAAGCGGCCCTCCCGCGATGAATGCCGCAGAAGAATTGATGGGCGAAGGCGCGCTGGCGCGCCACGGCGCGCGTGCCGCGCTCATCTGCGGGTCCACCCAGCTGAGTTACGCCGATCTGGCGCGCCAGCTGCGCCGCGCAGCCGGCGCGTTCTCGAAGCTCGGCTTGCGGCCGGGAGAGCGCGTCCTGCTGCTGATGCGCGATACGCCCGAGATGGCCGCCGCCTGGCTTGGCATCGTATGGGCGGGCGGCGTCGCGATCGCGCTGAACACCAAGCTTTCAGAGGACGATTACCGGCATATCCGGGCCGATAGTGGCGCGCGTATCACGCTGATCGAAGATGTGTTTGCGAGCGCCCGACCGGATCTAGCGAAGGAGTTCGCGGCGCAGGGCGGATTGGCCATAGCGGGCGCGATCGAAACCGCCCAGGCGATCGACTGGCGCGCTACGCTGGCTGCAGCGCGCGACGATCTGCCTGCCGTCGAGCGGCGCGCCGACGATCCCGCGTTCTGGCTGTATTCCTCCGGTACGACGGGACGCCCGAAGGGCATCATCCACACGCAGACCAATCTGCTTTGCGCGGGAATGGGTCAGCGTCAGGTTCTCGGACTGCAGCGGGGAGACCGAGTGCTTGCCACCTCGAAATTGTTTTTTTCGTACGCGCTCGAGCATGGCCTGCTCGGGCCGCTGTCGATCGGGGCGACCGCGATCTTGCACCCGGAATGGGCAGACCCCGATGCGATCTGTGCGCTGGTCGCAGACGAGCAGCCGAGCGCGTTCTACAGCGTGCCGTCGTTCTACCGTCGCCTGCTCGACATGCCCGAGCGCGCGCGCGCGGCGTTTGCCAAGGTGCGTTATTTTGTTTCCGCTGGCGAGCGCTTGCCGGCGTCCGTCAATGAAGCCTGGCAGCGCGCCACCGGGCGCGAGATTCTAGGGCTGTACGGCATGTCGGAAACCTTCTGCGTGGCGATGATGACACCTCCCGGAACGGCGCGCGGACCGCGCACCGGGCGGCCGCTCGAAGGCGTGACCGTGCAGCTGCGCGAGGAGGGCGGCGCCGAGGTCGACGTCGGTAAGCCGGGCGTGCTCTGGATCCGTCATCCGGCGCTCGCCGTGGGCTACGCCAATCGGCCGGAGGCGAACCGCGAGCAATTCGTGGATGGATGGTTCTGTACGCGCGATGTATTCGTGCGTGACGCCGAGGGGTTCTACGCGCATCAGGGCCGCTCGGATGATTTCATCAAAGTGGCGGGACAGTGGGTCCAGCCCGGCGACGTCGAGGAAGCGGTCCTCGGCGCGCCCGAAATTTCCGAGGCGGCCTGCGTACCCGCGACCGACGAATCAGGCTTTGAGCGGCTCGCGCTGTTCATCGTGCCGACAGGGGACCCGGAGTCCGCGCTTTCCGCCGCGCAGCGCGCCTGCGAGGCGCGGCTCGCGCGCCACAAGCGTCCGCGCTGGTTCCGCGCCATCGACGAAATCCCTCGCACCGCAACCGGAAAGATGCAGCGCTTCAAGCTGCGCGAAATGCTGGAACAGGAACTTGGCACGCAGGGCTAGAATCCGCGTTCCCTCGATCAAAGCACACGACAAGACAATCATGGCGTACGCGATTCCCTTGTGGACCCCCCCGGCGTTGCCGGTGAGCGGAAGCAAAGACCTGTTTCCCGTGCGGCGCGTCTTCTGCGTCGGACGCAACTATGTCGAGCACCAGAAGGAAATGGGCGGCGACGGACGCGAAGCACCGTTTTTCTTCATCAAGTCGGCGCATGCGGTCGTGCCGAGCGGCGGTAAGGTCGCCTATCCCCCGAAGACCTCCAACCTGCACTACGAAACCGAGATGGTCGTGGCGCTCGCGAAGGGCGGTCGCCGCATCCCGGTCGCAGAGGCGAATTCCCACATATTCGGTTACGGCGTCGGCCTCGACATGACGCGCCGCGACCTGCAGCAATGGGGCAAGGATCACGGCCGGCCATGGGATTTCGGCAAGGATTTCGATCAGGCGGCGCCCTGCAGCGCGCTCGCACCGGCCACCCAGATCGGCCATCCGACGAAAGGGGCGATCCGGCTCCTGGTCAACGACGCGCAGCGCCAGAGCGCCGATCTGTCGGACATGATCTGGTCGGTCGCGGAGCAGATCGCGTACCTGTCCGAGTATTACAAGCTCGAGCCGGGGGACCTGATCTTCAGCGGAACCCCCGCCGGCGTCGGCGCAGTGAAACCCGGCGATCGGCTGGTCGCGTCGGTCGAGGGCGTCGGAACGCTCGAGGTGACGATCGCGCCCGCCGAGTAGAGGCTGCTTGCCAAGGCGCCGGGCTGTCCGCCATGGAGCTCTACACCTACTTTCGCAGTTCGGCAGCCTTTCGAGTGCGCATTGCGCTCAACCTCAAAGGGCTCGCCTATCACGCCCATACCGTCCACCTGCGCAAGAGCGAGCACCGCGCGGCGGACTATCTCGCCGTCAATCCCCAGGGCCTGGTTCCCACGCTGATCGTCGACGGACATCGGCTCACGCAGTCGCTCGCGATTCTCGAGTACCTCGAGGAACGTCATCCGCGTCCCGCGTTGCTGCCTGGCGATGCGCTCGGCCGCGCGCGCGTGCGTGCGCTCGCCGACTTGGTGGCCTGCGAAATTCATCCGCTGAACAATCTGCGCACGCTCGAGTACCTGCGCAGCCAGCTCGGTCAGGACGAAGCCGGGATCGCGACCTGGTATCGACACTGGATTGCCGATGGTCTTGAGAAGCTCGAGGCGGCGCTGACACAGGACCGCGGCGCCGGCATCCATTGCCATGGCGACCAGCCCACGATTGCGGACTGCTGTCTGGTGCCTCAGATCTTCAACGCGCGGCGTTTCGACAGCGATCTGACGCCGTATCCGACGACGATGCGCATCTTCGAGGCGTGCATGAGGCTGGACGCCTTTCAGCGCGCGCAGCCTTCGGCGCAACCGGACGCCGAATGAGCCCAGGCGCGGATCGAACTCTTCTTATCGTTTCCAGAAGGAGAACACGGACATGAAACTGGACGGAAAAAAAATCATCGTGACGGGCGGGGCATCCGGAATCGGCAAAGCCACGACGCTCGAAATGGCACGCGCAGGCGCACAGGTGTTTCTCGGGGATGTCGACGAGACTGGCGGCGCGGCGGTACAGAAGGAAGCGCAGTCCGCGGGTCACAAGGTGGACTACGTGAAGCTCGATCTCACCGACGGCGCCTCGATCGACCGGTTTGCCGCGGACGTTCTAAAGCGCGCCGGTGGGCGCATCGACGTGCTCGTCAATGCCGCGGGCTGGGGCAAAGTGCAGCCGTTCGTCGAGAATCCGCCCGAATTTTGGGACCAGGTACTGGCGATCAACTTGAAAGGGCCGATCCGCCTGACGCAAAAGATCCTGCCGTCCATGTTCGAGGCACGCGCCGGCAAGATCGTCAACATCTCGAGCGACGCCGGGCGGGTCGGCAGCCTGGGCGAGACTGTGTACTCAGCGGCCAAAGGCGGTGTCATCGCCTTCACCAAGTCTCTGGCGCGCGAAGCGGCGCGCTTCGGCGTGAACGTGAACTGCGTATGCCCCGGTCCGACCGATACGCCGCTCTACAATCGCGTGCCGGAAAAGATCCGCGAAGCATTCGTCCGCGCGATTCCCTTCCGCCGGGTCGCGCAGCCCCAGGAGATCGCCGATGCGATCTTGTTCTTCGCGAGCAGCCGCTCGGATTACGTCACCGGACAGATTCTCAGTGTCAGCGGTGGCTTGACGCTCGCGGGATAACCGCGGCCGTGCGCGCGGGGCGTGGCCGCACGCCCCGCGCGGAAAGCATCAGCACTGCTCCCAGGGCAGGCCTTCGAAGCGCCAGCCGGCGAGCGAGTTGCGCCGGTGATCGTCGTTCAGCTCGCCCTCGAATCCGTGGCGCACGTTGTACACGCGGGTGAAGCCGGCGCGCTCCAACTCCTCGCCGGCCTCGTTCGAGCGATTGCCGCTGCGGCAGATCAGCACGATCGGCCGCGTCGTGTGATTGGTCCCGGCAAGCCTCTTGACTTGACCAACGAAGTGCGGATTGACGAGCCAGTCAGGCCCGTCGTTCCAGGCGACGTGCAGAGCGCCGACCGGGTGGCCGACAAAGAGAAATTCCATCTCGCTGCGGCAATCGATGAACAAGGCGTCTGCCGTGCGCTTCAAAAACTCGAAAGCGGCCTTTGGCTCCAAGTGTTCCATGTGCGCGAAGTCCTTGAAAGACTAGGCATTATAGGTCGATTCGGGTTGACAGAGCCGGCCCGACTCGGCACACTGCCCCGGGTGCGCAGAGCGCACGGCAGCAGCGGCGCCGATTTGATGTTCAGCTTGCGGGCGCCGAACCGAAGTCCCTCGAGGACCGCGGGGAAACAAATTCCGCTAAAGAGACGAGCACACAGGCCCGTTTCTGGCGCGAGCTGAACGGGCCTTTTTGTTTTGTCACTGCGATGAACCAACCCGCCCACACCGCAAAACTCGATGCGCTTCTGGCCGAGCGCATTCTGCTGCTCGACGGCGCGATGGGCACCATGATCCAGCGCGAGCGGCTCGCGGAAGAGGACTACCGGGGTACTCGCTTTCGGGACTGGCCACAGGAGCTGCGTGGCAACAACGACCTGCTCGTACTGACGCAGCCGGAGCTCATCCGACGCCTGCACGCCGACTACCTGCGTGCCGGTGCCGACATCATCGAGACCAACACCTTCAACGCGACGGCCGTGTCGATGGCCGATTACGGCATGCAGGCGCTGGTCAGCGAGCTGAATCTAGAGGCCGCGCGTCTCGCCAAGGAGGTCGCGCGCGAGTGGGAGGCCAGGGACCCGGCGCGGCCGCGCTTCGTCGCGGGCGTGCTTGGCCCGACCAGCCGCACGGCCTCGATTTCGCCCGACGTCAACGATCCGGGCTATCGGGCGGTCAGCTTCGATGACCTGATGGCGACTTACAGCGAAGCCGTCCATGGACTGATCGAGGGCGGTGCCGATCTGATCCTGGTTGAGACGGTGTTCGATACCCTGAACGCCAAAGCGGCCCTGTTCGCGATCGAAACCGCGTTCGATGCGCGCGGCCTGCGCCTGCCGGTCATGGTCTCGGGCACGATCACCGACGCGAGCGGTCGTACCCTTTCCGGGCAGACGACCGAGGCGTTCTACAACTCGGTGCGCCATGCCCGACCGATTGCGGTCGGGCTCAATTGCGCGCTCGGCGCACGCGAGCTGCGCCCCTACGTCGAGGAACTGTCGAACGTCGCGGCCACCAACGTTTCCTGCCACCCCAATGCGGGTCTGCCGAACGCCTTCGGCGAGTATGACGACACACCCGATTCGATGGCGCAGGCCATGGGCGAGTGGGCGCGGGCCGGATGGCTCAACCTCGCCGGAGGCTGCTGCGGCACGACGCCCGAACATCTCCATGCGATTGCCGACGCGCTCGCTGGCGTCGCGCCGCGCGTCATACCGGAGCCGAAACCTGCGCTTCGCTTGGCCGGGCTCGAGGCCTTCAACGTCAACGACGCATCTCTGTTCGTCAACGTCGGCGAACGCACCAACGTCACCGGATCAAAGGCGTTCGCGCGGCTGATCCTCGCCGACGACACCGCAGGGGCTCTGGCCGTTGCGCGTCAGCAGGTGGAAAACGGCGCTCAGGTGATCGACATCAACATGGACGAAGCGATGCTCGACTCGGAGAAGGCCATGGTGAGCTTTCTCAATCTGGTCGCCGCGGAGCCGGACATCGCACGGGTGCCGGTGATGATCGACTCGTCGAAGTGGAGCGTGATCGAAGCCGGCCTCAAGTGCGTGCAGGGCAAGGGCATCGTCAACTCAATAAGTCTCAAGGAAGGCGAAGAGGCGTTTTTGCAGCAGGCGCGTCTCGCGCGACGCTACGGCGCGGCGGTCGTTGTCATGGCATTCGACGAGCAGGGGCAAGCGGACACGCTCGAACGACGCACCGCGATCTGCGAGCGCTC
>JAJDNJ010000277.1 GCA_022340705.1 Betaproteobacteria bacterium
CCGCCGTCTGACGATGTCGCGCGCAGTGCTGAAGCGCCGGCAACGCCTCAGCACACCGAGGCACTGTTGCAGGCCATTATGACCCTCGATACTGACTATCGGTACGGTGGTCGCTCTCCGGCGAACGGCTTTGACTGCAGCGGCCTGGTCGCCTACGTATTCAAGGCGGCATGGGATCTCGACCTGCCGCACAACAGTCGCGCGCAAAGCGAGTATGGGATTCCGATCGAGGCGAGCGCCCTGCGCCCTGGCGACCTCGTCTTCTATAACACCGCCCACCGCCCCTATTCGCACGTCGGCATTTATCTCGGGAACGGCAAGTTCATTCACGCGCCGCGCACAGGCGCGCGCGTGCGAATCGAGAATCTGCACAAGCGCTATTGGGCGCGTCGGTTTGACGGCGCGCGGCGCATCGTGCCACCGACTGATCGGCTTTAGCCGCCTCGCGCAAGCCCGCGCGAGCAGGAAAAGCGCTGCGGACTTGATGAGAATCAACGAGAACTATTATCATTCTCGTTGACTTCATTGAACTGCAATCCTATGATTGCGCCATCTCCTCACATATCCATCTGATTCTCAATGAAAAACTTTACCTTCATCGCGCTCGCCCTGCTCTTCGGTATCGCCCACGCCGCAGACCAGAAGGTCGTGAACATCTACTCGGCGCGCCATTACCAGAGCGACGAGACGCTGTACGCGGACTTCACCAAGGCCACGGGCATCCGGGTCAACCGGATCGAGGCTGGCGAAGACGCGCTGATCGAGCGCATTCGAAATGAAGGTGCACACAGCCCTGCCGACGTACTGATCACGGCCGATGCCGGACGGCTCTGGCGCGCGGAGCAGCTCGGCCTGCTGCAGCCGATCCATTCGGCGATTTTGGACGCGCGCATCCCGGCCAACTTTCGCGACCCCGGTGGACAGTGGTACGGCTTCTCGCTGCGCGCGCGCGTGATCGCTTACAACAAGGCCAAGGTGAAGCCCGAGGAGATCCCGACCTATGAGTCACTCGCCGAGCCGAAGTGGAAAGGACGCATCTGCGTACGTTCGGGAACGCACATCTACAACCTGTCGCTGCTGGCGTCGATGATCGAGCACCTCGGCAAAGACAAGGCCGAAGCCTGGGCAAAGGCCGTGAAAGCGAACCTCGCGCGCACGCCAAAGGGCGGCGATACCGACCAGCTGCGCGGGGTCGCCGCCGGCGAATGCGACGTCGCCCTGTCCAATCACTACTACTACGTCCGGCTCGCGCGATCTTCGAAAGCCTCCGACCGAGAGATCGCGAGCAAGCTTGGCATTGTGTTTCCCAACCAGGCGGGACGCGGCACACATTTCAATATTTCGGGCGCCGGCGTACTCAAGTACGCACCGCACCGTGCCACCGCGGTCGCATTTCTCGAATTCCTGGCAAGCGATACGGCGCAGCGCTACTTCGCGGAGGGCAACAACGAATGGCCGGTGGTACCCGGGACCAAGACGTCGAACGCGGTGCTTGCCGGCTTTGGGCAGGTGAAGCACGACGCGCTCAACGTCAGCGCATTTGGACGCAACCAGGCCGCCGCGCAGGAGATTTTCGACAGTGTCGGCTGGCGCTAGCGGGCGGCTGCCTCAGGAAGCGGCCGGCCGCATGAGCCGGCGAGAGACGAACAGCAGTGGCAGGAGCCCGACCGCCACGATGACGAGCGACGGCACCGCAGCCTCGGCGAGTCGCTCATCCTTGGCGAGGTGATAGGCCTCGACCGCGAGCGTATCGAAGTTGAACGGCCGCAGGGCGAAGGTCGCCGGAAGCTCCTTCATCACGTCGACAAACACGAGCAGCGCCGCCACGGCAAGGCTCGAGGCGAGCAGCGGCGCGTGCACGCGCAGCAGCGTCGCTGCCGGCGAGGCGCCCAGGCTGCGCGCGGCGTCGTCCATGCTCGGCTTGATCTTCGCCAGGCCCGCCTCGACGGTTTGCAGCGCGATCGCGAGGAAGCGGACCAGATAGGCATAGACCAGTGCGACGATGGTGCCGGTGAGCAGCAGGCCCACGCGCATCCCGAACGCCTGCTCGAGCAGGCCCGCAAGCCAGTTGTCGAGCCGGCCGAGTGGCACCAGCACACCGACCGCGATCACCGCCCCAGGAACCGCATAGCCGAGCGAGGCCACGCGGTTCGCAACAGCGACGAAGGGGCTGCGCGCGAGGCGCCCCGCGTACGCCATCACGACCGCGAGCGTGGCCGCAATGCAGGCGGTCACTGCTGCGAGCAGCGTGCTGTTGCCGATCAGGGTGAATACGCGCGCGCCCCAATGCACGTCGGGATCACCGAGCGAGAGATTGAGCAGGATGCCGACGGGCAGCAGAAAACCGAAAACCACCGGCGCGGCGCAGGCGAGCATCGCGAGCCCGGCCCCGGCGCCGGTGAGCGGCTGCGGGGGCGCGGGCTTGCGCACTGCGCCGCCGTGGTAGGCAGCCCGGCCGCGGCTCGCGCGCTCGATCGCGATCATGACGACGACCACCGCGAGCAGGCAGCTCGACAGCTGCGCCGCGGCGACGCTATCGCCCATCGAGAGCCAGGCCTTGAAGATGCCGGTGGTGAACACGTCGACTGCGAAGTAGGACACCGTGCCGAAATCGGCGAGGGCTTCCATCAGGGCGAGCGCGGTACCGGCCGCGATCGCCGGACGCGCGAGCGGCACGGCCACCCGAAAGAAGCTCTGCCAGGCCGTCAAGCCGGCAAGCCGGCCCGCTTCGACCGCATGGCGCGAAAGATCGAGAAATGCAGTGCGCGCGATCAAGTAAACATAGGGATAGAGCGCGAAAGAAAGCATCGCCGCCGCGCCCCAGAGCGAACGCACCTCGGGAAACCAGTAGTCTTGTGCGCGCCAGCCGAACGCGCTGCGCAGCAACGTTTGCACCGGACCGGTGAACTGGAGCCAGTCGGTATACGCGTAGGCCATCACGTAGGCCGGCATCGCCAGCGGGAGCATGAGCGCCCACTCGAGGAGGCGGCGGCCCGGAAACTGGTATGCGGTGACCAGCCACGCGGAAAGCACTCCGATCGAGACCACGCCCCAGCTGACGCCGAGCAGAAGCAACGCTGTGTTACCGATGTAGCGTGGCAGCACGGTTGCGGCCAGGTGAGCAAAGCTTCCCCCCCCGCCCTGGAACAGATTGGCGAGCACCGCAAGCAGCGGGAAAGCGAGCAGGGCTGCGGCGAGCAGCGCACTCCAGCCGAGGATCCCGAGGCGGGAGCTTCTGGCCGTCACCGCTCCAAGCTCCATCGAAGCACTTTGCATGTACGTGAATTTGCTACGGATATGTGCAGCCGCACAAGCCAATTAATAATGATTATTGATATTAATAAGCCGATCCAGCTTCTATAATCGCCCCATGGCGGCACCTGAATCGCTTCTCGAGGTACGCGATCTCCACCTCGCCTACGGCGAACTCGAGGTCGTGCACGGTCTGTCGTTCTCGCTGCAGCGCGGCGCGATTGGCTGCCTGCTCGGGCCGAGCGGCTGCGGCAAGACAACCGTATTGCGCTGTATCGCGGGCTTCGAGCCGCCGCGCCGGGGCGAGATCGTGCTGAACGGCGCGCGGGTCAGCGCGCCCGGCTTTCTCCTGCCACCCGAAAAGCGGCGCATCGGAATGGTATTCCAGGATTTCGCGCTGTTTCCCCACCTCACCGTCGCTGACAACATCGCTTTCGGGTTGCGCAGCTGGCCGGCGCGCGAGCGCGCGGCGCGGGTGCGCGAGCTGACCGAGCTGGTGCGCCTGGAAGCGAGCGCGCGGCAGTATCCGCACGAGCTTTCCGGCGGCCAGCAGCAGCGCGTCGCACTGGCGCGCGCGCTGGCTCCGCGCCCCGCGCTTCTCCTGCTCGACGAGCCGTTTTCGAATCTGGACGTCGAGCTGCGTGAGCAGCTCTCGGTCGAGGTGCGCGACGTGATCAAGGCGAGTGGCGCGACCGCGGTGCTGGTGACACATGATCAGCAGGAGGCCTTCGCCATGGCCGACGAAGTCGGCATCATGTACGAAGGCCACATTGCACAGTGGGATTCGCCCTACGCGCTCTACCATCAGCCGGTCAATCGCTTCGTCGCCGACTTCGTCGGCCAGGGCGTGTTTCTCCCGGCAAAGGTGCTTGGCGCGCATCGCGTCGAGATCGAGCTCGGTGTGCTCCACGGCGACGTCCCGCAGGGCTGCCAGCAGGGCTGCGAGGTCTGCGGCCGCGGCTGCCTCGCCGACGTGCTGCTGCGTCCGGACGACGTGGTGCACGACGATGCCTCGAGCATGAAGGCCGAAGTGGTTAAAAAGGCGTTTCGCGGGGCGGACATTCTGTACACCTTGCGCCTCGACAGCGGGCGCACGGTACTCGCGCTGGTCCCCAGCCACCACAATCACGCAATCGGCGAGCGGATCGGAATTCGGCTCGACGTCGATCACGTGGTGGCCTTCGAGCCGCTCGCCGCGACCGCGACCGGCTAAGCGCTCAGGCGCCCGGATCACGCAGGCTATAGATCGCCTTGAGCGTGACGCGGAACTCGCGTCCGCGCAGTCCAGTGGGAATTGGCACCAGCGGCTTCGCCTTGCGGAACATGTCGATCGCCTGACGATCGAGCACCTCGTGCCCGCTCGATTTGCTGATCGTCACCTCACGGATTCTGCCGTTGTCTCCGATCACCATCGCAACTTCGGCGGCGCCTTCCCATTGGTTGTCGAGCGCCGCGCGCGGGTAGCGCTTGTAGCGACGCGCTGCGCTGATCAGCTGCAGGCGGTAGCGCGCGAGCAGATCCTTATCGATCACGGCGGCGCTCGACGCGGACGCGTGCAGTGGCGTCACGCTCGCGCGCGCGCCGGGTGACGGCGCCGGAGACGCGCTCGGCGCGCTCGAAGGCGCAGGCGCAACAGACGCTATGGCGGCGGCGGACTGCGGCGGCGCAGGCGTCGTCTCGCTGATCGGCTTCGGTTTCGGTTTCGCCGTCCGCTTGGGCTTCGGCTTTGGTGTGGTTTCGGGTGTCGGCCTCGGCCTTGTCTCGCTCTTCGGTTCCGGCTGCGCCGCGACGGGGGGCTCGCGCGCGACCTTGGGCGCAGTTTCGTGTTTGATCTCCCGCGGCGGAGCGGGTTGCATCGCCGCCTGCACAGGCTCGCGCAGCTCGGGCGCCGCCTTCTGGTCCGTCGCCCGTTCCTCGGCGGAAGGTTCAGCGAGCGCGTTGGAGGGTGCCGCGGCGGGCGCCGGAGACGCCGTTGCCGCCGGTGGCTCAACGAGACGCGCGCTGATCGGACCCGGGACGGGTGCCGCCGGCTCGGGTCGTGGCGTGACCAGCTGCAACGCGGCGAACCCAAACGCATGGAGCGCGATCGACGCGGCAAGCGCGTACTCGAGCATGCGCAGCTCGCGGTCCCTGACCGACAGCGTCGCTGCGCCGACTCCCGAGCTGGCCCCCCACATGGAGCGCCTCAATATACGCCTGCGCCCACGCCGGGCGCGGGCTCAGCCTGCCTGCAACGCGCGCCAGATCCGCTCTGGCGTGAGCGGCATTTCCAAGTGCGTGATGCCACGCCCGGCGAGCGCGTCGAGCACCGCATGCACCGCGGCCGGCACCGAGCCGATGGTGCCAATCTCGCCACATCCCTTGACGCCGAGGAGGTTGGTCTTGCAAGGAATGCCCTCCTCGAAGGTGCAGGCGATCGACGGCAGGTCGGAGGCACGCGGAACCGCGTAGTCCATGAACGAGCCCGTAAGCAGCTGGCCGCTCGCCTCGTCATACACGGCGCGCTCGAACAGTGCCTGTCCGAGCCCCTGCGCAACGCCGCCGTGCACCTGCCCCTCGACGATCGGGTGGTTGATGATGCGCCCGAGGTCGTCGCAGGTCGTATGGCGCACGACCTCGATGACCCCCGTCTCCTCGTCGATCTCGACCTCGCAGATTTGCGCGCCATTCGGCCAGCTCGGCGTCGATGGCGTCTCGGTCGCCGAGACGCGCACGATCCGGTCCGGCTGACGCGTCGCAAGCTCCTCGAGTCCGATCGCTCTGTCCGTGCCCGCGATGCGGAACCGCCCGTCGCGGTATTCGATATCCGCCGGTGCCGCCTCGAGCAGCTCGGCGGCAAGCTCCTTGCCGCGCACGATGACCTGGTGCCCCGCGGCGACCACGGCCGAGCCGCCGACGAATGCCGAGCGCGAGCCGACGCTGCCGACTCCGTTCGCGCGGTCGGTGTCGCCCTGCACGATGTGAATCCGTTCGCCCGGGATCTGCAGAACCTCGGTGATCAGCTGTGTGTAGGTCGTTTCCAGTCCCTGTCCCATCGCCTGAGTTCCAGAGAACACGGTGACCGCGCCATCGGCGTCGACCTGGATGTCCACCGTCTCGGTGGGCAGTGCACCGGTCCACTCGAGGTAGCTCGACAGTCCGCGCCCGCGCAGCTTACCGCGCCGCTTGGAGTCCGCCGCGCGTGCCGGATAGCCATTCCAGTCGGCCAGCGCGAGCGCGCCGTCGAGCACGCGCGCGAAATCGCCGACGTCGTAGGTATCGCCGAGATGCGTCGCGTAGGGGAACTGATCGGGGCGGATGAAATTGCGCCGGCGCAGCTCGGCCGGATCGATCTTCATCTCGCGCGCCGCGCGGTCCATGAGGCGCTCCATGAGGAAATTCGCCTCGGGCCGCCCGGCACCGCGGTAGGCGCCGGTCGCCATGGTGTTGGTCAGCACCGCTCGCACGTGATAGTCGATCACCGGTACGTGGTAGACCGTGGCCTGCACCTTCGGTCCGAGGGCGAGCGGAATGATCGCCGACGAGCCGACCGGCACTGCACCGATGTTGGCGATCATGCGCATGCGCAGGCCGAGGATCTTGCCGTCCTTGTCCAGCGCCAGAGCGGCGCTGTAATGCTGGTCGCGTCCCATGTGCGCGGCAAGAAATTCCTCGCTGCGCTCACCGCGCCACTTCACCGACCGCCCGAGGGTGCGCGCGGCGTAGCAGACAAGCGCGTCCTCCGGGGTCAGCCCGGTCTTCATGCCGAAGCCTCCGCCGATATCGCCCACAATGATGCGGAAATCCTCCGGCTTGGTCTGGAACACGTCGCCGAGCAGCTGGCGTGCGCCGGTAGAAGTCTGGTTCTGGGTATACAACGTGGTGCGCCCCGCCTCGTGCACCGCCACCGAGCAGCGCGGCTCGATCGCGTTCGCGATCAGGCGCTGGTTGTGGAGCGAGAGCTCGACAACGTGTGCGGCCTTGGCGAAGGCCGCGTCGCAGGCTTTCGCATCGCCGTAACGCGATTCGGCGGCGATGTTGTTCGGTGCCTCCGGCCAGAGCTGCGGCGCACCGGCCTCGATCGCTCGGCGCGGATCGGTGACGCAGGGCAATTCGTCATACTCGACACTCACGCGCTCGGCCGCATCCTGCGCCTGCTCGCGCGTGCCCGCGACGATCGCCGCGACCGCCTGACCAACGTGGTAGACGGTGCCATCGGCGAGCAGCGTACGCAGCGGCGCTTCCATCGGCGAGCCGTCGGCCTGCTTGAACAGCGGCGGAAACGGGATGTGCCCGATCCCGTCGCGCTTCAGGTCCTCGATCGACCAGACAGCGAGCACGCCGGGTGCTCCACGTGCATCGGTCACATCGATCGACGTGACCCGCGCGTGGGCATAGGGCGAGCGCAGGATAACCAGCGTCGCCGCCTCGGGGAACGCGCGGTCGTCGCTGAACAGACCCCGGCCGGTGAGCAGGCGATCGTCCTCGATGCGCTTTTGCGTTCGCGAGGCGCCGAAGTGCGCGGAATCGGGGTCGAACTGGATCGCTAGTTCCGTCATATGCCCTCTTGAAATTTCGGATTCGACTGCACCAAACGAAAACGCCCCGATCGGGGCGGTTTAGCTGGCGGAGAGAGAGGGATTCGAACCCCCGGTACGGCAAGCCGTACAACAGATTTCGAGTCTGCCCCGTTCGACCACTCCGGCATCTCTCCGCGGTGCGCATGCGGGGCCTGCGCGCCGCGGATTTTATCATGCGCCCTCTTTTTCGATCCGCTCGAGTCCGCGCATATAGGGTCGCAACGCGTCCGGGACTGTCACCGACCCGTCGGCGTTCTGATAGTTCTCAAGGATCGCGACGAGCGTACGTCCCACGGCAAGTCCCGAGCCGTTCAGCGTATGCACCAGCTCGGGCTTGCCGCGCGCGTTGCGAAAGCGCGCCTGCATGCGCCGCGCCTGATACGCCTCGAAGTTGGAGCAGGACGAAATCTCGCGGTAGGCCTGCTGCGCCGGCAGCCAGACTTCGAGATCGTAGGTCTTGGCCGAAGCGGCACCGAGGTCGGCGGTACACAATGCCATGACGCGGTATGGCAGTTCGAGCTTCTGCAGAACGACTTCCGCGTGCCCGGTGAGCGTCTCGAGCGCCTCATAGGAGGCCTCGGGCTGCACGATCTGGACCAGCTCGACCTTGTCGAACTGGTGCTGGCGAATCATGCCGCGCGTGTCCTTGCCATAGGAACCCGCCTCGGAACGAAAACAGGGCGTATGGCAGACGAACTTCAGGGGCAGCGATTCGCCCGCGACGATCGCGTCGCGCACGATGTTGGTCACCGGCACTTCCGCGGTTGGAATGAGATACCACTTCTCGTCGCCACGCGGAACGATGAACAGATCCTGCTCGAACTTCGGCAGCTGGCCTGTTCCATACATCGACTGGGCGTTCACCAGGTAGGGCGCGTAGATCTCCTTGTAGCCGTGCTCGCCGCTGTGCAGGTCGAGCATGAACTGGGCGATCGCGCGGTGCAGGCGCGCGAGCGGCCCGCGCATCAGCACGAACCGGCTGCCCGCAATCTTGCTTCCCGTCGCGAAGTCGAGCTGTCCGAGCCCCTCGCCGAGGTCGACATGATCTTTCACCGGGAAGTCGAAGTGGCGTGGCGCGCCCCAGCGGCGCTGCTCCACGTTGTCCGCTTCGCTCCTGCCCACCGGTACGCTCGGATGCGGCAGGTTCGGTACGCCGGCGAGAAAGTCGTTCAACTGGCGCTGCGCCTCGGACAGGCGCGCTTCGAGCTCGCCGAGCTCCCGGTTGATACCGCTCGCCTCGGCAACGAGTACCGTCGTGTCCTCGCCGCGCGATTTCGCCTGGCCCACTTTCTTGGCATGCGCGTTACGCGCGCTCTGCAGGTCCTGGGTGCGGGTCTGGATGTCCTTGCGCTCGGCCTCCAGCGCACGAAACGCTTCACGATCGAACGCCGCGCCGCGCGCCGCGAGTCGCGCCGCGACTTCATCGAGCTGAGTTCTGAGCAGTTGAACGTCGATCATCGTTTCTTTTCGCGCGCCGCCGAATCGAGGTTGCGCAAGTACTCGAGCTTTTCCCGGATGCGCGCCTCGAGCCCGCGGTCGGTCGGCTGGTACCAACCCGGCGCCGCCATTCCGTCAGGCAGGTAACGCTCGCCGGCCGCGTAAGCCTCCGCTTCGTCGTGCGCGTACCGGTACGCATGGCCGTAACCGAGCTCCTTCATCAGGCGCGTCGGTGCGTTCCTGAGGTGCATCGGCACAGGGCGCGTCGTGTCACCGGCCACGAATGCGCGGGCGGCATTATAGGCGGTGTACGCCGCGTTGGACTTCGGCGCGCAGGCCAAGTACAGCACTGCCTCAGCGAGTGCCAGCTCGCCCTCCGGGGAGCCGAGCCGCTCAAAGGCCTCGCAGGCGTCGAGGGCGAGGCCGAGCGCGCGCGGGTCGGCGAGCCCGATGTCCTCGCTCGCCATGCGCACGATGCGTCGTCCCAGGTAGCGCGGGTCCGCGCCGCCGTCGAGCATGCGCACCATCCAGTACAGCGCCGCATCCGGGTCGGAGCCGCGCACCGACTTGTGCAGCGCCGAGATCTGGTCGTAGAACACCTCACCTGCCTTGTCGAAGCGACGCAAGTTCTTCGCGAGCGTCGTCTCGACGAAGGCGCCGTCGATCGATGCGATGCCCGCGGCGCCTGCGGCCGTACCCATGATCTCGAGCGCGTTCAGCAGGCGCCGCGCGTCACCGTCCGCGAATCCGATCAGCCGCTCGCGCGCGGCCGCATCGAACGCCACGCCGGGTGCAGCCTGGGGCGCAGCGCGCTCGAACAGCGCATCGAGCTCTGCGCTCGACAGCGGCTCGAGGACGTAGACCGTCGCCCGCGAGAGCAGCGCGCTGTTCACCTCGAACGACGGATTTTCGGTCGTCGCGCCGATGAACGTCACGAGCCCTCGCTCGACGTAGGGAAGAAACGCGTCCTGCTGGGCTTTGTTGAAGCGGTGCACCTCGTCCACGAACAGGATGGTGTGGCGTCCGCGGCGCGCGAGTTCGGATTCCGCGGCTTGCACCGCCTCGCGGATGTCCTTCACGCCGGAGAACACGGCCGACAGCGCAATGAACTCCGCGTCGAAAGCCTGCGCCATCAGGCGTGCCAGGGTCGTCTTGCCGACCCCCGGCGGTCCCCACAGGATCATCGAGTGGGGTCGGCGCGTCTCGAAGGCCAGGCGCAACGGCTTTCCCGGACCGAGCAGATGCTGCTGCCCGATCACTTCGTCGAGAGTCTTCGGGCGCAGCCTTTCTGCGAGCGGCGCCGCCGGCTGCGGCGCCTCGAAGAGGTCGTTCATCTCAAGGCTCGCCGAGCACGTCGGTGCCGGGCGGCGGCGTGAACCGGAAACGCCCGGGGTCAAGCACCGGATTGCGCTCGACATTGGAAAAGCGCAGGCGGGTGGTCTGGCCGAAATGATCGACCAGCTCCATTGCCTCCACGCCGACCGCGCTCATCCCGAGCCGGATCCGGTCGAATCCGGATTCGGCGTCGCGCGGCTTGGCTTCGAGCCACTCCAGACTATCGCGCAGGCCGAGTTCGGAAAACACGAAGGCCTGCATCACATCGGTGCTGCCGGAAATCAGCGCGGCTGGCGTCGAGCCGAGAGCGCTGGCGAGCCGGCGCACGGTCACCTGGGCAAGATCTTCGTCGTAGATCCACACGCGCGCGCCGTCGCCGACGATCAGCTGACGCATCGGTGTGACGTACACCCAGCGGAAACGTCCTGGGCGCTCGAATGCGAAATGCCCCGTCGCGGTCTGGATGAGCGCCTGACGCGCGTCGAACACCTGCTGCTCGAAGTCCGCCCGGGCCGAATGCGTCGTGCGCAGGTAGCGCTCGAAGCGCTCGAGGCTCGAGGCCTGCGCGGATACAGCCACGAGCAGCGCAAGCAGCGCGAGCGCAGTTCGCCCCACCACGCTACTCCTGCGTCGCGGGGACCAGCACCTCGCGGTTGCCGTTGGACTGCATCGACGACACCAGGCCGGCGCGCTCCATGTCCTCGATGAGGCGGGCCGCGCGGTTGTATCCGATGCGCAAATGGCGCTGGACCAGAGAGATCGAGGGCCGCCGCGTCCGCAGGACGATTTCGACCGCCTGATCGTAGAGCGGATCCTGCTCTCCGCCGCCTTCACCCGATGAACCGCCCTCCGCCATGGCCTGGGGCTCGACGACGGCTTCGATGTAGTCGGGCGTCGCCAGGCGCTTGAGATGCTCGACCACGTTGTGCACCTCGTGGTCGGCGACGAAGGCGCCGTGCACGCGCTGGGGAAGCCCGCTGCCCGGCGGCATGAACAGCATATCGCCCGCACCGAGCAGCGCCTCGGCGCCGCTCTGGTCGAGGATCGTGCGCGAATCGACCCGCGACGACACCTGGAAGGCGATGCGCGCTGGAATGTTCGCCTTGATCAACCCGGTGATCACGTCCACCGAGGGCCGCTGGGTCGCGAGCACCAGGTGGATGCCCGCAGCGCGCGCCTTCTGCGCGAGACGCGCAATCAGCTCTTCGACCTTCTTGCCCACCACCATCATCAAGTCGGCGAGCTCGTCGATGACCACCACGACGTAGGGCAGCGCCTTGAGCGGCTGCGGTTCGCCCGTGTCGAGGGTGAGCGGATCTTCGAGCGAGCGGCCGTGCTTTTCGGCATCCGCCACCTTGTGATTGAAGCCCGACAGATTGCGCACGCCGAGCCAGGACATCAGCTTGTAGCGACGCTCCATCTCGGCGACGCACCAGCTGAGCGCGTTTGCGGCCCGTTTCATGTCGGTCACCACTGGCGCCAGCAGGTGCGGGATGTCCTGATACACCGACAGCTCGAGCATCTTAGGGTCGACCAGGATCAGGCGTACCTGGCGCGGCTCCGACTTGTAGAGCAGCGACAGGATCATCGCGTTGATCGCGACGGACTTGCCCGAACCCGTAGTGCCGGCGACCAGCAAATGCGGCATCTTCGCGAGGTCTGCAACAACCGGATTGCCCGAGATGTCCTTGCCGAGCGCGATGGCAAGTGGCGCGTGCATCGCGTGGTAGGCCTCGGAGCCGAGGAGCTCCGACAGGCGCACCGTCTGGCGGTGCGGATTCGGGATCTCGAGACCCATGCAAGATTTGCCGGGGATCGTTTCCACGACACGAATCGAGACCACGGACAGCGCCCGCGCCAGGTCCTTGACCAAGTTGACGATCTGGCTGCCTTTAACGCCGACGGCCGGCTCGATTTCGTAGCGCGTAATCACGGGCCCAGGATAGGCGGCGAGCACCTTCACGGCGACACCGAAGTCGGACAGCTTCTTTTCGATCAGGCGTGACGTGAATTCAAGGGTTTCTGCCGTCACCTGCTCGCTGTCCGCATGCGCCTCGTCGAGAAGCTTGATCGGCGGCAGCGGTGTGTCGGGCAGGTCCTCGAACAGCGGCACCTGCCGTTCCTTCTGTACGCGCTCCGATTTCTTGACCTCGTTGAGCTGCGGCTCGATGCGCAGCGGCGGATGATCCACTTCGCGCTTGCGCTCGGTCTCGACGACGAAGTCGCGTGCCTCGCGCGCCAGCTCGCCGCGTTTGCGGTCCTGGCGTCGCTCCCAGGCGGACTTGGCCGACGTATAGGCCGATTCCAGAACGAAGCCCGTGAACTCCGCCACCGTGATCCAGGAAACACCGGTGAACAAGCTGAGACCGATCGCGATCAGGGCAACCAGCGCAAGCGTCGCGCCGGTGAACCCGACGGTCGCGCTCGAAGTCGTCGCGACCGCAGCGCCAACCGCGCCGCCCGCGGCACCTGGAAGCGACGCCGCGAGCGAATGCAGCCGCATCGCCTCGAGGCCCGCGCTTGCAATGAGCAGCACCGCGAAACCCGCGAGCATGACGCCGAGGGAGCGTCGATCGGGTGGCGCGGCAGCGTGCAGCCGTCGATATCCGGTAATGACGAAGGCGACGCACAGCGCCACCCACCAGTAGGCGGACAGTCCGAACAGGAAAAGCAGCACGGCCGCGATTTCCGCGCCGAGGCGGCCGCCGGCGTTACGCGTAACGGCGCCCGTGGCGCTGTGCACCCAGCTCGGGTCGGCCTTGTTGAAGGTTGCGAGGACGAGTAGGAGGTAAAGCGCCGCGGCGCCAATGAGCAGCCAGCGCGCTTCGCGTAACAGGCCCGCGAGTCTCGCCGGCAAGGGTGAGGTGCCGGATTTCTGTGCAGCCGCCATCGCGCTCCGTCCGGAAGCGCAGATTGTAGCGCACTCGACCTGCTTAAACGCCTGCGGAGGCGCGGGTCAGCGCCGTGTGTGCGGCCCGATTCTTTTGCCGGGTTGCGCGCCTGACCTATCTGCGTTTGCCGGACGCTGCGCCGCGTTTCTACGGCTGCCCGACGACGCACTCCAGCGTGCGCCCGGCGTTCAGCGCAGTGCCCCCAGATAGCGAAGCGATGAAACTCGCGGGCGGCGTGACATGCAGGCCCGGGTCGGTGGACATGAACAGCGGCGGCTTCTCGCGTTCGATCAGTCCGAACTGCCCCGCCGCAATGCCAAGCTCACCATGCGCGTTACGCACCACGATCTCACCGTCGGTCACGCCGACGTAGACCGCGGCCTTAAGACGCGCGCATTCGGGCGAGGCGCGCTCGGCGGTGCAATCGTCGGCGGTGAACGTCGTCCCGCGGATGCCGACCGTGGCCGTCGCCGTCTTCAGCTCGTAAGCCTCCTTGCTGCGTTGGCCGAGCAGACCGGTGACCGCACGCAGGCCGCCGCGCAGCAGGCTGTAGATGAACGAGTCCTCCTGCGGCTTATCCTCGGAAAACTTGAACCGGTCGAGGCGCACCGTGGTGTTCGGCTTCAGCGTGACGCGGCCGCCATCGGCAAACTTGATCTGCGCGTAGCTGTCCTGCTCCGTGTTCACGGTGTCGCCGGAGCGGATCACGGATTTGCGCGACAGGATACGGATCTTGCCGTCGGCGCCCTTCACCGACAGGGTTCCGGAAAGGTGCTCCACGGTGCCCGCATCCGCGGCGGCCTGGCTTGCGTAGGCGCACAGCGCAAGCGTGCAGAGCAACCCCGCGAGAATACCGTGCAGTTCTGCCGCGTAGGGCAGCTTGGCAAACCGGCCCATGCTGCGAAGCCTGCGCTGCACAATGGCAGCGAAAGGAGGAACTATTTCACGAACTGCCGGGCCGCATCGCGGCCTGACACATCTTTACTTTTTAGATTACTCCGGCAGGACGACCTCGTCGTGAATCACGATCTTCGCCCCCCGCACCTCGATGAAGCCGCCCTCCTGCAAGTCCTTCATAACGCGGCTCACCATCTCTCTCGACGCCCCGATCATCTTGGCGATGTCCTGCTTCGGGATGCGCCGGGTCACCACGCGCTGACCGTCGACGTTTTCGGACATGTCGATCAGCAGGTGGGCAACCCTTCCGAACACATCGAGCAACGCGAGGCTGCCGATCTTGCGGTCCGCCTCGCGCAGGCGCCGGACCAGGCCACGCATGACGGTCATCCCGAGTTCGAAATTCTGCTCCATCGACTGCTTGAAATCGCGTTTGGTGATCGAAAGCAACTCGCAGGGCTCGATCGTCACCACGCTCGCCGAGCGGGGACTGTCGTCGATCAATCCCATTTCCCCGAAGAACTCACCCGGGCCGATGATCGTCAGGATGACCTCACGTCCGTCGGCATCGCTCATCATGACCTTGAGTCGGCCCGACAAAACGATGTAGAGCGAGTCGGTCGGATCGCCCGCGGCCATGATGGTCGTATTACGCGGTGCGCTTCTGCGCTTGACCACGGTCGATATCGTGCGCAGCTGATCGTCCGAAAAGCTTGCGAACAGAGGCACTGCCCGAAGCACCGCTGTCGAGACTGTCGTCATCGTACCCGTCATGGGGTTCTCCCCTTGTTATGCCTGCGCCGGCCCCGCGCCACCCGGGCCGTCGGGTATGTTAGCAAAGCGGGGCCCGGTTTCGGCGGAATCAGAAAATGTAAGACACGCGGAACTGGACGAGAGAGTCCCCCGCCCCCTGCTGCCCGCCCCCGTTGAGCACCAGCCCCCAGTCCGCGCGCGCCGACAGATTGCGCTCGTAGGCCAGGCGTATCCCGATCCCGGTGCTGGCGATCGACTGGCGGTCCGGCTCGCCGGGCTGCGGGTCGAGGCGCCGCACGCTGCCCCAATCGTAGAACGTCAATAGCCGAAGGCGCAGCCCCTGCACCCCCAGCCGCGCGCCCAAATCCGGTGTGTACAGTTCCCCGGAGCCGCGGTAGCCCCGGTCGCCGGTGACCTCGCGATCGTAGAAACCGCGCACCGAGTCCATCCCGCCCAGGCCGAACTGCTCTCCCGGTATGAGCTGGTCGCGCGTCCACTGTCCGTTCGCGGCCACGCGCAGCTGCCAGTCCGCGGGCAGCACCAGGCTGTGGGTCAGTGCTGGTTGCAAGATGTGGTAGCGCGCAGGCGCGCAGACACCGTAGCCATTGTTGCGCACGGCGCAGAAATCCGCCTGGCTGCCGTCGTTGCCGCCGGGAATATTCTGCGCATAGCCGAGCGAAAACGACGTCTCGCCGCCCGCCTGACGCAGTTGCCCGGCGTAGCTCAGGCTCCAGGGATGCACGGTGATGTCCGGGATCAACTGCATGCCGGTGCTCGCGATCTGCACACCGCTGTTGTCGTACGCGCGGTAGTCGAGCGCAAACACCAGGCGATGGTTGTAGTCGTCGATCGCATTCAGGTTGTGGGTATAACGGCCCGCGAAAATGGTGCCGGCGCCCGCGACGTTGAACAGTCCCTGCACGGTGCCCGAATCCACGTCGGAGTAGCCGGCGACGAAATCGAGCGAGTCGCCGAGCGCATAGAGCGGCACCCGATATCCCGCACCGAGAATGAGCACCCGGTCAGACGGTTTGATGGATAGATGGTCCGGCTGGCCCTCGTCGTTCGTCGAGTTGGAGTACGGCGCGCCCACGTATTGCAGATTGAGTACGTGGTCGAGTCCGAACAGATTGGCGTTCTGCAGTCCGAGGCCCAGCCGCAGCCGGCCGGTCTCCGGGGTTCCGGTGTTGTCGAGCGTAATCGCGAACTTCAGCCAGTCCTCGTCCGCGACGCGAACCACCGCATCCACCGTACCTTCGCGCTCGCCGCTGCGCAGGAGGACCGTCGCCTTCTTTGCTGGATTCTCGTTCGCGAGATTCAGATTGCGCGCAATCTGCGTGATATTCGGGGCCGCGCCAGGCGCGAGCGCGGGCACGCTGGCGCGGATGTTCGCCTCGTCGAAAAACTTGTTGTCCTCGACCAGAACGCGTCCGAGCTGTGCCTCGACAATCTGGAGGCGGACCTCGCCGCGCTCAAGTTCCTGCTCGGGCAGCAGGACCTGCACCGCGTTGTAGCCAGCTTCGCTGTAAGCGCGCTCGACGGTCTCCAGCGCGCGCTGCACGTCGGAGAAGCTGCGCTGCGGGCCGGTCAGTGCGCGCGTACGCCGCTCGAGCTCGGCGGGCGGGATGAGCGACGCGCCTTCGAAGATGAAGCGGCGGATCTCGAAGCGGGGTGCGTCCTGCGCCGCAGGCGGGGGCGCTTGGCCCGTCTGCGCCTGGGCGAGCGTGCCGATCGCGAGGCAGATCACCGTCGCGAATACGCGACGCATCGCGTGCCGCGGACTCGGGCAATCGGATCCGGTTGTCATTCGCAGGTTCTACCTCAGCAAAACCATACCAAAAATCAGTCTGTTACAAAACAAGCCTGAGAAATGGGATCTAAAATTGTTGTCAACCCCCCCTCGTATAATCTGCGCTCGCCTTGACCATCGATTCGCGTCCGCCATGTCCGCGCCAAAACCCAGCCGTCACGTTCGACTCCTCATCCTGGGCTCCGGCCCCGCCGGGTACACGGCTTCGGTGTACGCAGCGCGCGCAAATCTCGCCCCGGTCTTGGTGACCGGCCTGGCACAGGGCGGACAGTTGATGACCACCACCGACGTCGACAACTGGCCGGCCGACGCCGATGGCGTCCAGGGCCCGGATCTGATGGCGCGTTTTCAGAAGCATGCGGAGCGCTTCGATACGGAGGTGATCTTCGATCACATCCAAAGCGCAACGCTCAACGCCCGACCGTTCCGGCTCGAGGGCGACTCCGCGAGCTACAGTTGCGACGCCCTGATCATCGCGACCGGCGCCTCCGCCAAGTATCTCGGACTGCCTTCGGAAGAAAGCTTCATGGGGCGGGGTGTTTCGGCTTGCGCGACCTGCGACGGCTTTTTCTACCGGGGACAGGCGGTGGCGGTCATCGGCGGTGGCAACACGGCCGTGGAGGAGGCACTGTACCTGGCGAATATCTGCAGCAGCGTCACGCTGGTGCATCGGCGCGACAAGTTTCGCGCCGAGAAGATCATGATCGACAAGCTCATGCGGCGCGTCGAAGAAGGCAAGATCGTGCTCGCGCTCGATCGCGTGCTCGACGAGGTGCTCGGCGATTCGAGCGGCGTCACTGGGGTCCGGATCAAAAGCGTGAAGGACGGCGCGACCGAAACGCTCGATGTGAAGGGCGTATTCGTCGCGATCGGCCATACCCCGAATACCGCATTGTTCGCGGGTCAGCTCGAGATGAAGAACGGCTACATCGTGACCCACTCTGGAAACGACGGCAACGCGACGGCGACCAGCGTCGCGGGCGTATTCGCCGCGGGCGATGTGCAGGATCACGTCTACCGACAAGCCGTGACCAGTGCAGCGACTGGCTGCATGGCCGCGCTCGACGCCGAGAAATTTCTCGAGTCGGAAGGCGCTTGAGCTGCGGAGGCCGGATGCCGCATGGGTGACGGATCAGAGCACGGACACGACGACGAGTTCCGCAGGGCGATGGCCGACGTACGGCCGATCGCCCAGCGCGCCCGACGGCGCGTGGTGTTGCGCGGCGCACCGCCACCGCCGGAGGCGCGCCAACGCCGTCGTGACGAGCGGGCCGTGCTCAGGGAATCTCTCGCAGGGCCGGCCTCACTCGACCACCTGCTTGATTCGGGCGAAGAGCTGTCGTTTCTGCGTCATGGCTTGTCGCGCCAGGTCCTGCGCAAGCTGCGACGCGGACACTGGGTCGTGGAAAGCGAGCTCGACCTTCACGGGATGAATCGCGCGCAGGCGACGGAGCAACTGGCGCTGTTTCTGCGCGCCTGCGTGGCGCGCCATCTGCGCTGCGTGCGGATCATCCACGGCAAGGGGCTCGGCTCGCGCAACCGGGAACCGGTTTTGAAGAACCTACTGCACAAGCTCTTGCCGCGACGCGAGGACGTTCTCGCCTTCTGCCAGGCGCCCGCCGCGCATGGCGGCGGCGGCGCGCTGTTGGTCCTGCTCAAGAAACGGCTCTAGACGGGCCTCGCGCCCGCCTCGGCAGGCGCTTAAACGGCCGCCTCGTTGGTTTCGCCGGTGCGGATGCGCACCACGTGCTCCACCCCGGTGACGAAGATTTTCCCGTCACCGATCTTGCCGGTCCGTGCCGAGCGCACGATCGCGTCGATTACAGAATCGACCTGGTTCTCGGCGATCACGACTTCGATCTTGACCTTGGGCAGAAAGTCGACCACGTACTCGGCGCCACGGTAGAGCTCGGTGTGGCCCTTCTGGCGCCCGAAGCCCTTAACCTCGGTCACCGTCAACCCGGTAACCCCGACCTCGGAGAGGGCTTCGCGCACCTCGTCGAGCTTGAATGGCTTCACGATCGCTTCGATCTTTTTCATCGCGCCCCCTTTCACGAATCACGAAATTGTAAGCTATCCGCCGAGAGGCGCGGCCGCGAGGCCTCCCTATAATCGGGCATCCCCGACCGATCGCACGCGCGCTGCCCCCCTTGGAAAGTCTCCATATTGCCGAGTCCCTGCGCGACCTAGAGGCCGCGGAGTGGGACGCACTGCTCGGACCCGACCCCGCTTCGCAGGCGCGCCATCCGTTTGTCAAGCATGCCTTCCTGAACGCGCTGATCGAAACGGGCTGCGCGAGCGCGCGCACCGGCTGGCAGCCGCAGTTCCTCATTCTGAGGCGTGCGGGCGCGCTCGCCGGCGCGATGCCACTGTTCGTCAAGTCGCATTCCTACGGCGAGTACGTGTTCGACTGGGCCTGGGCCGATGCCTATGCACGCCATGGCGTCGAGTACTACCCGAAGCTGCTCTGCGCCGTCCCCTTTACGCCCGTAAGCGGACCGCGCCTGCTGGGTGTCGATGACGCAGCGCGTCGCACGCTGCTCGACGCCGCGCTCGAAATGGCGCAGCAGGTTTCGTCGCTGCACGTTCTGTTTCCGACGCAGACCGACGCGGCGCTCATGCAGGAACGGGGGATGATGCTGCGCCGTACGGTCCAGTTTCACTGGGAGAATGCGGGCGACGCGGATTTCGAAGGCTTTCTCGGCCGCATGTCACATCGCCGGCGCAAGAACATCCGCCAGGAGCGCCGCCGCGTGCGCGACGCGGGCGTGACGTTCCGCTGGCTGCGCGCCGGGGAGATCACCCAGGGACACTGGGAATTCTTCTATCGCTGCTACCGCACGACCTACGCCGCGCACGGCTCTCGTCCTTACCTCAATCTGCCCTTCTTCGTTCAGTTCGGGACCCGCCTCGCCCAGCACGTGGTCATGGTGGTCGCCGAGCGCGCGGGCGCGCCGGTTGCCGCGTCGCTGCTGGTGCGTGGTGGCGAGGCCCTGTTCGGGCGCTATTGGGGTGCGGTAGAGCACATTCCGCTGCTTCATTTCGAATGCTGTTATTACCAGGCGATCGAATACGCCATCGCCCATGGACTGCGTAGCTTCGAAGGCGGCGCCCAGGGCGAGCACAAGCTGTTTCGCGGACTGATGCCGGTCGAAACGCTGTCCGCGCACTGGCTCGCTCACCCCGCATTCGCCCGCGCGGTTGACGACTTTCTCGAGCGCGAGCGCCGCGGCATCGCCCGCTATGTAAACGAGCTCGCCGAGCATTCGCCTTACAAGGCGGTTTAGTGCAGCCCGTTCGACGAGTTTCACTCAGATCAAGACGATCGGGGTCGGGCGCGATTAACATTGATTTTGATTACTCGACCATCATGGACTGGAACGGACGATGAGACTGAGCGGAAAAATTGCGATCGTGACGGGCGCAGGTTCCGGCTTCGGCGAAGGCATAGCCAAGCGTTTTGCACAGGAAGGCGCCGGCGTCGTCGTCAACGACATTCATGCAGCGAACGGCAACCGCGTCGCCGGAGAAATCTCGAGCGCGGGCGGTAAAGCGATCTTCATCAAAGCAGACGTGACGCGCAGCTCGGACTGGGCGAGCCTCGTCGGCGGGGCGCAGTCGGCCTTCGGGCGGCTCGACATCTTGATCAACAACGCGGGATGGACCCACCGCAACAAGCCCTACCTCGAAGTGACGGAGGCGGAGTTCGACAAGGTCTACGCGGTCAACGTGAAAAGCGTCTACTTATCCGCACTTCATGCCGTGCCGGTATTCCGCAAGCAGGGTGGCGGATGCATCGTCAACATCGCGTCGACCGCGGGCATCCGACCGCGACCGGGGCTCACTGTGTACAACAGCTCGAAGGGTGCCGTCGTGCTGATGTCAAAATCGATGGCGGGCGAGTTCGGTGCCGACAACATTCGGGTCAACTGCGTCAATCCGGTATTCAGCCCGGACACGGCGCTGTCGGCGGAGTTTGCCGGCGGCGCGGTCACCGACGAGGCGCGCAAGCGCTTTCTCGCGACGATCCCGATGGGGCGCTTTTCGACGGCGCTCGACGTCGCGAACGCATGCCTTTACCTCGCCTCAGACGAGGCGAGCTTTATCTCGGGGGTATCTATCGAGGTCGACGGCGCGCGTTCGGTGTGACGCGCCGCGGCGGCAGTCGCTAAGTCTTCGAGGGCCGCACGCCGCCGAGCAGCACCGCAACCTGCTTCGGGCGGCGCCCGGGTGCGGCATCCGTGCGATGCGCGGGTTCGCCGGCTGACGCCTGACCCGGCTCATAGGGTTTGGAAAAGATGGGGTCGGCGCCCTCGGCCGGCCGCGGCGCAGCACGTACCGGTCGCGCCGTGCCGCGCCCGCGCGCGTCGCGTCGCCCGCGCTCCTCGCCGCGTGTTGAGCGCGATTGGCTGCGCCCCATCACCGCGGCCACGGCTCCGGCGTTCGGCTCGAAACCGGGAACGAGCACCCGCTCGATCGTGCGCCGGATCAGCTTCTCGATGGCACCGAGCGAGTCCCGGTCCTCTGGTGCGACCAGCGAAATCGCCTCCCCGGCCATTCCGGCGCGGCCGGTCCGGCCGATGCGATGAATGTAATCCTCGGGCGAGTGCGGAATATCGAAATTGATCACCTGCGGCAGGCCTTCGATGTCCAGGCCGCGGGAAGCGACGTCGGTCGCCACCAGCACCGCGGTCCGTCCGGCCTTGAAGCTTTCGAGCGCCTCGAGGCGCTCGGCCTGAGACTTGTCGCCATGAATCGCATCCGCATGGATCTGCTCGCGGCGCAGCTGATGCGCGAGACGATTGGCCCCGATCCGGGTGCCGCTGAACACCAGCACCTGCGTCAGATTGCGCGTGCGGATGAGGTGGCAGAGCAGCTCGCGCTTCTTCTCGCGCGCCACGGGGTAGACGACGTGGGTGACGAGCTCGGCAACGGCGTTGCGCGCGGCAACCTGGATTTCCACTGGATCGTGTAACAGCGTCGCCGCGAGCTTGCGGATTTCCTCCGGAAAGGTCGCGGAGAACAGCAGGTTCTGCCGGCGCCCTGGAAGTAGCGCGATGATGCGACGAATGTCCGGCAGAAAGCCCATGTCGAGCATGCGATCAGCTTCGTCCAGCGTCAATACCGAGACCTGTCCGAACGTGACCGTTCGGTTCTGCACGTGGTCGAGCAGCCGCCCGGGCGTCGCCACCAGCACCTCGACGCCGCGTCGCAACTGCTCGATCTGCGCGTTCATGTCGACCCCGCCGTACACCACGGTCGTCCGTAGCGGCAAATGGCGCGCGTACTCGCGAAAACTTTCCCCGACCTGAATCGCCAGCTCGCGCGTCGGTGCGAGCACCAGCGCGCGCACCGGGTGACGAGCCGGGGAAGCGCTGTTGCTTGCATGCGATGAGAGGCGCTGCAGAATCGGCAGGGCAAAGGCCGCTGTTTTCCCCGTGCCGGTCTGCGCGCCCGCCATGAGGTCGCGACCTTCGAGCACGCGGGGTATCGCCTGCGCCTGGACCGGCGTCGGCTCCTTGTAGCCCAGCTCGGTGACGGCGCGTAGCAGGGGCTCGATCAGGCCGAGCTTTTCAAATTCGGAATCGATGGTGTACTGCTCCGCTGGGTCGCGCAGTGCGAAAACCTGGAATTATACGCGCTCGCCGCCGTCCCGGCAGCGCGCACTCAATTGATCGTGCGCTGCGCCCTCTCGGGGGCGCCGCGGCTATCCGACCCGGGTAGCCGCAGCTCGATGTCCCAGTCGCTCTTCTGCGCAGCCGCCTGCAGCAGACGACACAGGGAATGCAGGAGCACCGCGTCGAGATTCAGCGTGACGCCCTGCCCGTCGGAGGGATGCAGCGCAACCACCGGCTGACCATTGCGATCGTGCCCGGTCTGAATGCGCGAAAGCAGGAGCGGCGCTTCGCCCAGGGGCGTCGCAGGTGCCTTGTTCTCGTAGGGACGCGAAAAATCCGCACGCGCAAGTGCCTGCTCGTGCTCGAGCCCGAGGAGCGCCTTGCGAGCCTCCGGGTTTGCCTGCGTCCGAATGCGCGGACTGGCGTCCTCCGCGAGCTTGACGAGCAGCGGCCAAAGCAGCTTGACGTAGCGGCGCGTGAGCCATAGACGCAGTTCGGCCCCGTCGCTCGTGCCGATGCGCATGAGCAGCCGGTCATGTTCGGCGTCGTAATCGATGTTGATCTGCCGCAGTCGCACGGCGGTATTCTCCCGGCTGCGCAACCCCTGCGCAATGCCCGAAACCGCCTGCCGCGTGTGGACGAAGATCAGCTGCCGGCGCCGCGGATGCGCGCCAGCAGCGCGCTGGTCGACTGCTCGTGCTCGAAGGGGATCGACAGAACCTCGCCGCCTCGCGCGAGCACGCCGGCTGCGCCAACGATGCGCTCGACCGGCCAGTCGCCGCCCTTGACCAGGACGTCGGGCCTGCAGACCTCGATGAGCGCGGCTGGCGTGTCGTCCTCGAACCAGGTCACCGCGTCGACGGATTCGAGCGCGGCAACGAGCGCCAGCCGGTTCGCCAGGGAATTGATGGGACGGCCCGCACCCTTCGCAAGCCTGCGCACGGATGCGTCGCTATTCAGCGCGACGAGAAGCGCTGCACCGTGTTCGCGCGCCCGCGCCAGGTAAGTGACATGGCCGCGATGCAGCAGGTCGAACACGCCGTTGGTGAACACCAGCGGTCGCGGCACGCTCGCGAGCCACGGCGCGAGCGCATCGGGTGCCTTGATCTTGCCTTCGAACGCCGGCACGCGCTGCGTCACGGCCGTGCCCGACTCGGCTCTAGGACGCCTTTTCCGAACTCTTGCAGGGCGCCTTATCCGGCGTGCAGTACTCGAAGATCTTCACGACCTTGCGCACGCCGTCCGTGGTGCGGGCGATCTGGACTGCCTCGGCGGCCTCCTTCTCGGTGACGATTCCCATCAGGAAGACGACGCTCGCCTCGGTCACCACCTTGACGTGATTCGCACTGAAGTGCCCGATATCCAGGAAGCGCGCCTTCACCTTCGACGTCAGATAGGAATCATTGGTGCGCGCGCCGAACGACGACACACCGGCGATCTGCGTCTCGTTGTAGACATTGCGCACACCCGGCGCGCCGCGCGCGATCTTTTCCGCCTCGGCACGCGTGCTCGCATCCGGAACTTCGCCCGTCAGCAGCACGACGTAATTGAAGGAGGTCACGTTGACGTGCACCTTCCCGCCGAAACGCTCGTCGATCCTGTTCGTGACCCGCAATTCGATGCCTTCGTCATCCACCTGCGCGCCCGTCGAGCGCCGATCCGTGGCCGACAGCACGGCCGCCCCGGCGCCGACCGCAATCACGGTTTCTGCGCAGCCCTGCAGGAGAAGCATTGCCGCGGCCATCGTGCCCGCCGCGAGCCAAGCGCGTGTGCTGCAAATGCTCATGATTTGGCTCCGAACATTTGGAAATCGATCGCATCGCACAGGCAGTGGAGCGCCAGCAGATGCACTTCCTGGATCCGGGCGGTACTGGCGTGCGGCACGCAGATATGGACATCCTGCTCGGTCATCCGTTCCCCGAGCTTGCCGCCGTGTCGGCCGGTCAGCGCCACCACCCCCAGACCAAGCGTTCGGGCCGCCGCGGCCGCCTCGAGCACGCTCGTCGAGTTGCCGCTGGTCGAGATTGCGAGCAGGACATCGCCCCTGCGCCCGAGAGCGCGCAGCTGCTTGGCGAATACGTCCTCGTAGCGGAAGTCGTTCGCGATAGACGTAAGCGCCGAGCTGTCCGTGGTAAGCGCGAGCGCGGCCAGCGGGGGGCGATCGATCTCGAACCGATTCACGAGCTCGGCCGCGAAATGCTGTGCATCGGCCGCGGAACCGCCGTTGCCACAGGCAAGAATCTTTCCGCCGGCACGCAACGTGGCCACCATGCGCGACGCGGCGCGGGCGATGGGCTCGGCAAGCAGCTGCGCACTGGATTGCTTGAGCGCTGCGCTTTCGCGGAAATGTTCCCCAACGCGCGCCGCCAGCACGGCGACCGATTCTGACGCCTCGGTCGGATCCGCCTTCTGCGCTTGCCCCATGCACAAATTCTACACTGTCACTCGAGATAAACCTCGAACACGATGCGTCGCGCCGGGTTGGGATGTGCACGCAGCCGCGCGATCCGGGCACGCAGCGCCTGACCTCGATCGAGCGCCCAGGCAAGCGCCGCGTTGTTGCGCCTGGGCACGTAGCCGAGCATGTGGCCACGCCACTCGACACGCACGGCGTTGGGGTCATGCGGATTTTCGGGCTCCCTGTGCAGGACGAGCGCGTCGCCTTCGCGCAGCGCGTCCCAGAGCGTTGCGGCCTCGTAATGCGCGAAGCCGGCGAGCCGTGTGCTCTGGACGACGAGCATGACCCGTGCGCTGGTCGGCGGCGCCGGCTGGGCGGCCACCGCCCCGCAGGCCAGCGCCAGCGCGCAGGCGAGCGGCGCGTCAGGCGTCGAAAGCATTGCGGATCCACTCGATGTCCTCGACGCCACCCGCGCCTGCCGCATCGAGCAGCATCACGTCGAATCGGCAGCTGCGCTCGCACCGTCCGGCAAGGTATTGGCGCGCCGCCGCGATCAGGCGCGCGCGCTTGGCCGCCGTCACGCTCTCGGCGGCACCGCCAAAGCGCCGCGTGCTGCGCTGGCGCACTTCGGCGAACACGGTGACGCCCGCCTCGTCCGCGATCAGATCGATCTCGCCCAGTCGGCAACGCCAGTTGCGCGCCAGAATGCGTAGGCCGGCGCGGCGCATTCGCTCCGCGCATAAATCCTCGGCTCGCACACCGCTCCGGTTCATGGCACCCTAGCTGCTCAAGCGCGTAGCGTGGCGACGTCTCAACAGGACATCCGGAGAGGCGGCGCCAGGCTGCCCGCACACCACTTAACGAACCTGTCCAGCTTGCGTTGACCGAGCCTCTTTCGACTGGCCGTCTGTTCGTCGTCGCGACGCCGATCGGCAATCTCGCCGACCTCGGCGCACGCGCGCTCGAAACCCTGGCGCAAGTCGATCTGATCGCCTGCGAGGACACACGCACGTCGCGAACCCTGCTCGCGCGCCATAACATCCGCGCGCGCACCGTCGCACTGCATCAGCACAACGAGCGCGCCGCGAGCGGCGCGCTGCTCGCCGCGCTCGCCGGTGGCCGCGACGTCGCGATCATTTCCGACGCCGGCACGCCGGGACTCTCCGATCCGGGCGCGTGGCTGGTCGCCGCTGCGCATGCGGCGGGCCTGCGGGTGGTGCCGATTCCGGGTCCGAGCGCGGTGACGGCAGCGCTCTCCGCTTCGGGCTTCGTTGCGGGTCCGTGGCTGTTCGCCGGGTTTTTACCGGCAAGCGCGGCTGCGCGGCGCAGAGCCTTGGACGAATTCGACCTGCCATGGCCCGTCGTGTTCTTTGAGGCCCCGCACCGGATACGCGCGACGATCGACGCTCTGAACGAGCGCTATGGCGGCGAGCGCGAGCTGCTGATCGCCCGCGAGCTGACCAAGATATTCGAGGAGCTCGTCCGTCTCCCGCTCGCCGAGGCGGCAGATTGGCTGGCGGCCGATACCAATCGCCAGCGGGGCGAGTTCGTACTGGTGCTCGGCCCGCGCCCCCGGCGCGACACATCCCAGGCCGCGGGCGAGCGGGTGCTCGAACTGCTGCTCGAGGCCGTGCCTGGCATGCCGGCGCGCGATGCGGCGAGGCTGGCCGCGCGCATCAGCGGTGCGCCACGCAATACGCTTTACGCACGGGCGCTCGAGCGCGCGGGCCGTCAGAAGTCTGGATAGAATCTGTCGCGGCATGGACGCGCTGACGATTCGCCGGCCGGACGACTGGCACCTGCACCTGCGCGACGGCGACGCGATGGCCGCCGTCCTGCCGGATACGGCGCGACGCTTTGCGCGCGCGATCGTGATGCCCAATCTGAAGCCGGCGGTGCGTACAACGCAGCAGGCGCTCGATTATCGCGAGCGGATACTCGCAGCACTGCCCGACGGCCTGTCGTTCGAACCGTTGATGACCCTGTACCTCACGGATGACACACCGCCCGAGGAGGTCGCGCGCGCGAAGCTCTCGGGACGTGTTGCCGGCGTCAAACTGTATCCGGCGGGCGCCACCACGCATTCGGACGAAGGCGTGACGCGTCTTTCGCGCTGCTTTCACACGCTCGAGCGCATGCAGGAGCTCGGCGTGCCGCTCCTGGTCCACGGCGAGTCGACCGACCCGGAGGTCGACATCTTCGACCGGGAAAAGGCGTTCATCGAGGAGGTGCTCGGCCCCCTGGTCGAGCGGTTCCCGAACCTGAAGATCGTGCTCGAGCACATCACGACGCGCGATGCCGTGCAGTACGTCGAGGTCACCGGCGCGCAGATTGCGGCGACGATCACTGCGCATCATCTGCTGATGAACCGAAACGCCCTGTTTTTGGGCGGCCTGCGACCGCATCACTACTGCCTGCCCGTGCTCAAGCGCGAGGTGCATCGCGAGGCGCTGGTCGAAGCGGCCGTTTCGGGCAATCCCAAGTTTTTCCTGGGCACGGACAGCGCACCGCATGCGCTCGAGGCCAAAGAAGCCGCCTGCGGCTGCGCCGGCATCTATACGGCGCACGCGGCGCTCGAGCTGTACGCGGTCGCGTTCGAGGAAGCCGGCGCGCTGGACAAACTCGAGGGCTTTGCGAGCCTTCACGGTCCGCGCTTTTACGGCTTGCCGGTCAACGACGAGAGCGTGACTCTGCTGCGCGAATCCTGGCAGGTCCCCGAGCGGCTGCCCTTCGGTGCGGGCGCGCTGGTTCCGCTGCGCGCCGGCGAGCGCCTGCCATGGCGGCTTGCCTGAGCCCGGGCTGGGCCGAGGGCTGTGCGCGCTTTGCTCACCCCGTCTTCGACCCGGTGCGCAGCGCGCTCGCGCAGCTGGCGCGCGAACACGACTGGCCGGATCACAGACGTCTGAACGCGCTCGCCGCGGGCGCCGCACCGCGCACCGCGAGCGGCCTGCCGGTGCGCTTCGTCGCGCCAGGCGCAGCAGGCGCGAATTACGAGCTCCGGGTGCACGCGAGCGGCGAGGTGGCGACTCGGGAACGCAACTGGCACGACCTGTTCAACGCCCTTGCCTGGCTTGCGTTTCCACTCAGCAAAGCGAAGCTGAATGCGATCCACGCGAGCGAGATCAAGCGCGAAACGCGCGGACGCGGGCCGGCGCGCGACCTGTTGACGATCTTCGACGAAGGTGGCGCGCTGGTCGCCTGCAGCGATCCGTACCTGATCGAGTTGATCCGCGGGTTTCGCTGGCAAACCCTGTTCTGGAAGGAGCGCGCACGCGTGCGCGCCGGAATGCGTATCCTCGTGTTCGGTCACGCCGTCCTCGAGAAGGCGCTCGAGCCCTGGCCGGGAATCACCTGCAAGGCCCTGCTTCTGGCGGTCGAGCCGGCGCTGCTCGGTGCGCCGATCGCGCAGCTGCGCGCGACGCTCGACGCGGCGGCCGCGGGCTGGTTCGAGGCCTGCGCGCGCGGAGGATCGCCGCGCGATCTGGCGCCGTTGCCGATCTTCGGATATCCGGGCTGGAGTGGCGAGAGCGAGCACCCCGAGTTTTACGCCGACGTCCGCTACTTCCGACCGTCGCCGCATCCAGACAGTGCGTCCGGGGAGTACAATCGCGCCGGGAGTCGGCCAGGCAGTCGCTGTCGGCCGCTACGGCGGCAGGCAGAGGAAAGTCCGGGCTCCGCAGAGCGGGATGCAGGGTAACCCCCTGGCACGGCGACGTGACGAATAGGGCCACAGAGACGAGTCGCGCGGCGCAAGCCGCGCGGGTGAAACGCGGCAACCTCCATCCGGAGCAACACCAAATAGGCAAGCGCTTGAGGCCGGCTCGGCCGAGCTTGCGGGTAGGTGGCTAGAGCCCAGGGGAAATCCTGGGTCGAGAGGAATGGCTGCCATGACCGCGGTCCCGTCTAGGGGTTGCGGTCGACAGAACCCGGCTTATCGGCCGGCTCCCGTTTGTTGCAGCGCGAATGTCAAAACGTCGCCGAATGGTTGCACTGGCGGCGACATGTGACGAAAATCGGCCGACACGCAAACATCGCCGGTGACGGCCTGCACATGAACATTCGGCTCAACCAAAACGACGTGACGAACCGGATCGACGTCGAGGACGCCGAACGGGTTCGCGAGGCGGTTCTCGAGATTTTCCAGGCGCGCTATTCCGGCGCGAGCTTCGCGCCGCTGGTTCAGGCGTTCGACGACGCGAAAGACCTGTTCGAGGGCCGCTACCCAGGCTACCTGGCCTGCGACACGCTGTACCACGACCTGCGCCATACGCTCGATATGGCGCTCGCGATGGCGCGCCTGATCGACGGGCACGATCGCGGCCGCTCCGGAACCGAGCAGCTCGGCGCGCGGCGCGCGATGCTGGGCGTGATCATCGCCCTGCTGCACGACAGCGGGTACATCCGGCGCAATTCCGAAACGGACGTGGCGAACGGCGCGGTCTTCACCAAGGTGCACGTCAGCCGCAGCGCGGATTTTCTTTTGCACTACCTGCCGTCGCGGGGCTTCGCGGCCGAAGCCGAGCTGGCTGCCAAGCTGGTGCACTTCACCGGCTACGAAATCGAGGTCGACGAGATCCAGGTTCCCGTAGGCAAGGACCGGCTAATCGGCTATATGGTTGGGACGGCAGATCTTCTCGGCCAGATGTCCGACCGCATGTATCTGGAGAAGTGCCGTGAATTCCTCTACGAGGAGTTCGTCTGGGGACAGATTGCACGCGAGATTCTTCCAGACGGCAGGGAACTCGTGCGCTATGCCTCGCCTGAAGACCTGATCGTGAAGACGCCCGGTTTCTACGAGTATGTCGCGCGTCAGCGCATGGAGCGAAAGCTCGGTGCCGCGGACCGCTACGCGTCGGCACATTTCAACGGACCGAGCCTCTACCAGTCTGAGATCGACCGCAATATGGACTTCCTGCGCCAGACGGTCGACACCGCCAATTTCGAGCGCTTGCGGCGCGGCTGCTATTCGCTGTCGCAGGCCGCGCGTCGCGCAGCCTAAGGACGGTCCGAACAAAGAGGACTCCGCCCCCTTGTGATCCCCCGACGTCAGACGGAACTCTGATCAAGTCGGGAACTTGATGAGAGTTTCCCGATCAGCCGTTCGCACGACGCCGTTCGGCGTCGGTAGCGTCTGCCCTGGGCAGTTTTTCACGTTCTCCGCTAAATTCCGCGGATTTGCGACCTACGCCGCTTGCGGCCCTGTGCGGCCCATGGCCGAATCGGGGCATGACAGTTTCTTTAAGAAACGCGCCGGTTGGTCGTGCGGCCTGCAATGGGCGTGTGACTCGGCAGGAATCGGCGCCGGCACTTTTCCGCCTGCTTTCCGATAGTGCGTTGTCGCGTGCGGCGCTCGCTTCCTGCGCGGCCGCGGTTGCGATCGTCGATGCACAGGACGCGCGCTGGCCGATCGCCCACCTGAATCCCGCGTTCGAGCGGCTCTTCGGCTACCGGGAAAGCGAGGCGCGCGGCAAGCCCTTCGCGCCGTTGATCCTCGACCACGAGTTGGCCCTAGAAGACCGACTGATCGATGCGCACACCCCACAGGAAATCGGCGCGTATCACCGGGACGGCACGCGGCTCGATGTCGACGTGGCGCTCGGACCGGTGCACGACAGCGCCGGGAACCTGACCCACTGGGTAGTGACCTTGAGCGACCGCACGGAGCTGGCGCGTCTGCGCGCCGAGCTGGCCCGCCTGCAGAAACCTCTGCGCGCCGCCTGAGGCGCGCGCTTCAGTTCGGATTTACTCGTCTTTCGTGCGCAGCGACTGCACGAGGTCGGTCAGCATCAAGCCGTAACCGACGCCCGCGACGATCCAGAGCTCGATCTCGTTCAGCTTGATGACCACCGGCGCAATGAACAGAGCGAGCAGCGCTGCGGCAACAATTGCGGCGACGATTTTCATCTGACTCGCGCTCCTCTCACATTCGGC
>JAJDNJ010000279.1 GCA_022340705.1 Betaproteobacteria bacterium
GTGCACGCGCTCGCCGCGCGGGACGTCGAGATAAAGGGCAGCCGCATCCTCGTCCTCGGCCTCGCCTACAAGAAGAACGTCGACGACGTGCGCGAGACCCCGGCGGCCGAGATCCTGGAGCTGCTCGTCGCGCGCGGTGCGCACGTGGCCTACTCCGACCCGCATGTGCCGAAGTTCCCCCGCATGCGCGCGCACAGATTCGAACTCGAGAGCGTGCCGCTCAAGGCAAAGACGCTGGCGGCCTACGACTGCGCGGTGCTGGTGACTGATCACGATGCGTTCGACTACGAACTCATCCGGCGTCACGCGCGCCTTGTCGTGGACACGAGAGGTCGATTCCGGAAACCAGGGGCTAACATTGTTAACGCCTGACGGAGACCTGTTGACTGCCGCTCCAAGGATGCCTTATTGCGCAGCCGGAATCGCGGAGAGAGCTGAATGAACGAGAACCAGCCAACGCGCGAAAAGCTGTTCTCCGTGTCCCATCGCGTCGACGCGGCACAGCGTACCCGGCGCAACCGGCACCGCGGAGGAATCCTGTGGCTTACCGGGCTGTCGGCCTCTGGCAAATCGACACTCGCAGTGGAGCTTGAGCTCGCCCTATTCGGCATGGGTTGCCAGGTCTTCATGCTGGACGGTGACAATGTCCGCCACGGTCTATCGGCCGACCTTGGTTTTTCTCCCGCAGATCGCGCCGAGAATATCCGCCGCGTCGGCGAGGTCGCGGCATTGTTTGCGGAGGCGGGAACGATCGTCATCGCGGCTTTCATTTCTCCGTACCGCACTGATCGGGATCGGATTCGAGCACGTCACCCGGATTACTTTCACGAAATCTATCTCGATGCGCCGATCGAGGTCTGTGAGCGCCGGGACCCGAAGGGTCTTTATCGGCAGGCGCGAGCCGGGAGTCTCAAGGAATTTACCGGCGTGTCCGCGCCGTACGAGCCACCTTTCTCCCCGCATCTGACTATTCACACGGGCGCGCAGACAGTCGACCAGTCGGTGAAGTCATTGATCGACTACGTCGAGCGCCGACTCAGAACCTGATCTAGACCGCCCACGCGGGCCCGCTTCCCGCCCCGGGGCAGTCGCGCCCGAGCCTCGTGAGACAATTGCATCTCGTTTGCTATTGGCTTCGGAGGGGGTAGCCATGGGCACGGTCGAAGAAGGCAGCCTGCGCACCATGCGCCTGGCGCTCTCCTACCAGAGCGGCTTCTGGAACCTGCATTCGAGCGAGGCGATCGCCGGCGCGCTGCCGCAGGAGCAGAACTCGCCGCAGAAGACGCCGCTCGGGCTCTATCCCGAGGTGATTTCGGGCAGTGCGTTCACCGCGCCGCGCGCGGAGAACCTGTCGACCTGGATGTACCGGCTGCGGCCCTCGGCGATGCACGCGCCGTTTCGGCGCGCCGACGACGGCCTTTTGCGCTCGGGGCCGTTCGACGAGGTCGCCACACCGTTCAACCGCCTGCGCTGGGATCCGCTGCCGATGCCCGATGCGCCGACGGACTTTCTCGGCGGACTGGTCACGCTCGCCGGCTCCGGCGATCCGGCGTCGCAATCGGGGATCGCGGTGCACGTCTACCGCGCCAACCGCTCGATGACCGATCGCTTCTTCTGCTGCGCCGACGGCGAGCTGATGTTCGTGCCGCAGCAGGGCGAGATCATGCTGTTCACCGAGCTCGGCCGCCTGTCGGTGACGCCGGGCGAGGTCGCGGTGATTCCGCGCGGGGTGAAGTTCAAGCTCGAGATCGTGCGCGAGGCGGTGCGCGGCTACCTGTGCGAGAACTACGGCCAGCCGTTCCGCCTGCCCGAGCTCGGGCCGATCGGCGCGCAGGGCCTCGCGCAGGCGCGCCATTTCCTCGCGCCGGTGGCGGCCTACGAGGAGCGCGAGGCGCGCTGCGAGCTCGTCACCAAGTTCATGGGCGCTCTGTGGGCGACCGAGATCAATCACTCGCCGCTCGATGTCGTCGCCTGGCACGGGCGCTATGCGCCGTACAAGTACGACCTCGCGCTCTTCATGGCGGTGAACACCGTCACCGTCGACCATGCCGACCCGTCGATCTTCACCGTGCTGACCTCGCCCTCGGGGCAGCCGGGCACCGCGAACTGCGACTTCGTCATCTTTCCGCCGCGCTGGGTGGTGGCCGAGCACACCTTCCGCCCGCCCTGGTTCCACCGCAACATGATGAGCGAGCTGATGGGGCTGGTGCGCGGCGTGTACGACGCCAAGGCCGAGGGCTTCACGCCCGGCGGCGTGTCGCTGCACAACTGCATGGCCGCGCACGGGCCGGATGTCGCGACCTACGACAAGGCGACCAACGAAGCGCTCGCGCCGACGCGCTACAAGGACACGCTCGCGTTCATGTGGGAATCGAGGTTTGTCTTCCGTCCGACCAAGTTCGCGCTCGAATCATCGCAGCTGCAGGCGCACTACGACTCGGTCTGGGACGGCTTCCGCAAGCCATCAATTTGAGGGGTCAGACCCCTGTGGGTAAGTCCCGCGGTTCGCGTGGCGCGTCGACGGACTTATCCACAGGGGTCTGACCCCGATGTCGCGATGAACAACGCATGCGTTTGAATCCAACGCACAGCCCGAAGCGAAAGAGCTGGGTCGAGTCGGCGAACGTCGAAGGCTGCGAGTTCCCGATCCAGAACCTGCCGTTCGGCGTATTCCGGCGCAAAGGAACGGATGAAGCGCCGCGCGGCGGGGTGGCAATCGGCGATGTGATCGTCGACGTTGCCGCATTTGCGAGGGCAGCGCGCTTGCGTGGCGCCGCACGCGTTGCGGCGCAGGCCTGCGCCGGGCCGACGCTGAATCCGCTGCTCGAGCTCGGCAGCGCGCACTGGAGCGCGCTGCGTCAGGCGCTGTCGCGCGCGCTGGCCATGGGCGAAACGGGTTGGGAGCAGCGCAAGGCGAAGCTCGCCGAATTTCTCGTGCCGATGAACGAGGCCGAGCTGCGGCTGCCGGTCGCGATCGGCGACTACACCGACTTCTACACCTCGGTGTTCCACGCCACGAACATTGGCAGGATGTTTCGCCCCGACAATCCGCTGATGCCGAACTACAAGTGGGTGCCGATCGGCTATCACGGCCGCGCGTCGTCGGTCGTCGTGTCCGGCACACCGGTCGCGCGCCCGCGCGGGCAGACCAAGGCGCCCGATGCGGTTGCGCCCTCGTTTGGCCCTTGCCGCAGGCTCGACTACGAAGTCGAGCTCGGCTTCGTCGTCGGCAGCGGCAATCGGCTGGGTGATTCGATCCCGATCGCTTCGGCGCTCGATCACGTGTTCGGCGTCGTGCTGCTAAACGACTGGTCGGCGCGTGATATCCAGGCATGGGAGTACCAGCCGCTCGGCCCGTTTCTCGCCAAAAGCTTTGCGACCACGATTTCGCCCTGGATCGTGACAATGGAAGCGCTCGAGCCGTACCGCGTGCCCGCCTTCAAGCGTGCAGAGGGCGATCCCGCGCCGCTGCCGCACCTGCTCGACGCCTCGGACCAGGCCGAAGGTGGCTTTTCAATCGAAGTCGAGATGTGGCTGCGCTCTGCGCGCATGCGCGAGGCCGGCCAGCCGGCACATCGGCTGTCGCTCGGCAACTACGCCAGCTGCTACTGGACGCTCGCGCAAACCGTCGCGCATCACGCGTCGAACGGCTGCAATCTGCGCCCGGGCGACCTGCTCGGCTCGGGCACGATCTCGGGACCCGAGCCCGGATCGCAGGGCGCGTTGATCGAGATTACTGAGGGTGGCAGAAAACCTGTCGATCTGCCGGGCGGCGAAGCACGTACGTTCATCGAGGACGGCGACGAGATCGTCCAGCGCGGGCGCTGCGCACGCGACGGATATGCGACCATAGGGTTCGGCGAGGCCGCCGGCCTCGTCCTCCCGGCCAAGTAAGTTATCCACAGGGGTCTGACCCCGTTATTGTTAAATGAAGCTCGCCACTCTCAAGGATGGGACGCGCGACGGCGCACTGATCGTCGTCTCGCGCAACCTGAAGAAGGCCGTACCGGCCGATCACATCGCGCCGACGCTGCAGGCCGCGCTCGATGATTGGGATTACCTCGCGCCGCAGCTGCAGACGCTCTACGAAGAGCTGAACTCGACGCCCTCGAAGCGGGCGTTCCGCTTCGACCCGGCCAAAGCGATGGCACCGCTGCCGCGCGCGCACCAGTTCGCCGACGGCTCGAGCTACCTGATCCACGCCGAGCTGATCCGCCGCTCGCGCGGCGAAAAGGAATTGCCCACCTGGTGGAAGAAGGAGCCGCTCATGTACCAGGGCTGCTCCGACCCGTTTCTCGGCCCGCGCGACGACATCGTCGTCGCCGACGAGGACGCGGGCATCGACCTCGAGATGGAGATCGTGATCGTCACCGGCGACGTGCCGATGGGCGTCGAGCGAGACAAGGCAGGTCAGTACATTCGTCTGTTCATGCTGCTCAACGACGTGAGCCTGCGTGCGATGGTCGGGCGCGAGCTCGAGAAAGGCTTTGGCTTCTTCCAGGCCAAGCCGCCTTCCGCGCTCTCGCCGGTCGCGCTCACGCCCGACGAGCTCGGCGACGCCTGGGACGGACGCAAGCTGCGCGGACCGATCCGCGCCTGGGTGAACGGCAATCTGCTCGGCGAGCCCGACGCGGGCGACGACATGCAGTTCGACTATCCGCGCCTGATCGCGCACGCTGCGAAGACGCGTCCGCTTCCCGCGGGCACCGTCATCGGCGCGGGCACCGTCTCGAACCGCGACCGCAAGCGCGGCGCGGGGTGCCTGTTCGAGCGCCGCGCCGAGGAGATCATCAAGAAGAAGGAAGCGAAAACCCCGTTCCTGAAATACGGCGACAGCGTGAAGATCGAGATGTTCGCCGCCGATGGCGCGCCGCTCTTCGGCGCGATCGAGCAGACCGTCGCGGCGCCCGCGAAGCGCCGCGCAGCCGGTGACGAAGCGCCCGACGCCGCACAGGCCGACGACAGCGAAGCCACCGAGGCTGCGACCGCCGAATGAACGCACGCGTCGTCACCGCGCTGGCCGCCCTTGCGAGCGCGGTGCTACTCGGCTTCGGCTACTTCCTGCAGCACGTCAAGGGCATTGAGCCCTGCCCACTCTGTCTTGTGCAGCGCGCGTTCTTCTATTCGCTGATCCTTGTCTTTCTGATTGCAACGATTCACGGACCGAGCGCCCTGGGCATGCGCATGTATGGTTTTCTCGCGATGCTCTTCGCAGCCGGCGGATTCGCCACTGCCTCGCGCCAGGTTTGGCTGCAGCACCTGCCCAAGGATCAGGTACCCGCATGCGGCCCGGATCTCGCCTACATGCTCGAGCACCTGCCGCTCGCGCGCACGCTCGAGAAACTCTTCGCCGGCTCGGGTCAGTGTGCCGAAGTCAAATGGACTTTTCTCAACCTGTCGATCCCTGAATGGGCGCTGGCGTGGTTCGGG
>JAJDNJ010000289.1 GCA_022340705.1 Betaproteobacteria bacterium
TCTCCCACCGCAACCTGCGCTTTCGCACCGAGGTCGGAAAGGCTTCGGCACCCGGCGATGCGGAAGAAGTGGCTCCGCTCGGCACGTTGCCGTTCGATGAGCTCGCATCCTACGACCGACGGTGTTTTCCCGCGCCACGTACGAACTTTCTGAAGAGATGGATCGCGCAACCCGATGCGCTCGCGTTGGGACTGCGGCGCGGTGGCAGGCTTTCCGGCTACGGCGTGGTGCGGCGCTGCCGCGAAGGCTGCAAGATCGGTCCGCTGTTCGCCGACGATCGCGCGGCGGCGAACGCGCTCTACCTGCGCTTGGCGGGATTCGCTGCGGGCGGCCCGCTGTTTCTCGACGCGCCTGAGAACAACCCGGAGGCGATGGCGCTGGTGCAGGCGCAGCGAATGACCGAGGTGTTCGGCTGCGCGCGCATGTATCTCGGACCGAAGCCCGCGGTTGCCGAGGCGCGCGTGTTCGGGGTGACGACCTTCGAGCTGGGCTGATGGACGCGCGCGACCTCGTCGGTTACGGCAGGCGGCCGCCGCATCCGCGCTGGCCGGGAAACGCGCGCGTCGCGCTGCAGTTCGTGCTCAACATCGAGGAGGGCGCGGAGTCTTCAGTCGTCAACGGCGACGATCGTTCCGAAGCCTACCTGCACGAATTGCCGGGACGTCCCCCGCGCGAGAGCGAGCGCGATCCGAGCATCGAAAGCCTGTACGAGTACGGCTCACGCGCCGGGGTGTGGCGCATTCTCGAGCTGTTCCGTGCGCGTGAGCTCCCGCTCACCGCGTTCGCCGTCGGGCGCGCGCTCGAATTGAATCCCGAGATCGGCCGCGCGCTCGCCGCCGACGGACACGAGGTCGCCGGGCATGGCTGGCGGTGGATTGACTATCACGGCATGCCCGAGGACGAGGAGCGGCGCCACATCCGCCGGAGCGTCGAGATCATCGAAAAGCTCTGCGGCAGGCGCCCGGTCGGCTGGTACACCGGACGCGTGAGCCTCAACACTCGCCGCCTGGTGCGCGAGGAGGGCGGCTTTCTCTACAGCTCGGATGCCTACAACGACGATCTGCCCTACTGGGCGCCGGGCGCGCCGCCGCTGCTCGTGATTCCGTACACCCTGGTCAACAACGACGCACGCTATCTATTGCCGCACGGCTTTGCCTCGGGCGAGGATTTCTTTCGCACGCTTGCCGACGCGTTCGACTTTCTCTGGCAGGAGGGCGAGCAGGCTCCGAAGATGATGAGCGTCGGCCTGCACGCGCGCATCAGCGGGCATCCCGCGCGCGCCATGGCGCTTGCGCGCTTTCTCGACTATGTTCGGGGGCGCGACGCGGTGTGGATCTGCCGGCGCGAGGACATCGCGCGGCACTGGATCGCCGCGCATCCGGCCGCATAACAACTTAACAACTCGAGGAGGCGGTGGTGCGCTGGCTGATGCTGCTGATCCTGTTCGTCGTGCGTCTGGCGATGGGCTTCCAGTTCCAGTCGGTCGCCTCCACCTCAGCGCAGCTGGTCGAGACCTTCGGCCTGAGCTATGCGCAGGTCGGCACGCTGATCGGCTTTTTCCTCCTGCCCGGCGTGTTCATCGCGATTCCGAGCGGTGCGCTGACGCGCGCCGTGAGCGACAAGAACCTGCTCATGCTCGGCGCGGTGGGGATGGTGATCGGCGCCTGGCTGATGGGGTCGGCGGGCGACGCGACCACGCTCTACGCCGGGCGGCTCGTCACCGGCGTGGGCGGCACGATCTTCAACGTGATCCTCACCAAGATGGTCACCGAGTGGTTCTTCGAGAAGGAGATCGTGCTCGCGCTCGGCATCATGCTCGCGGCCTGGCCCTGCGGGCTCGCGCTCGGGCTGATGATCCACGGTCCGGTCGCGAGCGCCTACGGCTGGAGCTGGGTGATGTACGTCACCGCGCTCGCCGCGCTCGGCGCACTGGTCCTGACCGCGCTCTTCTACCGCGCGCCGCCCACGCCGCTCGACCTGCCCGACGTGCCGCTGCGCTACGGGCTGCCGTGGCGCGAGTTCGTGCAGATGAGCGTGGCCGGCGTGACCTGGGCGCTGTACAACGCGGTGCTCATTCTGGTCATCAGCTTCGGACCGGACGCGCTCGTCGCCGCGGGCTATGCGCGCGGCAGCGCCCAATCGGTCAGCAGCCTGTTCATGTGGACCGCGATGATCTCGGTGCCGGTCGGCGGCCGGCTGATGCAGTCTGTCAAGCGCGTGACGCCCGCGCTCGTCGCGCTGCTGCTCGCATCCGCGGCGGTGCTCGTCGTCATCGCGGACGGGCGATGGCCGGAGCTGAGCATGATCGCGCTCGGCACCGTCGCGGGCGTTCCGGCGGGCGCGATCATGGCGCTCTCGGCCGAGGCGGTGAGCCGCGAGAACCGCGGCCCCGGGCTCGGCATCTACTTCACCTGGTACTACCTGGGCATGACGCTGGTGCCGGGCATCGCGGGCGCGCTGCGCGACGCGAGCGGGAGCGCGAAGGCGCCGGTGCTGCTTGGGGCGCTGCTGATGGTGATCGTCGTGGGCTGCATTCTGGCGCAGCGGCTACTGCAGGCGCGCTGGCCGGTCCTGCGGTCGCGGTAACGGTGCGCGGTGGCGTGCCCTCGGCACTTCAAGCTGGTCTTACGCTCTCGATCAGCACCGGCAACGGCTCGGAAAAACCGCTCAGCTGCATCGGCGCTTCGCGCCAGGCCGCAACGCGCGGAATGCGCGCCGCCGTGTCCGGGGCAATCAGTACTTCCCCGTCCTTCGCCCGGCCGCACAGGCGCGCCGCGAGGTTTACCGCGGAGCCGACCGCGGTGTACTCGAGCCGGCTCTGCGACCCGATCGCGCCCACCGCGCAGGGGCCGCTCGCGACGCCGGCCCCGACGCCCAGCGCCGCGCCCTCCTGGCTTACCGCGTCGGTGACCTTCTTCACGTCGAGGACCAGGTCGCGCGCGAGCTTGAGACCCACCTCGGCGTGGTCGGGACGCGCGATCGGGGCGCCGACCAGGATCAACGCGCCGTCGCCGGCGAAATCCTTGACCGTCGCGCCGTAGCGCCTGGCCACGGCCACGATCGTTTCATAGTAATCGCGCAGCACGCGCGCCATCTGCGCCGCGCCGTGCTGCTCCGTGTAGCGGGTGAATCCGCGCAGGTCGCAGCAGACCGCGGTCAGCGTCAGGGTTTCGGGAACCAGGGTCGCTTCGATGCCGCGTTCGCGGACCATGCGCGTCACCTCGGGCGCCAGGAACCTGGAAAGCTGGGCGCGCTCCTCCATCAACGCCTGCTGCTGCTGCGCGATCACGCGCTCGCTGCGATATGCCTGGCGCGTGATGGTTTCCAGCACGGCGCAGACCAGCAGGCCGGTCATGATCGTCATCAGCGGCATGAGCGTATATGCCCAGATCTCTGCCGTGTTCAGCCGCGCGGCGCGGTAGTCGCCCACCAGGAAGTACGCGAGCAGCAGCAGGTACGGCGCGACCGCCAGGCTCGCCAGCAGCGGAGGCAGGCGGAAGATGGTCAGCGCGAAATAGGCAACCATGATGAAGCTGGCGGGCGCCGCCGCCGGAACTGCGAACATGTCGTGAACCAGCCAGATCGACATCAACCCGGCGATGCAGTTGACGAACGCGGTCACCGGCATCACCAGCGTGCGCAGGCGCGGCACGAAGGTGACCGCCAATGCGGCGAGGACTAGCGGCAGCATCGGAAAGAAGACGGGCAGCGCGATCCGATAAAACATCTCCGGCACGACGAAGTAGCCGGAGCCGGCAACGCAGAGCCAGATGATCGCCGAGGCGAGCATGCCGACGCGCACAAACGGGATCGCCACCCCGATGCGCCAGCCCTGGTAGTCGGCCTCGGTGGCGTCGTCTCGGAAGCGCAGCCCGAGCCGGCCGAGTGCAAGCTGGCTGTCTACCCTCTCCGATGGCGCGCGCGCCCGCGTCATGAGAACCCCTCGCGATGCCGGAGGGCCAGTATGCCATCGCGCTCCCGGCGCGACCTTGCGCCTGGCACGTCAGGCGGCCGCGTCGATCGTGGTCGGCTACTTGTTCTTCTTCTGCTCGTCGACGAGCAGGCCCGCGGCGCCGTGCGCCGCGCCCAGGCCCAGGTTGCCGCCGGTCGCGTGAACGCAGGATGCGCGCGGCAGTCGAATACCAGCTTCCTCGGCGCATCGAAAAGGAGGACTCGTGTCACCGGCCGGCAACACGCACGGCGCAGGATCGTCATCACGGTGGTTCGAGGAGACGAGGACATGAACGACGCTACCCAGACATTCCTCGCGCAGTCGCGCGTCGCGCTTACACCCGGTTACAGACTGTCACCGAATCGCGCAAACCCGCGAGACGGTTCGCGCGTCCAAGGGTCATGCAAGCAGACACCGGAGGCCCATCATGACCCTGAAGACCTTTTCGATCGCGGCCCTCGTCGCGCTGAGCGCGTTGGCGATGCCGGCCCATGCCGGCGTCAGCGTGAACGTGGAAATCGGCGTCCCGCTGGCGCCGCCGGCGCTGGTGTACGAGCGGGTGCCGCCGCCGCCCGCGGTGGGCTACGTCTGGGCGCCGGGCTACTGGGGCTGGACCGGCGAGCGCTACGTCTGGGTGCACGGCCGCTACATCCACGGCAGGCCCGGATACGTCTGGCATCCGGAGCACTGGCAGCGGCGCGGCGATCGCTGGCATTTCAAGCGCGGGCAGTGGGGCCGCGAACGCCACGAGCACCGCGGGTACCACGGCGCGGGCCGCCGCTGAGGCGACGACG
>JAJDNJ010000291.1 GCA_022340705.1 Betaproteobacteria bacterium
AACCGGTCGGTGATCCCGGAATCGCCGGTAAATCTCTTCGATCCCGACCGAGAAAGGGGGGCCCTCCATCTCCGCCTCAGGGTACTCATAGGTAAGGAGGAGTACCGGCGTTCTCGGACCGACAACCTGAAGCAAGTGATCGACGTAGCGAGCTCTCATCGCATGGGGCAGCGCAATCAAGGCGGCTCGATCGTAGACGGCAGAAACCTCTCCCAGAATCTCCCGGGACAGCGAGAAGAAGTCCCCGCACCAGAGCGCGACTGATTCACCCTCGCGCACTGCGAAGCCTTGCGCCTCGCGCTCCCGCGATGGCATGGCTTGCTCCTCGAAAAAATCTCGCACGGCGACGGGACTGAGCTCGACGCCGATGACCCGATATCCCCGGTCTGCGAGCCAGCGCATGTCGAACGCCTTGCCGCAGAGCGGCACGAATATGCGATCACCGGCTTTCAGCGCGAGCTCCTCGACATATGCGTCGAGCATTGGATTCACGCGGCCCTGGTGAAACGCGATCCGACCGTTCTGCCAGCGTTCATTCCAGAAATCTGCTTCCATAGGCGCCTACCAAGGGCCCGACATGCTCGCCGCCATCATAGTCGCGGCGGTCCCTTCTCCGCTATCGCATCCCCTGCATACAAGGGGCCACGTTGCCGCGTCATTCATTGCACGGTACGGACTGGGTCCGCCGCGTGTGAACGAACCGGGCATCGCGCGTAGTCATGCGACTGTCCGCTTTGGGTCGTTAGCGGTCGCTTCAAAGTCCCACCGCGGCGACACTCAGTCCACGCCCGGCCACTCGAGCGTCGAGGCGAATCCGCGTTCGATGATCGCGGGCATTTCCACCGCGGGAACCGCCTTGCTCCAGAAGTAGCCCTGGCCGTAGTCGACGCCGACCGCGCGCAGGTAGAAGGCCTCCGCGGTGGTCTCGACCCCTTCCGCCACGGTGCGCATGCGCAGGCTTTCCGCGAGGCCGACGATGCCGCGCAGCATGCGCGCCGCCGAGCGGCTGGTCAGGGCCGGCGTGATCAGGCTGCGATCGATCTTGAGAATGTCGAGCTCGAGACCGACGATCTGCGCAAGACCGCTGTGTCCGGTGCCGAAGTCGTCGACTGCGACCGCGATGCCCGCCTCGCGCGCAAGGCGCACGGCGGCCCGGCCGAGGGACGACAATGCCTGGCGCTCGGTCAGCTCGACCACCAGGCGCCGGCCCCAGTGCACCAGATCGTGCGATTCGGCGATCGGCCGCAGGCGCCCGCTGCCGATGATCGACGGCGGAATGTTGACGCTGAGGTAGAAATCGCCGTAGCGCTCGAACACCGGCACCACGTCCTTGCGGATGCAGGTCATCAGGCGCTCGATCACCGCGACGAGCGCGTCGAGATCGTCCTCCAGCGATTCGATGATCGGTCCGGCGGAATGCCCTTGTCCGTCGGGCTGGACGACGCGCATCAGGGCCTCGAAGCCGCGCACTTCGCCGGTGTTGAGGTCGACGATCGGCTGGTACCAGGCGGTCAGCCGGTCGATCAGTTCCTTCGGACTCTGCGTCTCGGCCACGACCTAGCTTAGCCGCGGGCTCAGGTAACATCAACCGTGCATGAACGAACCTCGGGCCGAGCTGATACCGCGCGCGCGCTTCGACGCCGTACTGCTCGACATGGACGGCGTGCTGACCGACACTGCGCGCGTGCACGCCAGCGCCTGGAAACGCATGTTCGATGAATTCCTGCGTGCGCGCGCTGCCGGCGAATCTTACGAGCCGTTCGACATCGAGTCCGACTACAAGCATCACGTCGATGGCAAGCCGCGCTACGACGGGGTGCGCGATTTTCTGCGCGCGCGCGGCATCGCGCTGCCCGAGGGCGGTCCGCACGATCCGCCGCAGGCGCAAACCGTGCACGGCCTCGGCAACCGCAAGGACCAGCTGGTCAACGAGGTGATCGCCGCCGAGGGCGTGCGCGTGTTTCCCGGGTCGGTGCTTCTGCTCGAGCGGCTGCGCGCGGCGGGCATCCGCACCGCGGTGGTGACCTCTAGCCAGAACCGCGCCCGGGTGCTCGAGGCCGCGGGTCTCGCGGCGCTGTTCGACGCGGCGGTCGACGGCCACACGCTCCTCGAGCGGGGGCTGGCCGGCAAGCCGGCGCCGGACATGTTCCTCGAGGCGGCGCGCATGCTCGGCGTCGCGCCGGCGCGTGCGGTCGTCATTGAGGATGCGATCTCGGGCGTCGAGGCGGGCGCACGCGGCGGATTCGGGCTGGTGATCGGGGTGGCGCGCCATGGCAACGCGAGCGAGCTCGCGGCGCATGGCGCGCAGCGGGTCGTCAGCGAACTCGGCGAGCTGATGGGCTAGAGGTCGGATGCCCGCTCACGAGCGCATCAAGCCCCCGCCGCACGACTACGTCGCGGACGAGTGGAACTGGATCGAGCGCCGGTTTCACCCGGAGTTCATGGCGCAGACCGAGACGATCCTCGCGCTCGGCAACGGCTACCTGGGCATGCGCGGCTCTCCCGAGGAGGGCGGGCCGGTCGTTCAGTACGGCACTTTCATCAACGGCTTTCACGAGACCTGGCCGATCGTCTACGGCGAGGAGGCCTACGGCTTCGCGCGCATCGGGCAGACGATGCTCAGCGTGACCGACGGGCGCATCATCAAGCTGTTCGTCGACGACGAGCCGTTCTGGCTGGCGAGCGCGCACATGCTGCGCTTCGACCGGCGCCTCAACATGCGCGCCGGGACACTGGATCGCGAGATCCTGTGGGAGACCCCGGGCGGCAAGCAGGTGCTGATCCGCTCGCGCCGCCTGATCTCGTTCGAGCATCGCCACGCCGCGGCGATCCTGTACGAAGTGACCCTGCTCAACGGGCGCGCGCCGGTCGTGCTGTCCTCGGAGGTGCTCGCCGAGCGGCGCAGCGAGCCGCGCGCCGGCAACGATCCGCGGCGCGGCCGGAACTTCACCGGGCGCGTGCTCCAGCCGCGCACCACCCAGGGCCGCGACATGCGCGTGATGCTGTGCCACGGTACCGACCGGACCAAGATGTTGCTTACCTGCGGCATCGATCATCGGCTCGAGACCGAGTGCCGCAGCAGCTGGAAGCCGAACCTGCAGGCCGATTTCGGCCAGGTGGCGTTCACCATCGACGGCGAGCCGGGCAAGCCCATTCGCCTCGAGAAGTTCATCGCCTATCACAGCTCGGCGACCGCCTCGCCCGAGCAGGTCTGCGGGCGCGTGTCCTGGACGCTCGACCGCGTGGTCAAGGACGGCTTCGATGCGCTTGCCGCAAGCCAGCAGCGCGTCATGGACGATTTCTGGCGGCGCAGCGACGTCCAGGTGCAGAACGTGCGCACCGGACGCGTGCGCCGCACCACGGTCGAGGTACAGCAGGCGATCCGCTTCAACCTGTTCCACATCCTCCAGGCCGCGGCGCGTGCCGACAACACCGGCGTCCCCGCCAAGGGCCTGACCGGCAGCGCCTACGAAGGGCAGTATTTCTGGGACAGCGAAATCTACGTGCTGCCCTTCCTGATTTACACCGCGCCGCGCATCGCGCGGAATCTCCTTTTGTTCCGTTACCGCATGCTCGACAAGGCGCGTGAGCGCGCGCGCGAGCTGAGCCACCGCGGCGCGCTGTATCCCTGGCGCACGATCAGCGGCGAGGAGGCCTCGGCGTATTACGCGGCCGGCACCGCCCAGTACCACATCAACGCCGACATCATGTACGCGCTGCGCAAATACGTGAACGCGACCGGCGATGAGCTGTTCCTCGAGCAGTACGGCGCGGAGATGCTCGTCGAGACCGCGCGCTTCTGGTGCGACATCGGCTTTTTCTCCGAGCGCCGCGGCGGGCGCTTCTGCATCAACGGGGTGACCGGCCCGGACGAGTACACGACGGTGGTCAACAACAACACCTATACCAATCTCATGGCGCGCGAGAACCTGCGCTACGCGGCGGAGGTGGTCGAGCGGCTGCGCGCTGCGCATGCCGAAAGCTTCGATGCGCTGGTGCACAAGACCGGACTCGAGGTCTCCGAGGTCGAGGACTGGAAGCGTGCCGCGCAGCTCATGTTCGTTCCCTACGACGAGGCGACCGGCATCTATCCGCAGGACGATGCCTTCCTCGACCGCGAGCGCTGGGACTTCGAGCACACGCCGGCGGAGAAGTATCCTCTGCTGCTCAACTACCACCCGCTCAACATCTATCGCCACCAGGTGATCAAGCAGACCGACGTGATCCTCGCCATGTTCCTGCTCGGGCACGAGTTCACGCTGGAGGAGAAGCGGCGCAATTTCCTGTTTTACGATCCGCTGACCACCGGTGACTCTTCGCTGTCATCCTCCGTCGAGGCGATCGTCGCGACCGAAATCGGCGAATACGAAAAGGCGATCGAGCATGCCATGGCGGCGCTGCTCATGGACCTGGGCGATGTCAGCGGCAACGTGCGCGACGGCGTCCACATCGCCTCGATGGGCGGCACCTGGATGACCCTGGTCTACGGCTTCGCCGGCATGCGCGATTACGACGGAACCCTGTCGTTTCGCCCGCATCGCGCGCCCGAGCCGCAGGCGACGATCAAGTTTCCGCTCACCTATCGCGGGCGGATGCTGGAAGTCGAAATCGGGATCGACTCGACGACCTACACCCTGCTCGAGGGCGAGCGCCTCGCAATCCGTCACCAGGACGAGCCGATCGCGCTGACGCGTGCGGCGCCGCGCGTCGAGCGGCCGAACCGGGTCCGCTAGCGGCCGCGGTCCGCGGCCTGCGCCGGCCGGCGTCAGGCCATGATGTTGACGCCGCCGTCGACGTAGACCGTGTCTCCGGTGATGCGCCGCGCGTAGTCCGTCGCGAGGAAGGCGCAGGCGAGGCCGACATCCATGATGTCGACCAGCTCGCCCACCGGCGCGCGCTGCACCGCCTCGTTGAGCAGCAGG
>JAJDNJ010000294.1 GCA_022340705.1 Betaproteobacteria bacterium
GCCGAGGCGATGCGCGTGGTGAAGGAAGACAGTGCGATCGACGACGAGTTCCGGGCAATCATGCGTCAGCTGATCACCTTCATGATGGAGGACCCGCGCACGATCACGCGCGCACTCGAGATACTGTTCATCGCGAAGGCAATCGAGCGTATCGGTGATCATGCCAAGAACATGTCCGAGTACGTGATCTACCTCGTCAAGGGACGCGACGTGCGCCACGTCTCTCTCGACGAGATGGAGCGACTTCTCGACTGACACCCTCCCGGCGCCTGCGCCTTCCAAGGGCTTTCAACGCGAAGGTTCCGGAATGACCATTCAAAGCCCGCCGAGACCGCTGCGTCAGCCCGACCCGGCCGAAGAGGCCGCGATGCTCGATGCGATCGGCAGGTGGCTCGAGCGCGACGTGCGCCCGCAGGCCGCGCACCTCGAGCACGACGATATCTGGCCCGCGGAGATGGTCGAGCGCATGAAGGACTTCGGTCTGTTCGGCGCGGTCATCGATCCGCAATGGGGTGGGCTGGGCCTCGCGGCCTCGACCTACGCCAAGATCGTCCAGCGGATCTCCGAAGTCTGGATGTCGCTCACCGGGATCTTCAACTCGCACCTCATGATGGCGCTGCTCGTCGAGCGCTTCGGCAGCGAGGCGCAGAAGGCGCGCTGGTTGCCGCGCATGTGTTCCGGTGAGCTGCGCGGCGGGCTGGCGCTGACCGAACCCGACGCGGGTACCGATCTTCAGGGCATCCGCACGCGCGCGGTGAAGAAAGGCGAGCGCTACACCGTCAACGGCACCAAGACTTGGATCTCGAACGGCATCGAGGGCTCGGCGTTTGCGGTGCTGGTCAAGACCGATCCGGATGCGATGCCGCCACGCCGCGGCATGTCGATGTTCATTCTCGAGAAGGGCCCCGGTTTCGGCGTCTCGCGCCGGCTCGAGAAGCTCGGCTACAAGGGCATCGATTCGGCCGAGCTGGTGTTCGAAGAACTCGAGGTCCCCGCCGAAAACCTGCTCGCCGGCGAGGGGCAGGGGTTCTATCTCGCGGTGAGCGGGCTCGAGCTGGGGCGGATCAACGTTGCGGCGCGCGGCGTCGGCGTTGCCAAGGCAGCGCTCGATGAGGCGGTGCGCTATGCGCAGGTGCGCAAGACTTTCGGCAAGCCGATCTGCGAGCATCAAGCCATTCAGCTCAAGCTGGGCGAAATGGCGACGCGGGTCGAGGCCGCGCGCCTGCTGGTCGAGCAGGCGGCGCAGGCCTACGACCGCGGTCAGCGCTGTGACATGGAAGCCGGCATGGCGAAGTACTTCGCCTCCGAGGCCGCAGTCGAGAACGCGCTCGAGGCGATGCGCATCTTCGGCGGTTACGGCTACTCCAAGGAATATCCGATCGAACGGCTTTACCGGGACGCGCCCTTGATGTGCATCGGCGAGGGCACCAACGAGATGCAGCGCATCATCATTGCGCGCCAGCTGATCGAGCGGAACCGGATTTGAGCGCGTGCAGATGAAGCTCGAAGGCGTCAGGGTCATGGACCTGTCGATGTTCCTCCCGGGCCCGCATTTGACGATGATGATGGCCGACCATGGCGCCGAGGTCATCCGCATCGAGGCGCCCGGCGGCGGCGAGCCGGCGCGACACGCGCCTTACCGCAAGAACGGCCACAGCGTGTGGTTCCGCAACACCCATCGCGGCAAGAAGAGCCTGCGCCTCAATCTGAAGGATGCGCGTGGTCGCGAGATCCTGTTCCGTCTAGCCGAGACGAGCGACGTGCTGGTCGAAGGCTTTCGGCCCGGCGTGATGCAGCGCCTCGGGCTCGGCTACGAAGCGCTCGCGGTGCGTGCGCCGCGCCTGATCTACTGCTCGATTTCAGCCTTCGGTCAGACTGGGCGTTACTCGGACAAGCCTGCGCACGATCCGGCGATTCAGGCGATGGCGGGACTCGCCAGCGTGAACCTCGGGCGCGACGGCAAGCCCGTGCTGGCCGGCGTGTCGGCTGCGGACATGGCGGGCTCGCTGATGGCGCTCGCCGGCATCCTGATGGCGCTCGTGCGCCAGCGCGAAACGGGGCAGGGTGACTTCCTCGACGTCGCGATGAACGACGCGCTGATGGCTTGGACGCCGCACCAGCTCGGGCCGGTGTTCGGCGAGGGCCGCGATCCGGTGCCGGGGGACGAGCGCTCCTGGGGCGGCGCGGCGTTCAACAACATCTACGATACCCGCGACGGGCGTGCGATCGAGTTCGGCGGGGTCGAGCACAAGTTCGGCGAAAACGTGCTGCGCAAGGCGGGTCGCGAGGACCTCATCGCGCATCTGCACCAGCCTTACGGCGAGCCCCAGGCGCCCGTGCGTGCGTTCCTGCGGGAGTTCTTCGGGCGCATGACGCTCGCCGAGACGCTCGCCTGGCTCGAGGGTGTCGAGTGCGCGTACGCGCCGGTGAGGACGCTGAGCGAAGCGTTCTTCGATCCGGCCACCGCGGAGCGCGGGATGCTGCTGCGCGACGCCGAGGGCAACGAGCACATCGGCGTGCCGATCAAATTCTCGCGCGAGCCGGCGCAACCTGAATTTGAATTGCCGGAATACGGCGAGCACGGCACCGAGATTCTGGCCGGACTCGGCTACCCGGCACCCGAGATCGAGACGCTCGCGCGCGACGGCGTGATCTGATGATGGCGCAAGACCGGGCCGACGGTCCGCCGCTCGAGGGCCTGCGCGTGCTCGCCGTCGAGCAGTATGGCGCCGGCCCCTGGGGCTCGCTCTACCTTGCGGACCTCGGCGCCGAAGTCATCAAGATCGAGAATCCGAAGGACGGCGGCGACGTCAGCCGCGGCGTGGGGCCGCATTTCTTCGCCCCCGGCGACAGCCAGTACTTCCACACGTTCAACCGCAACAAGAAGAGCATTGCGCTCGACCTCAAGCATCCCGAGGGTGCCGCGGTGCTGCGCGATCTCGCCGCGGATGCCGACGCCCTGCTTGACAATCTGCGCGGCGACGTTCCGGAGAGAATCGGCCTGACGTATGCGCAGTTGAAATCCGCCAACCCGCGCATCGTCTGTGCGCACCTTTCAGCCTATGGTCGGCAGGGCTCGCGCGCCGCCTGGCCGGGCTACGATTTTCTGATGCAGGCCGAGGCCGGCTACCTCACGCTGACGGGAGAGCCGGGCACGCCGCCCGCCAAGTTCGGCCTTTCGATGATCGACCTCACCGCCGGCCTGACCTGCGCGCTGGGGCTGCTCGCGGCGGTGATGAAGGCGCGCGCCAGCGGGCGCGGATGCGACCTGGACACGAGCCTGTACGACGTCGCCCTGCATCACCTCAACTATCCGGCAACCTGGTACCTGAACGCGGGCGCGGTGACCGGGCGCCAGCCGCGTTCGGCCCATCCCGCGGTGGTGCCGAGCCAGCTCTACACTACGCGCGACGGCTGGATCTTCATCATGTGCAACAAGGAGAAGTTCTGGGCGCTGCTCGCGAGCGAGCTCGGCCATCCCGAGTGGTGCGCCGACCCGCGTCTCGCCGACTTCCCCGCGCGGCTGGACAATCGCGGTCTCGTGCAGGAACTGCTCGACGCCGCCCTTTCCGAACGAACGACGGCCGAGTGGCTCGAGCGGCTCTCCGGCAAGGTGCCGGTTGCGCCGGTGCGCGATGTCGGAGAGGCGCTCGACAACGACTTCGTGCGCGAGCGCGCGGACATCGGGGACTACCGGCGCGACGACGGGCCGCCGGTGCGCATGGTGGTCAATCCGCTGCGTACGCCCGGCGTCGACCTGCCGAGGCACGCCGCGCCCGCACTCGGCGCGCATACCGACGAAATTCTCGGGGCGCTCGGCTACGACAGCGCGCGCATTGCGGCCTTGCGCGCTTGCGGTGCGATTGGCTGAACCTCCGGCGCCGCCTTATTTCTCGGTCGGCGGGACGTATCCCGCGGCGACATCGGCGCCGCTGCCGAAGAAATGCGCCTCCATCTGCTCGGCGAGGTACTTGCGCGCGCGCGGGTCGGCGAGGTTGAGCCGGTTCTCGTTCACCAGCATGGTCTGATGGCGCATCCATTGCTGCCACGCTTCCTTCGAAACGTTCTCCCAGATGCGCTTGCCGAGCTCGCCCGGGTACGGCGGGAAGTCGAGCCCCTCCGCTTCGCGACCGAGCTTGATGCATTTCACCATGCGTGCCATGGGGACATACTCCGATGCTGATGCCCGAATTATAGGTGCTTGCCGCGCGCGGCGCCGTGTCCGCGCCGCCTACAGCTTCTTGACGAACACCTTCGAGCCGCGCTTCCAGTTATAGAGCGCCTGGCGCTGCGCCGGCAACACCGTAACCGGCGCCTCGACGAAGCCCTGGTCGAGAAACCAGTGCGCAGTGCGCGTTGTCAGCGCGAACAGCTTACGAATGCGCCGCGCCCGGGCGCGCTCTTCGCAGGCTGCGAGCAGACGCTCGCCGTAGCCGGCATCACGCCGCTCGGCGGCGACGGCGAGGCAGGCGAATTCCGCGCTCTTTGCGTCCGGATAGGGATGCAGTGCCGCGCAGCCCAAAATCACGCCGTCGTGCTCGAGAACCAGGAAGTTCGGAATCTCCGCCTCGATCAGCTCGCGGTTGCGCTTCACCAGAGTGCCGTCCGCCTCGAGCGGCTCGAGCAGCGCAATGACGCCGCCGATATCCTCGATCGTCGCCTCGCGCAGCCGCTCGACCGGGTCGGCCGTTAGCATGGTGCCGACGCCCCAGTGCGTAAACAGCTCGAGCAGCGTCGCGCCCCAGGTGCGGCGCGACACCAGATGCGCGCGCCCAACGCCTTCGTCGAGCGCGCGCAGCGCGTGCTCGATTGCGCGCGTCGTCGCCGTACCGAGGTCGCCTTTCTTGAGGAGCGCCTGCGCTTCGCGCGCGGTCAGCTCGCCGCGCACCGCGCCCTTGCGATCGGTCGGCAGCCGATCGGTGACCAGCAGAAGCTTGTCCGCTTTCAGCGCGACCGCAACGCGTTCGGCGACGTCCTCCCAGGCCAGATTGAAGACTTCCCCGGTCGGCGAATAGCCGATGTGCGGAATCAGCACCACCTCACCGGCGTCGAGGCGCGCATCGATCGCCTGCGCGTCGACTCTTCGTACGAGGCCGGTATATTGAAAATCGGTGCCGTCGACCACGCCGATCGGCCGCGCGGTGATGTAGTTGCCGGATGCGACCCGGATATGCGCACCCGCCATGGGTGAATTCGGCAGTCCCTGCGACAGCAGCGCTTCGATCTCGACGCGCAGCACGCCGGCGGCGTGCTTGACCGCGGTGAGCGCCGCCGAATCGGTCACCCGCATGCCCTTCACGATGCGGGCGCGCAGACGCTTCGACTTCAGTTCGGCGTCGATCTGCGGCCGCGCGCCGTGCACCAGTACCAGACGGATACCGAGCGCCGCGAGCAGGTTGATGTCGTGCACCAGGTGCACGAAGCGCGTGCGCTCGGCCACCGTCTCGCCGCCGAATCCGATGACAAAAGTCCTGCCGCGAAAGGCATGCACGTAGGGCGCGACCTGGCGCAGCCAGCGGACGAAGGCTTCGGGATGGGCTTGCGTGGCCATGTTCTTGTTGTCGGTGGAGGTCGGCTTCCCGATGATACGGAAATTCTAGGCGAATTCAGGGGGTTGGCGCGAGGTCGGCGAGAGAGGTCCTGGTGCGCGCGGGGCAGGATCGGAGTATGGTGATATCGAGTCGCTTCGGAGGTTGTGATGAGACTGATCGCTGTGTTGACGGCCTGCGTGCTCGCCTGGGCGCCGACCGGGGCGCTCGGCTTCGAGTCGAGCGCCGATGACGAGGGCGGCTTTCGCCACATGTTGGCGCTGATGCACACTGTCGTGGGCATCGCCGCGCAATCCGAGGATCCGAAGGTCGTCGAAAAGCGCATGGACGAGGTCTTTGCCGGACGCAATCCGGAAGCCAACCGCGCGGCCGCGGGACTGCTTGGGGAGATGACCCGCGACATGACCGACGAGGAGCGCGAAAGCTTCGTCGCGCTCGCGCAGGACATCTTGGCGCTCGCACGGCGCGAGCATGCGCGCGCGATCGCTCAGCCGCGCCCGCTGGCAACGCGCGACGCAGAGCGTGTCCTTGCTGCGCGCAAGGAACTGAACGCGATGGGGCTGCGCTACTACGATGCCGGGCAGTTTCTCGATGCCGTGAAACGCGACGACGCGCTCGCGGTCGCGCTCTACGTCGAGGGGCGTGGCGTCAATCTCGAGGCGCGCGACGCCGACGGGCGCACGGCGCTGGAAATCGCGCAGGCGAAAGGCAATCGGCAGATCGTTGCGCTGCTTAGTTCGGCACGGTGAGGCCAGTTAGAGCTTTCCCGGTCTAGCCATCGCCGGCAATTGCATTGAGCGCCGCGATCGCGGCAAGCGCGGCGGTCTCCGTGCGCAGAATGCGCGGCCCGAGCCGTACCGGCGCGAAGCCGGCGTCGAGTAGCGAACGCGTTTCCGCTTCGGTAAATCCCGCTTCCGGCCCTGCGGCCAGCAGCAACCCGGCACCGAGCCCGGCTGTCGCGTCGCGCAGACGGACCGCTGCGTCGGGAGCGAGCAGCCATTTCGGTCGCTGATCCTGCGTTACTTCGCACAGCTCCGCGACGGAAAGCGGGCTGCGCACCTCGGGCACGCGATTGCGTCCGCATTGCTCGCAGGCCGATACGACGATGCGCCGCCAGTGCGCAAGGCGCGATGCGGTGCGCCGCGCATCGAGACGGACGACGGACTTCTCGGTTCTAAGCGGCTGAATCGCCGCAACCCCGAGCTCGACGGCCTTCTGCACGGTCAGATCCATGCGTTCGGCGCCGGAGATCCCCTGCGCGAGGGCGATCGCGAGCGGCGATTCGCGTTCGACGTCCTGCCAGGCGCCAACCGCGACGCGCACCGCATTCCGGTCGAGGCCCGCGATCGTGGCCGCGTACTCCCCGCCACGTCCATCGAACACGACGATCGGGTCACCGTCTCGCAGGCGCAGCACGCGCGTGGCGTGGTGCGCCGCGAGTTCCGGCAGTGCGATCCGGGCATCGGTCTCGAGCGGGGGGTCGACGAAAAACCGCGCGCGGCGCATGCTACGATTTTCCCATGGTCGCTACAGAAACCAAGGTCTGCGATTTCGGCTGGAAGGCGGTCGATTTCGACCTGCCCGGCGTCGACGGCAAGCGCTACAGCCTGGCGAGCGCGCGCGGCCCGAACGGGCTGCTCGTCATGTTTATCTGCAACCACTGCCCCTACGTGAAGGCGGTGCTCGAGCGCATCGTGCGCGACTGCGCCGAGCTCGCTACCCACGGCATCGGCTCGATCGCGATCATGTCGAACGACCCTGCAGCGTATGCAGAGGATTCGTTCGACAACATGCAGCGGGTGGCGCGGGCGAAGAAGTTTTCCTTCCCGTACGTATTTGACGAGACGCAGGCGGTGGCGAAGGCCTACGATGCGCAGTGCACGCCGGATTTCTTCGGCTTCAACGCGAATCTCGAGCTGCAGTATCGCGGCAGGCTCGATGCCTCGCGCACCAGCGCGGTGCCGAACGCGCGCCGGGACCTCTTCGAGGCGATGCTGCAGGTCGCGCGCACCGGGCAGGGGCCGAAGGACCAGATCGCCTCGATCGGCTGCTCGATTAAATGGAAATCCTGACGCGCGCCGCCCGGCTGGCATGAAAGGCCACTGGCACGTCAGCGCGCGCAAGGCGGCGGACATGCCGCTGCCCGAAGGCCGGCGCTCGGTCGAGGTTCTGCGCCATGCCAGCCTCGAGCTGCGCTACTACGCGCCGAAGGGCGCGGATACGCAGACGCCGCACGACCGCGACGAGGTGTACGTCGTGGCGAGCGGGCGCGGATTTTTCGTGCGTGGCACGGAGCGCGTGCCCATCGAGCCCGGCGACATGCTCTTCGTGCCGGCGA
>JAJDNJ010000295.1 GCA_022340705.1 Betaproteobacteria bacterium
TCACGGCAGTTTAACGAAATGGGGTCAGACCCCTGTGGATAACTTCTCGGTGAAACCCTCGCAAGCAAAGAACAATCTCGTGATGCTGCACTGCGGCCGCTCCTTGGCCGGCAGATGGCCGCTGTGCGGCATCACGAGACACAGCGGCACTTGCGAAGCTGTCACGCTGAACGGAGTCAGCTTTGTCTCGTGATTCTGTTGCTTCTCGCAGAAGCATCGAGAAGCAACAGAATCACGAGATGGATATCCGGTGACGAGAGGCGTGCGGGCTTGTTGTCTGCTTGCTACAACGCCGCCGCGAGCTGCGCTCCCTCGAGCATCGCCCGTTTGGCATCGAGCTCGGCGGCGAGCTTCGCACCGCCGATCAGGTGCGGCTTCTTGCCGCGCGCTTCGAGCCCGGCGGCGAGCGCGCGGTTCGGTTCCTGCCCGGCGCAGACGACGACGGTATCGGCTTCGACGACGCGTGCGGCGCCCTCGACGGCGATGTGCACGCCGGCGTCGTCGATCTTGTCGTAGCGCACCCCGCCGATCATCTGCACGCCGGCGCGGGCGAGCTCGATGCGCAGCGTCCAGCCGGTGGTCAGCCCCAGGGTCGCGCCGAACGGCGTCGTCGAGCGCTTGAGTAGCGTAATCTGGTGGGTCGGTTTCTCCGGGCGCGGTGGTTCGGCGGCGAGCCCGCCGACGCTCGCCGCGTCTTCGACGATGCCCCAGTGTTTCGCGAACGCCGCGGGATCGCTTTGCGCCTTGCCACTACCCTCGGCGAGGTAGAGCGCGACATCGAAGCCGATGCCGCCGGCGCCGAGAATCGCGACGCGCTGGCCGGGCGTGACGCGCCCCGAGAGCACGTCGACGTAGCCCGCGACCTTGGGATGATCGATGCCTTCGATGTCGGGGCGTCGCGGATCGATGCCGGTGGCGAGAACGATCTCGTCGTAGCCCGCGAGCTCGGCTTCGCCCGGCGTCTTGCCGAGCACGGTCTTGACCCCGGCGCGACGCAGTCGCTCGGCGTAGTAGGCGACCGACTCGCCGAATTCGCGTTTGCCCGGGATCAGCTTGGCGAGGTTGAACTGCCCGCCGAGCTCCGCTGCGCGGTCGTACAGGGTGACCTCGTGCCCGCGCTCGGCGGCGACCGCCGCGCAGGACAGTCCCGCCGGTCCGCCGCCGACCACCGCGATACGCTTACTCGCTTTCACCGGCCGGTAGACGAGCTCGGTCTCGCGCCCGGCGCGGGGGTTGACCAGGCAGTTGGCGATTCCACGCACGAAGATCTGGTCGAGGCAGGCCTGGTTGCAGGCGAAGCAGATGTTGATTCCGGCGCGGTCACCCGCCTTCGCCTTGTTCGCGAACTCGGCATCGGCGAGCATCGGGCGCGCGAGCGAGACCATGTCGGCGTCGCCGCGCGCGAGGATCTCCTCGGCGAGCTCGGGCGCGTTGATCCGGTTCGATGCGATGAGAGGGATCCCGACCGCCTGTTTGACGCGCCCCGTCGCCCAGGCGAAGGCACCGCGCGGCACGGCGTGCGCGATCGTCGGGATGCGCGCCTCGTGCCAGCCGATGCCCGAGTTGAGAATATCGGCGCCGGCGGCTTCGATCGCGCGCGCGACGGTGATGACCTCGTCTCCGGTCAGCCCGCCTTCGACCAGGTCGAGCACCGACAGGCGGTACTGGATGAGAAAGTCTTTTCCACAGCGCTCGCGCGTGCGGCGCACGATCTCGGTCGGAAATCGCATGCGATTCGCGAGCGTCCCGCCCCATTCGTCGTCGCGCTGGTTGGTGCGCAGGCAGAGGAACTGCGTGATCAGGTAGCCCTCCGATCCCATGATCTCGACGCCGTCGTATCCGGCCTCGCGCGCGAGCATCGCGCCGCGCACGAAATCCTCGACGGTCTGCTCAACCTCGGCGGTCTCCATCGCGCGCGGCGTGATCTTGTTGATCGGCGCGCGCAGCGCCGAAGGCGCAACCGCATTCTGGTGCTTGCTGTAGCGCCCGGCGTGCAGGAGCTGCAGGAGGATTCTGCCGCCCGCCTCATGCACCGCCTGGGGGATGACGCGATGCGCGTCGCGGTCGGCCGCGTCGATCATCGTCTCGCGCGCCGGGCTCAGGTTGCCGTCCATGTTCGGCGCGAACGCACCGGTCACGAGCAGCGCGGTGCCGCCGGCGGCGCGCTCGGCGTAGAACGCGGCGAGCTTGGCGTGCCCGCCGGGCGCGCTCTCGAGTCCGGTGTGCATCGAGCCCATCAGGATCCGGTTCGGCAGCGTGAGATGACCGGCCTGGAGCGGGGCGAAGAGGTGCGGATAGTGGGGATTGTGCGGAATTTGCGGATCTGCAGCCATCGGATGTCCGGGGTGCGAAGAGCCCCGGATTGTGCATCAATTGCGCAGCCGCGCCGACGCGGTTTCAACTGCGCGTGACGAGGACGGTACCCGTGATGATCAGCGCGGCACCGGCGAAGGCCGCCGCGGGCAGCGTCTCGCCGAGGAACAGCCAGCCCCAGAGCGCGCCGAAGACCGGGATGAGGAAGGTCACGGTCAACGCGCGCAGCGCGCCGACGTCGGCGATCAGGCGAAAGTAGAGCAGGTAGGCGATGCCGCTCGCGAGCAGTGCGAGCGCCAGCATGTTGCCTGCGACGAGCAGCGTGGGTGCCGCCGTTGGCGGAACGAACGGCAGCAGCGGCAGCAGCACGAGCGCAGCGGCGAGCTGGTTGCCGGCGGCGACGCCGCGCGGCGGCGCGTCTCTGCCGAAGTGCCGGATGACGACGCCGGTCATGCCGTAGCAGGCGCAGGCGCCGAGCGCTGCGGCGATCGCCCAGCCGAACATCGGGCTTGCCCCGACGCCGCCCGGCTGCACCACGAGCGCGACGCCGGCAGCGCCGGCAGACAGGCCGGCAAGCTTCGCCAGGGTGACGCGCTCGCCGGCGAACAGTGCACCGAACAGCATGCCGAACATCGGCGAAGTGGAATTGAGGATCGCCATGATCGAGGCCGGCAGGTGCATTGCCGCAAAGCCGAACATCGAGAACGGCAGCGCAGAGTTGATCGTGCCGACCGCGAGATAAGCGCGCCAATGCCTGCGCAATGCCGGATCGAATCCGATCGCCCGAAACCAGACGAGCAGTGCGAGGCCGCCGAGCAGCACGCGCAGCTCCGCGGTCCACACTGGGCCAAGCACCGGCGCGACCACGCGCAGGAAGATGAACGCGGCGCCCCAGATCGCCGCCAGCGCGACCAGGCGCGCGCTGTCGGCGGCGGTCATGGCGCGCATGATCGCCCAGCGATCGGCATTCCGCTAGCCGTTTTCGGACCTTGCGTCGCGATGTCCGAAAACGGCTAGCGTGCCTCAAAATGTCGCCGCATACTGCGCGCATGACGCTCGACCCGCACACCTGCTACCGCGCGATGCGCGCGCGCGACGCGCGCTTCGACGGGCGCTTCTTCGTCGCGGTGTCGTCGACCCGGATCTACTGTCGGCCGGTGTGCACGGTGAAGCCGCCGCGGCGCGAGAACTGCCGCTTCTATCCGAGCGCCGCGGCCGCCGAATCGGCGGGCTATCGCCCCTGCCTGCGCTGCCGGCCCGAGCTCGCGCCCGGCAACGCAAGCATCGACGCGACCTCGCGCCTCGCACAGGCCGCGGCCAGCCTGATCGAGGACCGCAGCCTCGAAGACGATCGTCTGGAGACTGTCGCAGCGCGCCTCGGTATCACCGATCGGCATCTGCGCCGCGCGTTCCGCGCAGAGTTCGGTGTCTCCCCTGTGGAGTTCGCGCAGACGCAGCGCCTGCTCCTTGCCAAGCGGCTGCTGACCGACACCGCGCTGCCGGTGACCGAGATTGCCTTCGCCAGCGGCTTCGGCAGCATCCGGCGCTTCAATGCGCTGTTCAAGTCGCAATACCGCCTGCAACCCGGCGCGCTGCGCCGCGCGGCACCCGACGCGGCGGCGCGCGACACCCTCGAATTCGAGCTCGGCTTTCGCCCGCCGTACGACTGGCCGGCGCTCATCGCCTTCCTCGGGGCGCGCGCCGTTTCCGGCGTCGAGATGCTCGACGCGGGCGTCTACCGGCGGACCGCGCGCGTCGCGCTCGAAGGGACGGACCACTTCGGCTGGCTCGAAGTGCGTCCCTCAACGAAGAAGGCCGCGCTGCGCGTCTCGGTGTCGGCATCGCTCGCCAAGGTGCTGCCGCCGGTGCTCTCGCGCGTCAAGGCGCTGATGGACCTTGCTTGCCATCCGGCCGAAGTTGCACAGGCGCTCGGCGCACTCGCGCGCACGCAGCCGGGACTGCGCGTGCCGGGCGCATTCGACGGCTTCGAGGTGGCCGTGCGCGCGATTCTCGGGCAGCTGATCTCTGTGCCGGCGGCGCGCACGCTCGCAGGGCGCTTCGCGGCCGCGTTCGGAGATCCGCTGGCAACGCCGTTCGACGGCCTGACCACCGCATTTCCGAACGCCGCGCGGGTTGCTGATGCCAGGCCCGCGCGCGTCGCGAAGCTCGGCATGCCTGCCGCGCGCGCGCGCAGCGTGATCGCGCTGGCACGCGCGGTTGCCGACGGATCGCTCGAGCTCATGCCGAACGCCGAGATCGAAGCGACGCTCGAAAAACTGCGCGCGCTGCCCGGTGTCGGCGAATGGACCGCGCAGTACATCGCGATGCGCGCGCTCGCCTGGCCGGACGCGTTTCCGCACACCGATCTCGGGGTGATGAAAGCGCTCGGTACCTCCGATCCGAAACGCGTGCTCGCCGCGGGCGAAGCCTGGCGGCCCTGGCGCGCGTATGCGGTCATGCACCTGTGGCACTCTCTGCGAAAGGAATAGCCATGCGCAGCTACGACACCTACGACAGCCCGCAGGGGCGGATGCTTCTCGTTGCCGACGACGACGGTCTCAGCGGTGTGTATTTCGAGAAACAGAAGCACTTCGGCGGGCGCGAGAAGAACTGGCGTCACGACCCGCACCACCCCGTTCTGGCACGGGCCAAGCGCGAGCTCGCCGAATTCTTCGCCGGCAAGCGCAGGCGCTTCGACCTGCCGCTCGCACCTTCCGGCACGCCGTTCCAGAAGGCGGTGTGGAAGGCGATCTCGACGATCGGCTACGGCGAGACGATCAGCTACGGCGAGCTCGCGCGCCGCGCCGGCGTGCCCGGCAGCGCGCGCGCCGCCGGCGCCGCGACCGGGCGCAACCCGATCGGCATCATCGTGCCCTGCCACCGCGTGGTCGGTGCGAACGGAAGCCTCACCGGCTACGCCGGCGGGCTCGGAAGGAAAAAGGCGCTGCTTGCGCTGGAGCGGGGGGAGCGGGATTTGTTGAGCGCCGCCTGAGGCGAGTAGAGCGAAGGCACTGGTGTCGCGTGATGCTGCACAGCGGCCAAGGAGCGGGTAAGGAGCGGCCGCGGTGCAGCATCACCAGATCGATGTCCGGCGGCCAGTGCCGTCGCGAGACTTATCCACAGGGGTCTGACCCCGTTTTTGTCCCGTTATCCTGCGAGGGCCTCGAGATACATCTCTCGATCGATATTGCCGCCCGAGGCGATGACCGCGAAGCGCTCGCCCTTGCGCTCGGGGTCCTTCATCAGCGCGGCGAGCGCGGCAGCGCCGGCGCCCTCGACGAGGTTGTGGGTGTCGTGGAAGAAATGTCGGATCGCGGCTTTCACCTCGTCGTCGCTGACGCGCACGATGCGCTCGGCACCGGCGCGGATCGCCTCGAGCGCTTCGGGCACCGGGACGCGCACCGCCATGCCGTCGGCAAAAGTGTTCGCCGATTCGGTCTCGATCGGCCGTCCGGCCTCGAGCGAGCGCGCGTAGCAGTCGGCGTGCGCCGAAACGACGCCGATGATGCGCGTGGCGAGTCCGAGGGCGTCGCGCCAGGCGATCAGCCCGCAGATGCCTGAGCCACAGCCGATCGGCGCGTAGACGGCATCGAGCGGCGGCGCGCCGGCGTAGAGCTCCATCGCGTAGCTGCCGACGCCGGCGACGAGGTCGGGCATGAACGGTCCGATGAATTCGAGCCCCTGTTCGGCGGCGAGCTTGGCCGCGTGCAGGCGCGCTTCGTCGAAGTCGCGCCCATGCTCGATCAGCTCCGCGCCCCAGGCGCGCATCGACGCGTTCTTGTCGCGGCTGTTGCCGTGTGGCACGACGATCACGGTGCGCACCCCGTGGCGCCGCCCGGCGTAGGCGAGGCTCTGGCCGTGGTTGCCGCGCGTGGCGCTGACGACGCCGGGCAGGTCGGGGCGCTCGCGCTTCAGGCGCTCGAGCAGGACGAGGCCGCCGCGCACCTTGAACGCGCCGGTCGGCGTGTGGTTCTCGTGCTTGACCCAGACCTCGGCGCCGACGCGCCGCGAAAGCAGAGGCCAGCTGTACTGCGGCGTCGGCGCCATCGCCGCATGTACGACGCGCGCCGCGGCTTCGAGCGCATCGCGCGGCGGCACCAGCGCCGGGCGTGCGGTCATGCCTTGGGCCGCTTGTCGATCACGCGCTTTGCCTTGCCGATCGAGCGTTCGATCGAGCTGATCGGCACAACACGCACGTCGGCGGTCACACCGACGAGCGACTTGATGTCGTGCTGTAATGTCTGCGCGGCCGCATTTTTCCGCGCGTCGGGCCAGGCTTCGTTTTCGGTGGTCATCTCGATCAGCACCGAGAGGTGATCGAGCGGCCCGTCCTTGGAAACTTCGAGCACGTAGTGCGGCGCGAGTTCCGCGTGCCTGAGGATCAGCTCCTCGATCTGCGACGGGAACACGTTCACCCCGCGGATGATCAGCATGTCGTCCGAGCGTCCGGTGATCTTCTCCATGCGGCGCATGGTGCGCGCAGTTCCCGGCAGCAGCTTCGTCAGGTCGCGCGTGCGATAGCGGATCACCGGCAGCGCTTCCTTGCTGAGCGAGGTGAACACCAGTTCGCCCTGCTCGCCGTCGGGCAGCGGTTTGCCGCTCTCCGGATCGACGATCTCGGGCAGGAAATGGTCTTCCCAGATGGTGAGCCCGTCCTTGGTCTCGACGCACTCCTGCGCCACGCCCGGACCCATCACCTCGGACAGGCCGTAGATGTCGATTGCCGCGAGGCTCGTGCGCGCCTCGATCTGCTTGCGCATCTCGTTAGTCCAGGGCTCGGCGCCGAAGATGCCGATCCTGAGCGAACTCGTCTTCGGGTCGATGCCCTGGCGCTCCATCTCGTCGGCGATCGCCAGCATGTAGGACGGCGTCACCATGATGATCTCGGGCTTGAAATCGGTGATCAGCTGCACCTGGCGCTCGGTCATGCCGCCGCCGAGCGGGATCACCGCGAGACCGAGCCGTTCGGCGCCGTAATGCGCGCCCAAGCCCCCGGTGAACAGCCCATAGCCATAGGCGACGTGCACCTTCATGCCCGGCTCGGCGCCCGCGGCGCGGATCGAGCGCGCCATGACATGCGTCCAGGTGTCGATGTCCTTTGCCGTGTAGCCGACCACGGTGGGCTTGCCCGTCGTGCCGGAGGAGGCGTGGATGCGCACGATTTTGTCCATCGGCACCGCGAACATGCCGAACGGATAGGTCTCGCGCAGGTCGGCCTTGGTCGTGAACGGAAACTTGTGCAGGTCGGCGAGCGTGCGGCAGTCCTCCGGCTTGACGCCCGCGGCGTCGAACTTCTTGCGGTAGTGCGCCACATTCTCGTAGGCGTGGTGCAGCGACCACTGCAGGCGCTGCAGCTGCAGCTTGCGCAGCTCGGCGAGCGGCGCCTTTTCGATTGCCTCTAGCGGAAATCCCGGCATGATCGCCTCCTCCATTAATGGCCCTTGTAACGGGCCTTGCGCTTCTCCTTGAAGGCGCTTACGCCTTCGCGAAAATCCTCGGTGTGCCCGGCCATGCGCTGCAGCTCGCGCTCGAGATTGAGCTGGGCGTCGAGGCTGTTCGCAGCCGACGCGTACAGCGCACGCTTGATCAGTCCGTAGGTGCGCGTGGGGCCGGCGGCGAG
>JAJDNJ010000296.1 GCA_022340705.1 Betaproteobacteria bacterium
CCGATGCGCGACTCGACGCGGTCAGGCGTCATAAGAGACGCGGGAATGTCGGACGCGCTGTGCGCGTCGACGGTCGGCAATAGAAAGACGGCCGCGCAGGCGAGGCTCGCGTACGCGTTACGGATTGCAACTCTCATGAACATGGCTCCTGGTAAGAAATGCGCGCAAGCCTAGAGTGAAAGCAGGATCGCGGTCTACCTTAGAATTGGTGTTGCCGCACCATATTAGGGAATCGCGACGGCCGCGATTCCCGACGCGGGAACATGGTTTCGGGGTCAGACCCCGGTGGATAACTCGGCCGCGGTCTGACTCCGGGAAAACCAACCGAGCCGCTCGCGCAGGCGCACGACCTCGCCGACGATGACGAGCGCCGGCGGCTTGACGTTCTCGCGCGCGGCGCGCTCGGGGAGCGTCGCGAGCGTGCCCTCGACCACGCGCTGGCTGTCGAGCGTCGCTTTTTCGACCAGCGCCGCGGGCGTGTCGCGATCGAGCCCGTGCGCGACGAGCTGCGCGCAGAGCTGCGCGAGCCCGCGCACGCCCATGTAGATCACCACGGTCTGCTTCGGGCGCGCCATCACGTCCCAGTTGAGATCGAGCGTGCCGTCCTTCAGATGCCCGGTGACGAGCACGCAGGAATGCGCGTAGTCGCGGTGGGTGAGCGGGATCCCGGCGTAGGCCGCCGCGCCGCAGGCCGCGGTAACGCCCGGAACGACCTCGAACGGCACGCCGGCCTCGGCCAGGGTCTCGATCTCCTCGCCGCCGCGGCCGAACACGTAGGGATCGCCGCCCTTCAGACGCACGACGCGTTTTCCCTCGCGCGCGAGCTGCACCATCCGCGCGTTGATCTCCTGCTGCGGAAGCGAATGGTTGTCGGCCTGCTTGCCGACGTACACGCGCTCGGCCTCGCGCCGCGCGAGATCGAGAATCGCCTTGGCGACGAGGTGATCGTAGAGCACGATGTCGGCGCGCTGCATGACCTGGAGCGCGCGCAGCGTGAGCAGCCCGGGGTCGCCGGGACCGCCGCCGACCAGGGACACCATGCCGGCGGGCGCTTCGTTCTTCGCACCGCCGCCGCCGAGCATGCGCTCGAGCGCTTCCACCGCCTGGGGCTCTTGCCCGGAGAGCACCATCTCGCCGACGGACCCGTCCATGACGTCTTCCCAGAAGCGGCGGCGCGCGGCGGGATCCGGATAGTGCCGCTTGGAAGCGGCGCGAAAGCGCGCAGCGAGCGCGGCGAGGCGGCCGTAGGCGAACGGCACGAGCGATTCGATCATGCCGCGGATCTTGCGCGCCAGCACCGGGGAGGCGCCGCCGGTCGAGATCGCGATCTGCAGCGGCGCCCGGTCGATGACCGAAGGCATGATGAAGGTCGACAGCGCCGCGTTGTCGGCGACGTTGACCGGAACGCGCAGCGCCTTCGCCGCTGCGGACACCGCTTCGTTCACCGCGGGATCGTCGGTCGCCGCGATCACGATTTCGGCGCCGACCAGGTCGCCGGGCTGGAAGCGCTTCGCCTCGTGGCGCAGCGCACCGACCAGGGTGAGCTCGGCGAGGCGTGCGCCGATCTCGGGGGCGACGACGGTCAGCTGCACGCCCGAGCGCAGCAGCACCTCGGCCTTCTGCGCCGCCACTGCGCCGCCGCCGACGACGATGCCGCGCTTGCCGCGCAGGTCGAGAAACGCGGCGAAGTAGGCGCGGTCCGCGGAAGGCGCGATGCGCGTGCTCATTACGGATTCCTCCACATGGATCAAGACCCTAGGCAAGCCTCGGGGTCGCGGCTTTGATCTATGTTAAGTGCGATTTGCGGGCAGTGCGGCATCTTGGGATCCATGATTTTCCCGCGTCTGGTCGTCGCCGCGACGGGTCTCGCACTCGCCTCGACAGCGCTCGCCGGCGAGCCGGAGGGTGCCAGGCGTGCCGAGCTGGTCAATATGGTGCGTCAGGACTGCGGCGCCTGCCACGGCTATACCCTGAAGGGCGGGCTCGGCCCGTCGCTCCTGCCCGGGGCGCTTGCCGAACGCGACGTGCAGCTGATCGAGTCGGTGATCCTCAACGGTCGCCCGGGCACGCCGATGCCGCCCTGGCGGCCTTTCCTGAGCGAGGCCGAGGCGCGCTGGATCGCCGAGCAGCTGAAGAAGGGATGGCCCGAATGAGGCGGCGCGCGGCGCTCGTCTTTGCCTTCGCACTCGCGCTTGCCGCCTGCGCGCCCACCGCTGAGCTGCGCGGCACCGGCGACCTGGGCGTGGTGATCGAGCGCACCGCGGGCAGCGTCCTGGTGGTCGAGACCACCCACCGTTCGGTGCTCGGCCGCGTGCCCGGGCTCGGCGACCTGTCGCACGCCTCGGTCGTGTTCTCGCGAGATGGGCGCTATGCCTACGTGTTCGGGCGCGACGGCGGACTGTCGAAGGTCGACCTGCTGACGACGAGCGTGGTCGAGCGCATCGTCCAGTCGGGCAACGCGATCGGCGGCGCGATCTCGCAGGACGGGCGCCTCATCGCCGCGGCGAACTACACCCCGGGCGGGATCCGCATCTTCGACTCCGAGACGCTCCAGCCGCTGTCCGAGGTGCCATCGACCTACGGCGACGGGACGCGGCGCGCCAAGGTTGTCGGTATCGCGGATGCGCCCGGCAACCGCTTCGTGTTCAGCCTGTTCGAAGCAGGCGAGATCTGGATCGTCGACGCTTCTGACCCGCGCAATCCGCGCGTCACCAAGCTGTTAGGCGTTGGCCGCCAACCCTACGACGGCTTCATCACGCCGAACGGGCGCTACTACGTTGCGGGGCTCTACGGCGAAGACGGGCTCGCGCTGGTCGACCTATGGCATCCGGAGCAGGGCGTGCGCAAGATCCTTTCCGGATACGGGCGCGGCGAAAAGCCGTTGCCCGTGTACAAGATGCCGCACCTGCGCGGTTGGGCAGTCGCCGGTCGTCTCGCGTTTCTGCCCGCGATCGGCCGGCACGAGGTGCTCGTCGTGGACATGGATACCTGGCGCGAGGCGGGGCGCGTCAAGGTGCACGGCCAGCCGGTGTTCGCCGTCGCGCAGCCCGGCGGCCGCCGCCTGTGGGTGAACTTCGCGTTCCCCGACAACGGGGTGGTGCAGATCGTCGACGTGCCCTCGCTCGAGGTGATCCGCGACCTGCGCCCCGGGCGCGCGGTGCTGCACCTCGAATTCACGCCGCGCGGCGAGCAGGTCTGGGTCTCGTCGCGCGATGACAACGTGGTCGTGATCTACGACACCGAGACGATCGGCGAGCTCGCGCGCATCCCGGCCACGCATCCGAGCGGCATCTTCTTTACCGCGCGCGCACTGATGACCGGGTTCTGAATGGAGGCGGCGTGAATCCGCAGGATGCCATCGAGCTCGATCTGCTCAATCGCTGGCAGCGCGATTTTCCGCTCGAGCCGCGCCCGTTCGCGCACATTGCGCAGCAGGTCGGGATTGGCGGAGAGCAGGTCCTCCAGCGCTATCGCGCCCTCGCAGCGGGCGGGGTTGTGTCGCGCATCGGTGCGGTGTTCCGGCCCAATACGGTCGGCGCGAGCACGCTCGCCGCGATGCGCGTTGCGCCCGCGGCGCTCGAGCGCGTTGCGGCCCAGGTGAGCGCCCAGCCCGAGGTCAACCACAACTACGAGCGTGAGCATGCGTTCAACCTGTGGTTCGTTGCCACGGCGCCCGACGCCGAGACACTCGAGCACGCCCTGGCGCGCATCGAGCAGCTGAGCGGGCGGGCGGTGCTGCGCCTGCCGCTGATCGAGGAATATCACATCGACCTCGGCTTCGACTTGGTCGACGGCTCGGTGCCGCGCGCGGGCGCGGCGAGCGCGGGCGTCCCGCTCGCGCTAAGCGCGGTGCAGCGACGGCTGGTCGCGCGGCTCGCGGACGGGCTGCCGCTCATCGAGGCGCCGTACGCGGCGCTCGGCGCCGCGGTCGGACTGTCGGAATCCGCGGTCATCGAGACGCTGCGCGCCTGGCTTGAGATTGGCGTCATTCGCCGCTTCGGCGCGGTGCTTCGTCACCGGCCGCTCGGCTACGCGGCGAACGCGATGGTGGTCTGGGACGTTCCGGACGATCTCGTGCGCGCCTGCGGCCTGCGCGCGGCGCAACTGCCCGAAGTCACGCTGTGCTACCGCCGCGCGCGGCGCATGCCGGCCTGGCCGTTCAACCTGTACTGCATGCTGCACGGCACCGAACGCGCGGCGGTCGAAGCGGCGCTCGAGCGCGTCGCGCAGGGCGCAGCGCTCACCGGCTACCCGCGCCAGGTGCTCTTCAGCCGGCGCTGCTTCACGCAACGCGGCGCGCGCTACGGTGCGCCGATCGCGGAGCCGGTCGATGGATGAGCTCGACCGCGCGATCGTCAACCGCCTGCAGGGCGGGTTTCCGCTCTGCGCGCGGCCCTTCGCGGCCGCGGCGGCGGAACTCGGCACCGACGAGGCGACGCTGATCGCGCGCATCGGCGCGCTGCTCGCGAACGGCACGCTGACCCGGTTCGGGCCGCTGTATGACGCCGAGCGCATGGGCGGCGCGTTCACTCTCTGCGCGCTGTGCGTGCCGGAGGACGATTTCGAGCGCGTCGCCGCGCGGGTCAACGCGCATGCCGAGGTCGCGCACAACTATGCGCGCGATCACGCGTTCAACATGTGGTTCGTGCTCGCGACGGCGGCGCCAGCAGGCATCGCGCGCGTGATCGGCGCGATCGAGGCCGAGACCGGCCTGACCGTGTACGACTTTCCGCGCGAGGCGGAGTACTTCATCGACCTGAGGCTCGCGGCATGAGCGAAGCGCTTGCCGAGCTCGATGCACGCCTGGTGCGCGCGACGCAGGCGGGCCTGCCGCTCGTGGCGGAGCCCTATGCCGCCGTTGCCGAAACGCTCGG
>JAJDNJ010000020.1 GCA_022340705.1 Betaproteobacteria bacterium
GCGTTAGCCAAGAACTGGGTGGCCGAGGACAAAAATAGTGCGAATACTCACTATCACTAAAAGTGTTTTCATTGGCTTCGCGATCGTCTTCAGCGCGATGGCTTGGGCAGATCTGGAGGTGATTCCGCTGCGCCACCGCACGGTGGATCAGGTACTCCCGGTTCTTCGGCCCCTGGTTGAGCCTGGGGGCGTGCTCACCGGCCAGAACAATCAGCTGTTCGTGCGTACCAGCCCTGGCAACCTCGAGGAGATCCGGCGTGCGCTCGCCGCCATCGACACCCCGCAACGACGCCTGATGATCTCGGTGCGCTTTGATTCGACGCGGCAGTCAGGCGATTCGGCGCTCGACGTGCGCGGCACGGTGCGTTCCGGCGACGTCGCAATCTCCAACCGGCAGATCCCTTCGAGCCGCTCGAGCGTGACGGTCAGGGGGCGCTCAGACGCCTCGGTATCCGACGAGCGCGTCGATCAGCGCATCCAGGTCCTGGAAGGTGGCCACGCGTTCATCGCCACCGGCGAAACGCATCCCATCCGCCAGAGCATCGTGACCGTGACCCCGCATGGCAGAGCCTACTCCCAGGGCACCGATTTCCAGAGCGCACGCACGGGCTTCGAAGTCGTCCCGCGCGTCGCGGGCGATCGCGTGATCCTCGAAATTGCGCCGCAGCGCGAGACCTTCGGTGCACCGGTCGGACGCGGTGGCGCACAGACCGTCGAAACGCAGCGCGCGGCTTCCACTGTCAGCGCGCGTCTCGGCGAATGGTTCGAACTCGGCGGCGTCGACGAAACCGCGACCGGCTCGGCCCAGGGAATCGGCTCACGCCGCGCGGGGTCCGCGACGCAGGGAAGACGCATCTGGCTGCGGGTCGACGAGATCGGCCAGTGAACGGGCGCTCGTCCGAAACGGACGCGGCGCTGCCCGCACCCGACCACAGGCTCACACCGCTGTTCGCAGCGGACGGCGCGCTCGCCGCGACGGTCCAAGGATTCGGTCTGCGGCCGCAGCAACTCGAACTGGCCGAGGCAATCCTGCGCGCGATCGAGGGCAACGGCACGCTCGTCGTCGAGGCTGGCACCGGCATCGGCAAGACATTCGCTTACCTCGTGCCGGCATTTCTCTCCGGCGGCAAGGTGATCGTCTCAACCGGAACGAAGACCCTGCAGGATCAGTTGTACGAACGCGACGTGCCGGCGGTGCGCAAGGCGCTCGCCACCGGCGCGACCGCGGCGCTGCTCAAAGGGCGCGCGAACTACCTCTGCCTTTATCGCCTGGAGCGCGCGCGGGGAGAGGCGCGCCTCGCCACGCGTCAGGAGGCGGCGCAGCTGCACCGCATCGAACGCTTCGCGCTGCAGACCCGGAGCGGAGACCGCGCCGAGCTCGCCGATGTGCCCGAGGATTCTGCCGTGTGGGCGCAGGCCACGTCGACGCGTGACAACTGTCTCGGCCAGTCCTGTCCACGTTACCGGGACTGTTTCGTGATGCGCGCGCGCAAGAAAGCGCTCGAAGCGGACGTCGTGATCGTCAATCATCACCTGTTCTTTGCCGATGTGGTGCTGCGCGACGAAGGAGTCGCCGAGTTGCTGCCGGCCTGCAACACGGTGATCTTCGACGAGGCGCACCAGCTTCCGGACACTGCGCGGCTGTTTTTCAGCGAGACGCTCTCGAGCAGCCAGCTGGTCGAGCTCGCACGCGACGCACGCGCCGAGCTGCGTGCCGCGGGAGGCGCTTCGCCAGAGCTCGAAGCGCTCGCGGCAGGCCTCGAAAAGGCAGCGCGCGATCTGCGTTTGGCATTCGGCGCGGACGCGGCGCGATTGCCGTGGTCACGGGCGCTGCAGCGTCCCGGCGTCGGCGCCGCGCTCGGCGAATTGAGCGCAGCGCTCGAATCGCTCGATGCGTCGCTCGCTGCGCAGGCTGAGCGCTCCGAAGGGGTCGCAGGATGTGCGCGGCGCTCGGCCGAAGCGCGCGCGCGGATCGCGCGTTTTCGGGAGAGCGGGGACGACGCGCACGTGCGCTGGGTCGAAGTGTTCAGCCAGGCCATGCAGCTGCATCTCACGCCGCTGTCGGCCGCGGCGCCCTTTCGCCGCCAGCTGGAGGGGCATCCGCGCGCCTGGATCTTTACCTCGGCGACGCTCGCGGTGGGTGGCGACTTCTCTCACTTCACGCGTGAGCTGGGACTCGACGATGCGCGCAGCGTGTGCTGGCCGAGCCCGTTCGACTACGCGCGTCAGGCCCGACTCTACGTGCCGCGCGGAATGCCCGAGAACCCGAACGATCCCGACTTTACCGACGCCGTGGTCGACGCCGCGCGCGCAGCGATTCGCGCGAGCCGGGGGCGCGCCTTTCTGCTGTTCACGTCGCTGCGCGCACTGCGCAGGGCGCAGGAGCGTTTGCAGGATGCGTCCATCGGTCATCCGCTGCTCGTGCAGGGCACTGCGCCGCGCAGCGAGCTCTTGCGTCGCTTTCGGGAGCTGGGCGACGCCGTGCTGCTCGGCAGCCAGTCGTTCTGGGAAGGCGTCGACGTGCGTGGCGAGGCGCTCTCTCTCGTGGTGATCGACAAGCTTCCGTTCGCGCCGCCCGACGATCCGGTGCTGGCTGCCCGCATCGATGCGTTGCGCGCGCAAGACGTGAATCCGTTCTCCCGGTTGCAGCTGCCGATGGCCGTGTTGCAGCTCAAGCAGGGCGCGGGGCGTCTGATCCGCGATTTCTCGGATCGCGGTGTGCTGATGATCTGCGACCCGCGCCTGTTTACCCGTGGCTACGGCCGACAGATCCGGGCGAGCTTGCCACCCATGCCGCTGACGCGCGAGATTGGCGATGTCGAAGCGTTCTTCGCGGCGGAGCCGTCGGCTAGAATCGACGCCCGGGCGCGGGCCGCGCGGCAGGCAACGGACATTAGAGAATCGCCCTCATGAGAGTCGTAATTACCGGCGGTGGCGGATTTCTCGGACTCAAGCTCGCCAAAGCGCTTCTCGCGCGCGGCGCGCTTGCCGCGCCGGATGGATCCGAAACATCGCTGTCCAATCTCGTGCTGCTCGATGCGGCCTACCCCGAGAGCATGCCAACGGATGCCCGTCTCGAGGTCGTGCGCGGCGACGTGTCCGATGCGACCACCATCGAGCGCGTCGTCACTCCGGGCACCGGCGCGATCTTCCACCTGGCTGCGGTGGTGAGCGGTGCGGCGGAGGCGGATTTCGACCTCGGCGACCGGGTAAACCTCGAAGGCACGCGCCGGCTGCTGGCGCAGGCTCGGCGTTGCGCGCGTCCGCCGCGGTTCGTGTTTGCCAGCTCGGTGGCCGCGTTCGGCGGCGACCTGCCCCCGGTGCTCGACGACGCGACAACGCCGACGCCGCAGACCTCGTATGGAACGCAGAAGGTCATTGGCGAGTATCTCGTTGCCGACATGTCACGCAAGGGCTTCATCGATGGGCGCGCGCTGCGTCTGCCGACGATTGTCGTGCGCGCAGGCAAGCCGAACGCCGCGGCATCGTCGTTTGCAAGTGGCGTGATTCGTGAACCGTTGAATGGCGTCGAATCGGTCTGCCCGGTCGCGCCCGAGACCGGCGTCTGGCTGCTTTCACCAAAACGCGTGACGCAGGCTTTTGTGTACGCGCATGATCTGGCGGCCTCGGCCTGGCCGACAACGCGCACGGTGAACTTGCCGGGGATCACGGTCAGCGTCGCTGAAATGCTCGAGGGGCTGCGCCGCATCGCCGGCGCCTCGGTTGCGCGCAGGGTCCGCTTCGAGGCGGACGCACGCGTCCAGGCGATCGTCAAGACCTGGCCTTCCCGTCTGAAGACGCCGCGCGCGCTGGACATGGGTTTCCGCGCCGACCCCGACATCGACAGCGTCATCCGCGATTACATCGCGGACGAGAAGATCGATGTCGTGAGCTAACGGAGGAGTGGGGGTGCGGGGGAGAACCATAGGGTCTCCCCTGCAACCGACTTTCCCGAATTGGTAGACGCCCGTACGGCGTCTACCAATTCGGATCCCAGATCCGCCACCACGGCGCCCTGCGCTTGTAACCCCCGGGCTGCAGATATTTGCTGTTCGGGAAATTGGTTTTCATGATGCGGCTCGCATCCTCGCGCAACTCGGTCATGCCCAGCTCGTCGTAGGCACTCATCAGGATGTACACCGCCTCCTCGATCGCGGGCGCCTGCGGATAGTGCCGAATCGCGTACTGGGCTCTGTTGGCCGCCGCTACATAGGCGCCGCGTTTCATGTAGTAACGCGCGACGTGCACTTCGTACGAAGCGAGCGCGTTCAGCAGATAACGCATGCGCGCAGCCGCGTCCTTCGCGTACTTCGAATCCGGAAAGCGCGTGACCACTTCCTTGAACGCGAAAAAGGCCTCGCGGCTCGCGATCGGATCCCGGTCGCTCATGTCGGGGTTTGCCAGCAAGGTGAGAAAACCCTTGTTCTCGTTGAAGTTGACCAACCCCTTTAAATAATAGGCATAGTCGACGTTCGGATGATTCGGATAGAGCTTGATGAAACGGTCGCAGGCGGCAATCGCCGAGGCCCGCTCGCCGTCCTTGTAGTACGCGTAGGCGATTTCGATCTGTGCCTGCTGCGCGTAGCGCCCGTAGGGATAGCGGGCTTGCAGCTTTTCCAGGTATTCGATGGCCTTCGTGTAGTTTGCGCTGGCCATCTGGTCCTTGGCCTCGCTGTACAGACGCTGCGCCGACCAATCGGCCGACTCGTCCTTCTGATCCGGGAGCAGGGAGCAGGCGGACAGCAGCACGGCGGTCGCGAGCGCAAGGGCAGTGAGTAAACTTGGGCGCATGGGACTACGGTCCGAACAAGCAAAAAATTATAGCGCGCGTACTCGCGCGGACGCCGGGAAAGCGCTCCGCGCGGTCGTGCCGGCCGCGCTCGCTGGGCTTCGCTTGGATCAGGCGCTCGCGCGTTTGTTCCCGCAGTACTCACGTACCCGGCTCCAAGGCTGGCTGCGCGACGGGGCAATTCTGGTCGACCGGCAGGCGGCGAGCGCGCGCCAGCCGGTCGCCGGTGGCGAGGAAGTGCGCCTTGCGCTGCCGCAGCTCCCCGCAGAGGCCGCACCTCAGGCCGAACGCATTCCTCTCAAGATCGTGTACGAAGACGCTGACCTGCTCGTCATCGACAAGCCCGCCGGGCTGGTCGTGCACCCGGGCGCCGGCGTGCATCACGGCACGCTGCTCAATGCCTTGCTCGCGCATGCGCCGCAGCTCGCTGGACTGCCACGCGCCGGCATCGTGCACCGGTTGGATCGCGATACCAGTGGATTGCTCGTGGTCGCCAAGACGCTCGAGGCGCAGACCGCGCTCGTGCGACAACTGGCCGAGCGGTCGATGCGCCGCGTCTACCTTGCCGTCGTGCACGGCGTGCCGGGCGCGGGCGGCATGATCGACCAGCCGATCGGGCGCGACGCGCGCTCGCGCACGCGCATGGCGGTGACGCGCCGTGGACGCGAAGCGCGCACGCACTATCGCGTGATCGAGCGATTCGCCGCTGCGGCCCTCGTCGAGTGCCGGCTGGAGACCGGCCGCACGCACCAGATTCGCGTGCATTTGCAATACATCGGACATCCGGTCGTCGGCGATCCGGTCTACCGGCGCGGCGCGTCGACGCGCCTCGTATTCCCGCGTCAAGCGCTGCACGCGCGCGAACTGTCGCTCGCGCATCCGCGCAGCGCAAAGCCGGTGAGCTGGCGTGCACCGCTGCCGTCCGACATGAGGCGGTTGATCGCCGCGCTGCGCCGCGCCTGAACCATGACGCTGCGCCCCATCGTGCCGGACTGGAACGTGCCCGCGGCGGTGCGCGCGCTGGTGACCACGCGTGCGGGCGGCGTGAGCGGCGGCGCCCATGCCGCGCTGAATCTCGGATTGCGCTGCGGCGACGAGGTCGACGCGGTGCTGGAAAACCGCCGGCGCCTGCGCGCGCTGCTTCCCGCCGAACCCCTCTGGCTTAGGCAGGTCCATGGCCGCAACGTGCTCTTCGCCGAGCAGGTTGCGGCCGCGGAGCACGAGGCCGACGCGAGCGTGACAACGCGGCCGCATAGGGTGTGCGCGGTTCTAGTGGCCGATTGTTTGCCGGTTTTGCTCGCCGACGAGCGCGGAGAGGCAGTCGGTGTGGCGCATGCCGGCTGGCGCGGACTGGCAAGCGGTGTGATCGAGTCCACGGTGGCCGCGTTTCCCTGCGCGCCGACGCGTCTCGTGGCCTGGCTCGGACCGGCGATCGGGCCGAAGGTGTACGAAGTGGGCGACGAAGTCCGCGCGGCCTTTCTCGTGCACGACGCCGCGGCCGCCAGCGCGTTTGTTCCGACGCGCCCAGGACACTGGCTCGCCGACCTGTATGCGCTCGCGCGCCAGCGACTGTCCGCGTGCGGCGTGCGCCAGGTCGGGGGCGGCGGTTTCTGTACCTATTCGGAGACCGAGCGCTTTTTCTCTTTTCGGCGTGACCGCATCACGGGTCGTATGGCGGCGCTCGTGTGGCTGGAAACCGACCGGCCCCAGGGCGCCAAAGTTCCATAAAAATCATTTGGTTAAGTGATATCTGGCGGTCCCGGGGACCGGCCATTGACGGCGCCCGTTTGTGCGACGCAAAATGCACAGGTTTGCCGGAGATCTTGCTGACTAGAAAGCGTTTTTGCCGCTCGCGTTGCGACGCAGCGTACGATTTCGAACGCGTGGGGGCTGGTCAGCGGCATCGTCAGGCTCGATGAACGACGCGACCACAACCGATTCCCCTGAAGCCGTGTTTGCGGCCATCGCTCAGGCGAGCGACGAGATCGCGCGCGGCTGGATGGCGCTCCTGCCGATGGCGCAACCCGAAGGCCGCGGCGCGGGCGCGCAGGGTGCCTGGCTGGAGCAGCTTGCGCGCGGCGCGCCGGCGCTGAACCGCGAGTACCTGGAGCGTCAGGCGGCGCTCTGGCGCTCGCTGCTCTCCGGCGGGCGTGGCGATTCGGATGCGAGAGCGGAACCCGGTGACCGGCGCTTCGCATCCGCTGCGTGGCGTGACAATCCCTACTACAGCTATCTCAAGCAGTCCTACCTGCTCACCGCGCGCTACATCATGCAGGCCGTCGAGCAGGTCGAAGCCGATGATGCGGCCAGGGCGCGGCTGCGATTCGCGGCGAAGCAATGGATCGACGCCATGTGTCCGGCGAACTTCGTCGCCACGAACCCGGACGCGCTGCGCGAGGCGCTCGACAGCGGCGGGGAGAGCCTGGCGCGCGGCCTCGCCAACCTGATCGGTGACGCACGCAAAGGGCGTATCAGCCAGACCAATGAATCTGTGTTCGAGGTCGGGCGCAACCTCGCGACCACGCCGGGACAGGTGGTTTTTGAGAACGCGCTGATTCAGCTTATCCAGTACACGCCGACGACGGCGAAGGTGGCCAAGCGACCACTGGTGATGGTGCCGCCGTGCATCAACAAGTACTACATCCTCGATCTGCAGCCCGAAAACTCGTTCGTGCGCTATGCGGTCGACTCAGGCCACACGGTATTCATGCTGTCCTGGCGCAATGTGGGTCCTGAGCTTGGCCACCTCGGCTGGGACGATTACCTCGAAGAGGGCGTTTTCACCGCGCTGCGTGTCGCGCGCGCGATCACCCGAGCCGATCGCGTGAACGCGCTGGGTTTTTGCGTCGGCGGCACGCTGCTCGGCGCAGGGCTTGCGGTGCTTGCCGAGCGCAACGAGCCGCTCGTCGCGAGCGCGACCTGGCTGACCACCATGCTCGATTTCGCCGAGCCCGGTCAGATCGGCCTGTTCGTCGATCCCGCGAGCCTGGCCACGCGCGAGGCGGCGATCGGCCGCGGCGGCCTGCTGCCGGGCGCCGAACTGGCTTTCGTCTTCTCGAGCCTGCGCGCGAACGATCTCGTCTGGCCGTATGTGGTCAACAACTATTTGATGGGTTCGGAGCCGGCCGCCTTCGACCTGCTGTACTGGAACTCGGACAGCACCAATCTACCCGGGCCGATGTACTGCCAGTACGTGCGCGATACCTACCTCGAGAACCGCCTGCGCGTGCCCGGCGCGGTCGTGAACTGCGGCGTGCCCGTCGATTTGGGCAAGGTGCAGATGCCGCACTTCATCCTGGCGACGCGCGAGGACCACATCGTGCCCTGGCGTGCAGCCTACCGTTCGGTGCATCTGCTGGGCGGCGAAAAGACCTTCATGCTTGGCGCGAGCGGGCACGTCGCGGGCGTCATCAATCCGCCCGACAAACAGCGACGCAGCTACTGGGTCGGCGCCAGCGGTGCGCAATATCCCGAGGCGCCCGAGGCCTGGCTGGAAAACGCGGAGTCGCGTCCGGGCAGCTGGTGGCCGGCCTGGCGCGATTGGCTTGCGGCGCACCGCGGCGGCGAGCGCCGCGCGCCGGCGAAGCCGGGAAATGCGAAGTACAAGGCGATTGAGGCCGCACCCGGTCGCTACGTGAAGGAACGGGCGCCTGCGGCGCTCTCACCTGGAAAAGGAGTCTAACGATGGACGATATTCTGATTGTCGGGGCCGGTCGGACGGCCATTGGAAAGTTCGGCGGGACGCTGGGCAAGACGCCGGCTGCCGATCTCGGGGCGCATGTGATTCGAAAAGTCCTCGAGCGCTCGGGCATCGCCCCCGAGCAGGTCTCCGAGGTCATCATGGGACAGGTGCTCGCCGCTGGCACCGGTCAGAATCCGGCGCGCCAGGCTGCGATCCACGCCGGGCTGCCCGACATGGTGCCCGCCATGACGATCAACAAGGTCTGCGGCTCGGGCCTGAAGGCCGCGATGCTCGGCGCGCAGTCGATTGCCAACGGCGATTCGGAGATCGTCGTCGCCGGGGGGCAGGAATCGATGAGCACGGCGCCGCACGCCCTGATGGGCTCACGCGAGGGATTCCGCATGGGCGATGCCAAGATGATCGACACAATGATCGTCGACGGCCTGTGGGACGTCTACAACCAGTACCACATGGGCGTCACCGCGGAGAACGTCGCGAAGGAATACGCGGTGACGCGCGAGGAACAGGACGAATTCGCGGTCGCGAGTCAGCAGAAGACAGAGACGGCTCAGAAGGCCGGCAAGTTCAAGAACGAGATCATTCCCTTCGAGATCACGACGCGCAAAGGAACCCTGAGCTTCGCGGACGACGAATACCCGCGTCACGGCGCGACCCTCGAGGCGATGAAGGCCCTGCGCCCGGCATTCGACAAGAACGGCACGGTGACCGCGGGCAACGCATCCGGCATCAACGATGGCGCGGCCGTGGTGATTCTCGCCTCGGCGCGCAAGGCCAAGGAGCTTGGCCTGAAACCGCTTGCGCGCGTCAAGGCGTTCGCTTCGGCGGGCGTCGATCCGAAGTACATGGGCATGGGGCCGGTGCCGGCCTCGAAGCGCTGCCTGTCGCGCGCCGGCTGGACGCCGCAGGATATCGATCTGATGGAAATCAATGAAGCGTTCGCCGCGCAGGCCATCGCAGTGAACCGGCAGATGGGCTGGGACACCTCGAAGGTGAACGTCAACGGCGGCGCGATCGCACTCGGTCATCCGATCGGCGCCTCGGGTTGCCGGATTCTGGTGACTCTTTTGCATGAGATGGAAAAGCGCAACGCGAAGAAGGGCCTCGCCTCGCTGTGCATCGGCGGGGGCATGGGCGTGGCGCTCGCGGTCGAGCGGTGAGCGCGAACCCCGGGCAGCCGAACCAGGGAAAGGAAAACAACATGAGCAATGACGTCGAACTGATGGAGCGTCCGGTCGAAGCCTCCGGGCGCGCCGTCGCCACGCGGATCGTCTTCGTCTCGGGGGGCATGGGCGGCATCGGAACTGCGATCTGCCGCCGCCTCGCAGGCCTCGGGCATACGGTGATCGCGGGTTGTCTGCCCGGCTACGATCGCAAGACCGAATGGCTGAACGCGATGCGTGCCGAAGGCCATCGGGTGCATGCGGCGGAAGGAGATGTGGCCGACTTCGAGTCCTGCGCGGAGATGTTCTATCACGTGCGTTCAGTCGTCGGTCCGGTCGACATCCTGGTCAACAATGCCGGGATCACGCGCGATGCGATCTTCAAGCGCATGACCGAGCGCGAATGGCTTTCGGTGATCAACACCAACCTGAACAGCGTTTTCAACGTCACGCGTCAGGTGATCGACGGTATGACCGAGCGCGGATGGGGGCGCATCGTCAACATCTCGTCGGTCAACGCGATCAAGGGACAATTCGGCCAGACCAACTACTCGGCGGCGAAGGCGGGGATGGCGGGTTTTGCCAAGGCGCTGGCGCAGGAAGTGGTACGCAAGGGCGTGACCGTGAACACGGTATCGCCGGGTTACGTTGAAACGGACATGGTGATGGCGATTCGTCCCGAAGTGCGTGCGCAGATCGTCGCGTCGATCCCGATGGGGCGGCTCGCGCGACCGGAGGAGATTGCGGCGACGGTCGCGTTTCTCGCGTCGGAGGAGGCCGGCTACATCACCGGCGCAAACATCTCGGTGAACGGCGGAATGCACATGATGTGATGGTGTAGACTGACCGCGACGCCGTGACGCACGGCGTTGCGCACCTGAGCTGGAGGAGGAGGGGGGATATGTCGGAGCACAAACTGGCGGTCGTGACGGGAGGTATGGGTGGCTTGGGCGAGTCGATTTCGACCAAGATGGCCGATGCGGGCTACCGGGTCGTGGTGACCTACTCCCCGTCGAACACCAAGTGGAAGTCGTGGCTGGAAGAGATGAAGCAGCAGGGCTACTCGTTTGCGGCGTACCCGGTCGACGTCGCGGATTTCGACGACTGCGCGGTCAAGTGCGCACAGATCGTGAAGGAATCGGGGCAGATCGACATCCTGGTCAACAATGCCGGCATCACTCGCGACATGACGTTCAAGAAGATGTCGAAGGCGGACTGGGATGCCGTCATGCGGACCAATCTCGACTCGTGCTTCAACATGACCAAGCAAGTGATGGACGGCATGGTCGATCGTGGCTGGGGTCGGGTGATCAACGTGTCGTCAGTCAACGGACAAAAAGGCGCGTTCGGGCAGACCAACTATTCCGCGGCGAAGGCCGGGATCCATGGATTCACCAAGGCGCTCGCGCTCGAGGTCGCGCGCAAGAACGTGACGATCAACACGATTTCGCCTGGTTACATCGGTACCAAAATGGTCACGGCGATTCCAAAAGACATCCTCGATTCGAAGATCCTGCCGCAGATTCCGGTTGGCCGGCTCGGCAAGCCGGAGGAGGTCGCGGGTCTGATCATCTATTTGTGCTCGGAAGAGGCGGCATTCGTCACCGGCGCGAATATTTCGATCAACGGCGGCCAGCACATGTTCTGAGGCGCGCCCGACCCGGCGAGCCCTACGCGAGGTCCTCATGGAGCAACAGGTGAGACTGATCAAGAAATACCCGAACCGGCGTCTGTACGACACCAAGACGTCGAGTTACATCACGCTCGCCGACGTCAAGCAGATGGTCTTGGGCCACGAAGACTTTCAGGTGATCGATGCCAAGACGAGCGAGGACCTAACCCGTCAAATTCTGCTGCAGATCATCCTGGAGGAGGAGTCGGGTGGCATGCCAATGTTCTCCTCCGATCTGCTGTCCCAGATGATCCGGTCCTATGGAAACGCGATGCAGGGCTTCATGGGCGGATATTTGGAAAAGAATCTGAAGGCATTCCAGGACATGCACAAGGCGATGCAGGACCAGTCGCAGCGCCTGTACGGTGACAATTCGCGCGCCTCAAACGAGCTCTGGGCGCAGTTCATGAATCTGCAGGGCCCCGCCATGCAGAGCCTGATGCAGGCCTACATGGAGCAAAGCCAGAAGGCGTTCGCGCAGTTCCAGGATCAGATGCAGAGCCAGGCACGCAACATGCTCGCCGGCTTTACGATGCCCGGAATGCCCAAGGGCGAGTCCCCCGACAAGGGCGAGCCCGAGAAGAAGGAGTAGTGGTCGCCAAGGCGCTGCGCGCAGGCGCAGCGGCAAAGCGTGGGCGCCCGGCTCGCGCGCGTCAGGCTGAGGCCACGATCGGCTTCGTGTCGCTTGGCTGCCCGAAGGCGCTGGTCGACTCCGAGCGCATCCTGACCCAGCTGCGTGCTGAGGGCTACGCGACCTCGGCCAGCTACGAGGGCGCCGATCTGGTCATCGTCAACACCTGCGGCTTCATCGACGCCGCCAAGGCGGAGTCGCTCGACGCGATCGGCGAGGCGCTCGAGCGCAACGGCAAGGTCATCGTCACCGGATGCCTCGGCGCGCAGGCGGGCATCGTACAGACAGCGCATCCGAACGTGCTAGCGGTGACCGGACCGCATGACCTCGCCGCGGTCATGGAGGCGGTGCACGCGCAGCTGCCCAGGCCGCACGACCCGTTCGTGGACCTGGTGCCGCCGCAGGGCATCAAGCTCACGCCGCGCCACATCGCCTATCTCAAGATCTCCGAGGGCTGCAATCACCGCTGCACCTTCTGCATCATCCCGTCGATGCGCGGCGACCTCGTCTCGCGTCCGATCGGCGAGGTGCTCGCCGAAGCGGAGACGCTTCTGCGCGCGGGTACCCGCGAGCTGCTCGTCATCGCCCAGGACACGAGTGCCTACGGCGTCGACGTCAAATACCGGACCGGGTTCTGGCGGGGCCGGCCGATCAAGACGCGCATGCTCGAGCTCTGTCGCGCGCTCGGCGAGCTGGCGCAATCCGCGGGTGCCTGGGTGCGTCTGCACTATGTGTACCCGTACCCAAGTGTGGACGCGGTGGTCCCGCTGATGAGCGGCGGCGGCATCCTGCCGTATCTCGACGTTCCGTTTCAGCACGCGAGCCCGCGCATTCTGCGTCGGATGAAGCGCCCGGCGAACGCGGAGAATGTGCTCGCGCGGATCCAGGCCTGGCGCGCGCTGTGCCCCGAAATCACGCTGCGCAGCACCTTCATCGTCGGATTCCCGGGCGAAACCGAACGGGAGTTCGAGGATCTGCTCGAGTTTCTCGAAGCGGCGCAGCTCGACCGAGTCGGCTGTTTCGCCTATTCGCCGGTCGACGGCGCGGCGGCAAACGCCTACCCTGACGCCGTGCCGGACGCGGTCAAGGAGGCGCGCCGGGAACGGCTGATGCGCACGCAGGCAGGCATCAGCGCCGCGCGCCTGGCGCGCAAGCGGGGGCGCGTCGAACGCGTTCTGGTCGATGCGCCCGGAGTCGGGCGTTCGGCGGCCGATGCACCGGAGATCGACGGTGTGGTGCACTTTGAAGGGGGGCGGCTCGGCGATTTCGTCGACGTCCGGATCGAACGCTCGGACGAGCATGATTTGTATGGGAGACGGGTATGAGCACGCGAGAGGTGGTGGTGGTTTCGGGAGCGCGCACGGCGATCGGCGACTACGGCGGCGGGCTGAAGGAAGTGCCGGCGACGCAACTGGGCGCCCTCGCAATCAAGGAAGCGCTGTCGCGCGGCAAGGTTGACCCGGCAACCTTGGGCCATGTCGTCATGGGCAGCGTCATTCACGGCGAAGCACGCGACATGTACCTGTCACGCGTCGCGGCCATCGACGCGGGTGTGCCGGTCGGCACCCCCTGCCTGACGGTGAACCGATTGTGCGGCTCTGGGCTGCAGGCGATCGTCTCCGCGGCGCAGCACATTCTACTCGGCGACGTGGATGTGGCCGTGGGCGGAGGTGCCGAGAGCATGAGTCGTGCGGCCTATTTTCTGCCGGCCGGCCGCTGGGGTCAGCGCATGGGCGATGCCTCGGTGGTCGACGCAATGACCGCGGCGCTGCACGACCCGTTCGGCCATGGGCACATGGGCGTGACGGCGGAAAACATTGCCGCGAAATACGGCTTCACGCGCGAGGCGCAGGACGCTTTCGCGCTCGAGTCGCATCACCGCGCCGCGCGCGCCATTGCAGAGGGGCGTTTTAAGAGCCAGATCGTGCCGATCGAGCTCAAGACGCGGAAGGGCACCGAGCAGTTCACGACCGACGAGCACGTGCGCAAGGACGCCAAGGCCGAAGACCTGGCCAAGCTGCGCGCGGTGTTCAAGAAGGACGGCACGGTTACGGCCGGCAACGCCTCGGGCATCAACGACGCCGGCGCGGCGGTCTTGCTCATGGAAGCCCAGGCGGCCGCGAAGGCAGGCGTGAAGCCGATCGCGCGCATGCTCGGCTACGCGCACGCAGGGGTCGAGCCGCAGGTCATGGGGCTCGGTCCGATTCCGGCCGTGAAGCGGATCTTCGAAAAGACCGGGCTCAAGCCGGCCGACATGGACGTCATCGAGTCGAACGAGGCCTTTGCGGTCCAGGCGATGGCGGTCACCAAGGATCTCGGTCTCGACCCGAAGAAGGTGAATCCGAACGGCGGCGCCGTGGCGCTCGGCCATCCGATCGGGGCGACCGGCGCGATCCTGACGGTTAAGGCGCTCTACGAGCTGCAGCGCACGCAGAAGCGCTACGCGCTAGTGACCATGTGCATCGGAGGCGGGCAGGGAATCGCGGCCATTTTCGAGCGGCTGCAGTAGGGCGTGATCAGGATTCGGCGTCCACCAGCACGCCCTTCCAGAACGCGATGTAGCCGCCGAGATGCGCAGCCTCAGGCTTCGGCGCGGCGTAGAACCACGCCGCGTCGCGATTGACCTCGCCGTCGACGACCACGTCGTAGTAGCTCGCGGTTCCCTTCCACGAGCACCAGGTTTCGGTCTTCGACTCGCGCAGATAGCTGTGGTCGACCGACTCGGGAGGGAAGTAGACGTTGCCTTCCACCAGCTGAACCGCATCCGCGTCGGCTTCGGCGAGCAGTGCGCCGTTCCAGGTCGCCTTGGGCATCGCCCGGCCAGCATAGCACCGCGCCGGAGGGGCGTGTAATGGCGGACGCGGTGGCCCGGATCCGGTCGGAGCGCAGCGGAGACTTGGCGCGCGTCGTCATCGACAACCCGGGTCGGGCGAACGCGCTCGGTAGCGCACTGCTCGAAGCGCTGCGCGCGACCTTCGAGTCCTTCGCGGCGGACCCGCCGCGCGCCGTCGTTCTGACGGGCGCAGGCGACCGGGCGTTCGCCGGAGGCGCCGACCTGGCCGAACTCGGCGCGCTCGACGTCGATTCCGGCCGACGCTTCATCACCAAGGTGCACGAGGCCTGCGATGCGGTGCGCCGCTGTCCGGCGCCGGTGATCGCCCGGGTGCGCGGCTACGCGCTCGGCGCTGGGCTCGAGCTGGCGGCTTCCTGCGATATTCGCGTGGCCTCCGAGGACGCGATGTTCGGCATGCCGGAGGTGCGCTTCGGGATCCCGTCGGTGGTCGAGGCCGCGCTGCTGCCGCGCATGCTCGGGCGCGGACGCGCCGCATGGTTTCTGCTCACCGGGCGGAACATCGACGCACGTACCGCGCTTGACTGGGGACTGGTCGAGTGCGTCGTTCCAGCAGAGGCGCTCGACGCCGAGGTGAACGCCACGCTCGCGGCGATCGGCGAAATGGACCCGCAGGCCGTGCGCGAGCAAAAACGCCTGCTTGCATTCTGGGACGAGCGCCCGCTTTCCGAAGGGATCGCAGAGAGCATCGAAGCGCTCGCCCAGAGCTACCGCGACGGGGTGCCAAACCGGTTGATCGAGGGCTTTCTCGCGGCGCGCAAGCGACGCTGAGCGCGCCGGCGGCCCTGCGCTTCAGCTGCGCGAGACGGCAAGTCGCTGACGATTCACCAGGTAGAGACCAGAGACGACGATGATCGCCATGCCGACGAGCGACCAGCCATCAGGGAAATCGTCGAACACGAGATAGCCGAGGAGGATGACCCAGACCAGCTGGCTGTAATGCATCGGCACGAGCAGAGACGCGCTCGCGAAATCGTAGGCGCGAATGAGCAGCAGATGCCCGACCAGTCCGAACACGCCCATCAGGCCGAACAGGACCCAGTCCAGCGCCTCGCGCGGCATCTCCCCGCTCGCCGGCAGAAACGGCGTGTACAGCAGCGTGCCGATCAGCGCGCCCCAGAAGAGCGACGTCATCGGATGCTCGACGCCGGCGAGCTTGCGCGTGAGAATCTGGTAGAGCGCGTTGCACACCGCCATGCCGATCGGGAGCAGCGCGTAGGGCGTGAACACCGAAAAACCCGGGCGCACGATCACGACCGCGCCGCCGAGCCCGGCGAGCACGGCGAGCAGACGCGGTCCGTCGAGCCGCTCGTTCAACATCGGCACCGCGAGCACGGCGGCAATCAGCGGCATGACGAACCCGATCGCCGCGGCGTCGGCCATCGGCATCTGCGAGAGCGCCGTCATATAAAGCAGCGTCGCCGAGCCGAGCATCAGCCCGCGCAGCGACTGCACGCCGAGGCGCGCTGTGCGCATTCGGCGCAGCAGCCCGCGCGCGACAAACCAGCCGACCAGCAGCCCGAGATTGACCGCGTAGCGCGCCCAGACGATGCCCGGCACCGGGTAGGATTGCGCGAGATACTTGCCGGTGGCGTCGAGCAGCGCGAACACGCCGACGGCGGCAATCATCAGCGCAACGCCGCGCAGCGCGGGGTGCGTAGAGAAAACGGACGCTCCGGGCATCGCGAAAGCTCGTCATTCTAAGGCGTTGCTAGACTGCGCCGATGGAAATATCGCCGCTGGTCATGCTTGCGGTGCTCGCGGCCGCCGTTCTGCATGCGACGTGGAACGCGCTGCTCAAGGCGAGCGCGGACAAGACGCTTGCCACGATCGGCCAGGCGCTGGCACGCGGAATAATTGCGCTCGTGCTGGTGCCGTTCGTGCCGGCGCCGGCGCCGGCGTCCTGGCCCTGGATCGTGGCGTCGGTGGTCGTGCACATCGCCTACTTCTGGCTGCTCGCGGGTGCCTACCGCTGGGGCGATCTCTCGTTCGCTTACCCCCTGATGCGCGGTACCGCACCGGCACTGGTCGCAATCGCGGGCCTTCTGCTGTTCGCGGAGAGCCTGCCCTGGACTGAGTGGTTCGCGGTGGTCCTCATCTGTGCGGCCGTCGTCGGATTCGCCAGTGCTCCGCGCGGGGCAGCGCTTGCGCAGCGGCGCGCGTTTGCCTTCGCGCTCGGCAACGCTGCGGTCATCGCCTGCTACACGCTCATCGACGCGCGCGGCGTACGGCTATCCGGCGCGCCCGTCGGCTATGCGCTCTGGTTTTTTCTCGGTAACAGCGTGGTGCAGCTCTCCTTGGGCATCGGCGGCCACGGCCAACGGCTGTTCGCCTACCTGCGCCAGCACGGTATACAGGCGGTGCTGGGGGGCGCGTTCACGATCGGTGCCTACGGCACTGCACTTTGGGCGATGACGCAGGCGCCCGTGGCGCTCGTCGCCGCGCTGCGCGAAACCTCGGTAGTATTCGCCGCGCTGATCGGTGCGCTGTTTCTCGGCGAGCGGTTGACGGTGCGCCGCATGCTGGGCACCCTGCTGGTGCTCGGCGGGCTTGTTCTGCTGCGCGTGTAGCGCCGAGTCCGGCGCTGTGGCGCTAAACTCCCGGCGTCGCGAGGAGGAGAACACGGATATGGCCGATGCGTGGTGGCTGAAGGGCGAATACCTGGAGAACTGCAACTGCGAGTCGCTCTGCCCCTGCCTGCTCGGGCCACGTAACGAGCGCGGTGGCGCAATGGCACGCCCGACCGAGGGACACTGTGACGTGCCCCTGGTGTTCCGTATCGACGCGGGGTACGCGGGAGCGACTGCGCTCGGTGGCACGCACGTCGCGCTCGCGGCGTACACGCCGGGCGCGATGGGCGAAGGCAACTGGCGCGTTGCCCTCTATCTCGATGCGGGTGCAAGCGCCGAGCAGCGCGCGGCGCTCGAGCGCATCTTCACGGGCAAGGCGGGTGGCGTGATGGCGCGACTTGCGGCGGCCGTCGGTGAATGGCTACCGGCGCGCGTCGTGCCGATCGAATTCGGGATCGACGGCCGCCGGCGCTGGGCGCGGATTCCCGAGGTGCTCGACGTCGAGATTGAGGGCATCCAAGGGACCACGCCGCAGACCGAATCGTGGATCGACAACGTGCGCCATTTCGTGTCGCGCCGGCTCGCGGCCGCGCTCGCCAAGCGCGGCAGCTACCGGGACCATGGCTGGAACTGGGACAACACGGGGCGTAATGGGCATTACGCCCCGTTCGAATGGCAGGGGCCCTGAGCCGGACTGCGCTCAGACCGCCTCGAGGCGGTCGTTGATCACACGCACGCGGTCGCCCGCGCGCCAGACCGGGGCGCTGTCGGTCGACAGAGTGCGCAGCGCACCGTTGTCCATGCGCACGGTGATTTCCCAGCGCTTCGTCGCGCGCGCCTGCTTTTCGACCTGGTGTCCGGCATAGGCGCCGCCCGCGGCCCCGGCCACGGTGAGAACCTTCCTGCCGTTGCCGTGGCCGAACTGGCTTCCGAGCACGCCGCCGAGCACACCGCCAGCGATCGCACCGAGGCCGGTGCCCTCACCGGGTTGCGCGATTTCCTGCACCGCTTCGATCGTGCCGAGGTTGGCTGCGGCGGCCACCCGCGGCAGCGGCGCCGGCGCGCTTGACGGCCCGTAGTCGCGCACCACAACCGGATCCTCGATCGGGCGTTCCTCGATCGGCGCGCGCGTCCGGACGACCGCAGGCTTGCGGCGCTTCAGCGCAGGCGTTGCACTCGCCGGTGTGGTCACCGGCGCCGCGGTCGGCGCGCCCGCCGGCGGCGTCACGCTGGTTTGGGTGGCTGCGGCCGCCGATTCGTTGGCCGCGGTTGCGGCGGGAACGGTCGGCGCGGGCGCGGTCGTGGCGCTCGGCACGGTGCTCGAGGCGCTCGTGCGCGGCAGCCACCCGGTGAGCGCGCCGACGCCCGCGGCCGATACCGTGATGACGGAGATGGCCGCCGCCGCGATCAGCGGGTGCAGCCGTGGTCTGTTGCTGGTTTCCATGGCGCCGTC